>JBDSTZ010000498.1:0-16082 GCA_039927975.1 Massilia sp. | reverse complement strand
AGCTGGTTCGGCACAGGAACGGGCGCAGGCCCGTTCCACAAACCGCGGGGCGGAAGGCATTGCATGCCTTCCGCCCGTTTTCAATTCTGGCGCGCCTTGTCTGCGGACGGGCGCCCAATTCGCAAAGCACAATGCCTATGTCACGATGGATTTCACTGGCCTGCCTGGCCGCTGTCCCGCACCTCGTTTGCGCCGCCGCCCCGGCGGCCCCGCTCGCCGAATGGGAGCAGCCCGAAGTGGTCGCCGTCAATCGCTTGCCGATGAAGGCGACGTTTTTCAATTTCGAGACGCGCGAGCGAGCCATCGCCGGCGACATGGCCGCCTCGAACTACTACCGCTCGCTCGACGGCACCTGGTCGTTCGCCTATTCGACCTCGCCCGAAACGCGGCCGGCCGACTTCTACAAGAGCGGTTTCGACACCAGCGCCTGGAAGACCATCGAGGTGCCCGGCATGATGCAGGCGCAGGGCTACGGCAAGCCGGTCTTCACCAACATCAAATATCCTTTCCCGGCCAATGAGCCCTTCATTCCGCACGCGATGAACGAAGTCGGCTCCTACCGGCGCGACTTCGAGGTGCCGGCCGGCTGGAACTGCCGCGACGTTTTCCTGCACGTCGGCGCGGCCGGCGCGGCCTACTACATCTGGGTCAACGGCGAGAAGGTCGGCTACTCGGAAGACTCCAAGCTGCCGTCCGAATTCGACCTGAGCAAATTCGTCAAGCCGGGCAAGAACAGCATCGCCATTGAACTGTATCGCTGGGCCGACGGCTCCTACCTGGAAGACCAGGACTTCTGGCGCGTCTCCGGCATCGAGCGCAGCGTCTACCTGTACGCCGAGCCGAAGGCGCGCCTGCGCGACCTCGCCGTCAGCGCGCTGCTCGACAAGCGGACCTACAGCGAGGGCCTGTTCACGCTGACCGCCTCGATGGCCGGCCAGCGCGCGGCCGGCAGCATCGCGGCGACCATCTACGACGGCGACAAGGCGGTGCTGAGCACGGCCGGCGCGATCGGCGCCGACCAGAGCGTCACGCTCAAGGGCAGCATCGGCGGCGTCAAGCGCTGGTCGGCCGAGACGCCCAACCTGTACCGCCTGGTGGTCGAGTACAAGGACGCCGGCGGCAAACTGGTCTCGGCGACCGCCAGCCGGATCGGCTTTCGCACGGTGGAAATCGCCGACGGCGAAGTGCGCGTGAACGGCAAGCGCATCATGATCAAGGGGATGAACCGCCACGAACACGACCCGGTGACGTACCGCGTGATGTCGATGGAGTCCATGCGCAAGGACATGGAGCTGATGAAGCAGGCCAACATCAACGCGGTGCGCACCTCGCACTATCCGAACGATCCGCGCTGGTACGACCTGGCCGACGAATACGGCATGTACCTGCTCGACGAAGCGAATATCGAATCGCACGGCTACATGGAGCTGGGCGACAAAACCGGCGATCCGGCCAAGCGCGCCGCGATTCAGCTCGGCTACAAGGACCACTGGAAGTTCGCCCACCTCGACCGCGTCTCGCGCATGGTCGAGCGCGACAAGAACCACCCCTCGATCATCATCTGGTCGCTCGGTAACGAGGCCGGCACGGGACCGAATTTCGAGAACGCCGCGAAGTGGATTCGCCAGAACGATCCGACCCGCCTGATCAGCTACCTCGGCCATGGCACCTTCGCCGAAGACCACCGGCCCAACAGTTATGTCGACATCTACGCACCGATGTACGACGACATCGTCAAGATGGCCGACTACGCCGACGACCCGCGCTACACCCAGCCGATGATCCAGTGCGAGTACGCCCACTCGATGGGCAATTCGCTGGGCAACCTGGAAGACTACTGGAAGACGATCCGCACCCACAAAAAGCTGCAGGGCGGCTTCGTGTGGGACTGGGTCGACCAGAGCGTGTACGCCAAGGACGACAAGGGCCGCACTTACTGGGCCTCGGGCTTCGACCTCAATCCGAGCCACGGCGACAACAGCGTGGTCGGCGACGGCGTGATTCGTTCGGACCGCACGCCCGACCCGGAATACTACGAACTGCAGAAGGTGTATTCGCCGGTGGTCTTCGAGGGCAATCCGGCATCCGGCAAGATCACGGTGGTCAACCGCTACGACTTCCGCGACCTGTCGGCGCTCGACTTTGAATGGATCATGACGCGCGACGGCGTCAAGGTCGCCGGCGGCAAGCTCGATGGCGTGCGGGTCGGCGCCGGCAAGGCGCAGCAGGTGGCGCTCAAGCTGGCCAAGGCCGGCGCCGGCAACGGTGAACTGGTGCTCACCTTGCGCGCCATCGCGCGCGATGGCTCGACCATGGGCGTGGCGCCCGGCAGCGTGATGGGCTGGTCGCAATTCGTGCTGGCCAAGGGGCAGGCGCCGCATCTGGCCGGCGGTTTCGTCAAGCCGGTGCGCAGCGGCGACGAGATCAGCCTCAAGGCCGGCGCGGCCGCGCTGGTGATCGACGCGACGACTGGCCTGGTCGACTACCGCATCGACGGCAAGACCGCGTTGAAGGGCGGTTCGCCCAACTTCTGGCGCGGCCTGACCGACAACGACGAAGGCACCGGCGTCGACAAGAGCCACGCGGTGTGGCTGGCCTACACCGGCCAGCGCCAGGTGCGCGCGATCGAGGTCGGCGCCGACAGCGTCAAGGTGCTGTTCAGCTTTGGGGCCGGCGCGGCGCACTGGCAGAACGTCTACAGCATGAACGCGGCCGGCGTGCTGAAGGTCGCCGCGACCTTCACGCCGCTCAAGGATGATCTGCCCGATCCGCTGCGTCTCGGCCTGCGCTTCGACAGCGCGCCGTCGCTCGACACCGTGAGCTGGTATGGCCGTGGCCCGCAAGAGTCGTACGTCGACCGCCAGACCGGCTTCGCGCTGGGCCGCTACAGCGGCAAGCTGGCCGACCAGTATCACAGCTACATGCGGCCGCAGGAAACCGGCAACAAGACCGATGTACGCTGGCTGACGCTGGCCGCCGGCGGCGGCGCCGGCTTGAAGGTCGAGGGCGGGGCGCCGATCGCCTTCAATGCGCTGGCTTTCCCGTACGAAGACTTGTACCTGCGTCCGCGCGGCACCTGGAAGAGTTCGGAAATCGCTCCGCACGGCGACGGCACGCTGCTGATCGACCTGGCCCAGGCCGGCGTGGGCGGCGACACCGGCTGGAGCCTGGACGGCCGGCCGCTGGTCAAGTACCGCGTCGCGCTGGCGCCTGCCAGCTACAGCTTCACCGTCGCGCCTACCCGGTGATGCTGGGCGCCGGCTGAGCGGCAAGCGGGCGCAATTGGCGGCCTTGGCGAGACAGTGCACGCCGCCCGAAAATGGTATATGATGGTCGTCATGAAATCGCCATCCGCCAAACGCCCCGCCGCCAGCCGCAAGGAAGCCACCCACGATCGGATCGTGGAAGTGGCTTCGCGGGCGATCCGCCGCAGCGGTTACGACGGCACCGGGGTCGCCGACATCATGAAGGAAGCCGGCCTCACGCACGGCGGCTTCTACGCCCACTTCGATTCGCGCGACGCCCTGCTGGCCGAAGCGGCGGAGCGCGCCGGCGCCGAGGGGGTGGCGTTTGCCACCCGCATGGCTGCCGCGGCGCCTCCTGGCCAGGCCTTGCAGGCGATCATGCAGGCGTATTTGTCGCCGCAGCACGTTGGCGCCATCGAGAACGGCTGTCCGGTGTCGGCGCTGTGTTCCGAGATGCCGCGCCAGGCCGCCGAGGTGCGGCACGCGGCCACTGTCAACATCAAGGAAATGATCGACCTGATCGCTCGCCAGCTGCCAGACTGGGGCCAGCCGCAGGCGCACGAGCGGGCCATGGCGATGATGTGCGCGCTGGTTGGCGCGACCACGCTGGCGCGCGCGGTCGACGATCCCAAGCTGTCCGAGGCCTTGTGCGCGGCCATGTTGAAACACCTGTCGCCGGCGGCCTGAGGCTGCCCGCGGCATTTTTTTTAATCTAATATGATGATCGTCATATGTTTTTTATCCACCAGGACCAGAGGGACATTATGAATAACAAGATTGCATTGGTTACCGGCGCATCGTCGGGCATTGGCGAAGCGAGCGCACAGCGCCTGGCGCGCGCCGGCTACAAGGTGTACGGCACCAGCCGGCGCGGCGCGCAGGCGGCGGGCCGGCGCGAGTTCGAGATGCTGGCGCTGGACGTGACCAGCGACGCCTCGGTCGCAGCGGCGGTGGCGGACGTCATCCGGCGCGAAGGGCGCATCGACCTGCTGGTCAATAACGCCGGCTTCGGGGTCGCTCCGGCCGGCGCGGAGGAAAGTTCGATCGAACAGGCGCAGGCGATCTTCGACACCAATTTCTTCGGCATGGTGCGCATGACGCGCGCGGTGCTGCCGCACATGCGCGCGCAGGGGGCAGGGCGGATCATCAACATCGGCTCGGTGCTCGGCTTTTTGCCGATGCCGTATGGCGCGCTGTACGCTGCCAGCAAACACGCGGTCGAGGGTTATTCGGAATCGCTCGACCATGAACTGCGCAACTGGGGCATCCGTTCGGTGGTGATCGAGCCGGCCTACACCAACACGCCGTTCGAGGCCAACCTGCTGCAGTCGGACGCCAAACTCGACGCCTACAGCGAGGTGCGCGGCGCGGTGGCCCTGCGCATCGGGCAGATCATGGCGGGCGCCGAAGCGCCGGAGGTGGTGGCCGACACGGTGGTGAAAGCGGCGCGGCAGGCGAAACCGAAACTGCGCTACACGGCCGGCGGCCTGGCCGCGCGATTGCGGCTGCTGCGCACCTTCGCCCCGGCCGCCATGATGGACGCCGGCCTGCGCAAGGATCTGCGGCTGGCGTAAGAATCCGCAGCTGGCGCAAGGATCTGCGGCTGGCGTGAGGGCGATACCGCCCGCTGTTGTCAATTTCCGCCGTTTTTTTCACATTGAGAAAAATCACGCGCGCCGTAGCGACGCACCAACACAAGCTTGAGAATTATCAATTACCAGTGCCGTGCTTGCTTCAGGCTGGTCATTCCTTTGACTAACTTTCCAGGAGAAAGCATGACACAAGCGATGGGATTGATTCTTCAGGGCGGCGGCGCCCTGGGCGCATTTGAATACGGCGTGGTGACCGAACTCATCGAGCAAGGCTGGGAACCGAAGGCGGTGACCGGCGTGTCGATCGGCGCGATCAACGCGGCCGCGGTGGCCGGCGCGCGCGACGGCGACATCGCCGCCAGCCTGCACGCCATGTGGAACGCGATCACGCTGCCGCAACTGCCGTGGCTGCCGGCTTCGCAGCAGGGCAATTTGTCCTTGCTGGGTAATCCCAACTTCTGGCGTTCGCGCACCGATTACCTCGGCATGGCGCAATGGACCAGCCTGTGCGACACCACGCCGATGCACGCCACGCTGAGCCGGATCTGCGACTTCGATCAGATTGCCGACCCCGGCCATATGCGGGTGGGCGTCACCGCGACCGATCTGCACACGGGCGGGCCGACGACGTTTTCCAACTACCTGTCGAACGATGCGCACGTTTCGTCGGGCAAGCACAAGTCGCTGCTGCACCGCTTGACCCCGGACCACATCCTCGCCAGCGGCAGCCTGCCGCCCGGTTTTCCGGCCACCGTCATCGAGGGGCGCTCGTACTGGGATGGCGGACTGTTCAGCAACACGCCGCTCGACGCCATGCTCAATCTGCTCAATCCGGATGAAATCGACGGCATGAAAATCTTCGTGGTCGACCTGTTTCCCGACCACGACCTGCCGGCGCCGGCCAACCTGGTGGACGTGCAGACCCGCACCGTGGCGCTGCAATACCAGAACCGCTTCTGGGACGAATACGGCGGCAGCGCCGGTCTGGACCAGTTTCTGGACATGCTCGACGGCCTCGACACGCTGGCCGGCGCCAACAAGGACGGTCAGGGTGCGCTGCAGAAAAACCCCGCCTTCGCCTGGCTGATGCGCTTGCGCGCCCTGCGCAACCTTGAAGTCATCACGGGCAGGCCGTTCACCTCGGGCGCCGACCATGACTTTTCCCAGTACGGGGTGCAGGGCGGCTACCAGGCCGGCAGGGAGGCCGCCGCCAGGCATGTGGCGAAGATGGACCAGCAACCCGGCAAGCTGCGTTCGGCCGCCTGATCGTTTCGTGGCCAGCGGCGTTCCGCCTTGCCGGGACGGGCGCTGGCCGCTCCTTCCTCAATTGCCGTCTTCGCTGTTCGCCATTCTTCCGCCGCCATCAGTCCGATCCATGGTCGGGCTCATCAATACGGCTGATTTTTAGCAACACCGCGCTGTCGAAAAACGCGGAGATCGCTGGACTAGCAATTTGAATGCCGCTATATTTGGTGAATTGGTCAGTCCAAATTGAAATTTGGCCTGATCGGTGTGGTCTTGTGCACCTGTTCGTCAGCAGGGCCCGCAAGCCAGCCAGCATTGAACGCCCCCCTCCGTGGGGCCTCTTTTTTCCGTGTGTAGTTTTTGCGGCGAGCTTCGGCTCGCCGTTTTTTATGGCGCGCTTACTTCGACTATCTCCAGCACGCGGCCGCTGCGCCCGCGCGCGTGACGATATAGTAGAGTTGTGTCCGGCAACGCGGCGCGCGGGCGCGGGCGAAACGGATCGACAAATCGGACACGGAGGAGCGGACAGTGCGAAATGAATCATTGAGGTGGGGATCAATTGCGTTGGCGGTGGGCCTGGCCCTGGCGGGACCGGTGGCGGCGGCCGACAGCTTCGATCTGGCGGTGACCGTGGACGACTTGCCGGTGCACGGCCCGCTGCCCGCCGGCATGAGCTGGCTGGGCATCGCCGAATCGCATGTGGCCAGCTTCAAGGCGCACGGAGTGCCCGAGGCATTTGGCTTCGTCAACGCGGCCAAGCTGAAAAAGTTTCCGGAAAGCGCAGCCGCGCTCGACGCCTGGCGCAAGGCCGGCCATCCGCTCGGCAACCATACCTTCACCCACATGAATCTCGACAAGGCGCCGTCGATCGAAGCATGGCAGGACGATGTCGTGCTCGGCGAACCGGATGTGGCCAGCCGCATGCAGGGGGCCGATTGGCATTATCTGCGCTATCCCTTCCTGGTGGCGGGCGGACCTCGGCACGACGCGGCGCTGACGTTCCTCAAGGGACGCGGCTACAAGATCGCCGACGTCAGCCTGTCGTTCAGCGACTGGGCTTACACCGATACCTACGCGCGCTGCGTGGCCAAGGGCGACACGCAGGCGATCGCCGCCATGAAGTCGTATTACCTGAAATCGGTGGACCAGGAAATCGCACTGATGAAGACGCGATCGAAACAGGTCTACGGCCGGATTATTCCGCAAGTGCTGCTGACGCACATGGGCGGCTGGAGCGCGGTCACCTTGCCCGATGTGCTGGCGCGGCTCGATGCGGCCGGCGCGCGTTACGTGACGCTGGCGAAGGCGCAATCCGATCCGGCGTATGCGCTGTCGGGCAGCCAGAACATGATCGAGCGCGAGGCGGCGAAGCGGGGCATCACGCTGACTGCGGGGGAGGCGATTTTGCCGGCGCTGGATGTGAATTCGCTGTGTAACTAGTCGGCGGTGATTTGCAGCGTCGGTCCGATTTGAGATGGATCACCCCTGAACCACGCTGCCGTTTCCTCGTCGGCCGGGAAAAACGATTCGATCCGCAGTTCGTGCAA
Organism: Massilia sp.; assembly: GCA_039927975.1. Classification (GTDB taxonomy): domain Bacteria; phylum Pseudomonadota; class Gammaproteobacteria; order Burkholderiales; family Burkholderiaceae_D; genus JBDSTZ01. Next base: position 8,453 of record JBDSTZ010000498.1, on the reverse strand, counting down.
GGTGACGTCGTGCGGCGTGCCCATGGTGGCGATGGTGGTGAACAGATTGAGCGTCACGCCATCCTTTTCGATGCGCATGGCCATGAAGGGCAGACTGCGCGTATCGGCGCTGCTGTTTAACGCGGCGTCCGCCACGCCGGGGATCTCGCCCAGTTCACGCAGCAGGGTGGCCGCTTCGCTGCCCAGGCCGTCGCTCATGGCTTCGCGCTGAATCCAGTGCAGCAGGTCGGCGCACACTTCCTCCCAGTTGCGCAAGTGCCGGCGCAGGCCGGCCGGATCGAGCATCAGCTTGAGCACGTTGACGCCGTCGCGCGGCAGCGCCTGCTCCTGCGGCATGTTCAGCAGCCATTTGATCATGCTGGCGGCCGGCGTGTTGAGCATCACCAAGTTCCACAGCCGGTCCACCACCAGCGCGGGAAACGGCGCCTGCTGCGCCAGCATGAAGTCGAGCGCCTGCTTGACGGCGCCCAGTTCCGGGTCGGACAGATTGCGTTCGTGGTAGGCCGGCGCGAAGCCCGCCGCCAGCAGCATCACGTTGCGCTCGCGCAGTGGAATATCGAGCACGATGCCGAGCTTGAGGATCAGCTCCTTGCTCGGCTGCGATCGCCCGCTTTCCAGGAAGCTGATGTGGCGCTGTGACACCGTGCTGATGGTCGACAGCTGCAACTGGCTCATGCCGCGCCGCGTGCGCCAGTAGCGCAGGGCGCTGGCGAAGTCGTTGAAACTGCTGGCGCTGGTGCGCTCGGATGTGGCGCTCATCGTTCTTCCTTGTGGGTGGATGCCGGCCATTGTGTGCGCGCCGCGCGGGCAGGGCGATTACCTGGCAGGTAATTGTCGCGCGGCGGTCGCTGGCCGACACTGGCTTCAAGCGACGAGGCATCGGGCCGCATCGCTTCCACCCACCAGGAGAACGCCATGACTTCCATTCACCCCTCACCGTTGCTCAAGTTTGCCCTGCGTGCCGACGCCATTGTCAGCGCCGCAGTCGCCGCGCTCCAGCTGTTGCTGCTCGACTGGCTGGCCGGCACGCTCGTTTTGCCGCGCCCGCTGTTGCTGGGGACTGGCGTGTTCCTGCTGCTGTATGTGGCGATGCTGGTTCTGCTGTCAAATGCAAGCTCGGTCTGGCGCGCGCTGATTCTGCTGGTCGTCGTCGGCAACGTCGGCTGGGCCGTCGGCTGCGTGGCGATGCTGGCCGAATCGCTGGTCGCGCCAAGCGTGCTCGGGGCCGCTTTTGTGGCCGTGCAGGCGCTCACCGTGCTTGCCTTCGCCGCGCTTGAATGGTCGGGCCTGAAGGCTTCGCGCGGCGTGTCAAACAATGGCGCGGCGGGCGAGGGAACACTTAATCTGGGCCGGAAATAGTTGGTTCCGCAGTTACCAGAGCAAGTGGCCGGCGCCCAGTTCGATGACGCCGCCGCCCACCGCGATGCGGCCGTCCTCGACATCGAGCGTGAGCAGATTGGGACGGTCGATCAGCGTGCCCTGGCGCACCAGTGCGTGCAAGGGCTTGTCGCCTTCGGTCGCCTGCCACCAGCCGCCCAGGTTGGCGCAGGCCGAACCGGTGCCGGGATCTTCGCTGACGCTGGCCGGGCCCGGCATCCAGAAATAACGCACCTCGAAGCCATCGGCGGTGCGCGCGAAGACGTAGGTCTTGGCCTGGCCGGTCCTGTTGGTGGAATGGCGCACCATCAAGGCGGGATCGGGACGGCAGGCGTGGACGTAATCGACGCTGGTGAGCGGAATCATCGGCTGCTCGGTGCCGCAATCGACCCACATTACCGGGCCGCCGATGGCCTCTTCGGGCAGACCGAGCATGGCGGCCAGCTCGGCGCGGGTGGCGTCCATCGGCCGCCGGTTCGGCATATTCGCCTGCAAGCTCCAGCGTCCATTGCGCTTGCGCACCGGGATGATGCCGGCACCCATTTCCAGGTCGAACGCATCGCCGGCGCCGAGCAGAGTGCTGACCACCTGCGCGGAGCCGAGCGTGGGATGGCCGGCGAAGGGCATTTCATAGCTCGGCGTAAAGATGCGGATGCGCGCGGCCGCCCGCTCGGAGGGCAGGATGAAGGTGGTCTCGGACAGGTTGAACTGGCGCGCGATACGCTGCATGTCGGCGTCGGCCAGGCCGGTGCCGTTTTCGATGACGGCCAAAGGATTGCCGCCGAAGGTGGTCTCGGCGAACACGTTGAGGAGTCGATATTGCAGTGTCGGCATGGTGACATGGAGAGCTTGCTCGGCCGATAACAATATCAGATTTTCCAGCGTTGCATTCGGTGCCGGTGTGGGCGGGGCTGATGGGCCCGTGTCCAGATGTCGGATTTGACCCCGTGCTCTGGAAACTTGATCCCGTGCTCTGGAAACTTGATCCTGTGCTCTGGAAACTGTGCGTGGCAGGAAAATTGCTACCTGCGTCGTTGCGACTATCACCCATACTCCGGAGACCCCATGATTGCAGACCGCAGCGAAGTTACCGCCATGATCCTGTCCACAAAGGTGCGCAAGCGCATCAAATGGGGGCAGGTCGCCGAAGCCGTCGGCATGAGCAAGGAATGGACGACCGCCGGCTGCCTCGGCCAGATGACGTTCAACAAGGCGCAGGCCGAGATCGTCGGCCAGTTGTTCGAGCTGTCCGACGAGGCGGTCGCCTGGCTGCAGGTGGTGCCCTACAAGGGCTCGCTGCCGACCGCCGTGCCGACCGATCCGCTGCTGTACCGCTGGTACGAGATCGTCAGCGTCTACGGCAGCACCATCAAGGAATTGATTCACGAGGAATTCGGCGACGGCATCATGAGCGCCATCGATTTTTCCATGGATATCCAGCGCGAAGCCGATCCCAAAGGCGACCGGGTGAACGTGGTCCTGTCCGGGAAATTCCTGCCGTACAAGAGCTATTGAGGTAATTGGCCTGACCACTTGTGTTGTCATCCGATCTACGGTATGTTACTGCGACAAGCATTTAACATATCGGGAGATCGGATCGCATGAACAAATTCATTCGCTGCTGGCGCTGGCTGGCCATCGTGCTCTTGTGTGTCGGCGGCGCCGCCAGCGCCCAGCAGGAAGTGCCGCTGTGGAAGGATGGCGCGCCGGGCGGCTTCAAGCATCCGAAGCCGGAACTGTCGGAGGACAAGCATGAGACCGGACGCCTGGACCGCTACGTCACCTACGTCAGCAATCCGACCCTGACGCTGTACCCGGTCGCCGGCGCCAGCACGCCCGGACCGATCGTGCTGGTGCTGCCGGGTGGCGGCTTTCGCTTTGTCTGCATCGACAAGGAAGGCCACGAGATGGCGCGCTACCTGAACTCGGTCGGCATCGCCGCCGCCGTTCTCAAGTACCGCACGACGGCGCCGGACGCCGAGCGCAGCTGGGATCTGTTTTCGCCGCTGCTGGCGCTGGGCGACATGGGCCGCGCGATCCGCCTGCTGCGCGCCAACGCGGCCGAGTGGAAGATCGATCCGGCGAAGATTCATACGATCGGCTTTTCGGCCGGCGGCACGATGGCGATACGCCACACGATCGACGCCAGCGACGGCAAGAGCGATGCCGCCGATCCGGTCGAGCGCATGAGCAGCCGGCCGAACAGCATCGCGCTGGTCTACACGACGCTGCCGGACCAGAAGCTGCCGAAGGTCGACAAGGCCGCGCCGTACTTCATCGTGCATGGCGCCGACGACCAGAAGGCGGCGGTGGGCGTGGCGACCAAGGTCTTCCAGACCGTGAACAGCGCCGGCGGATCGGCCGAGCTGCACGTGTTTGCCAAGGCCGATCATGGCTTCGGCGTGGCGCCGGCCAGCGGCACGGTGCGCGGCTGGCCGGCGTTGTACGCGGAGTGGCTGCGCAGCCGCTAGGGCAGTGGCCTTACGGCGCGGCGCCGTAGTAGGTCGGCGCGCCTTCCGACGCCACTTCGATCCGGTCCAGGATGAAGCCGGGATCGAGCGCGTACACCTGCAAGGTGTGGCGGCCCGCCGCCAGCTGGGCGAGCGCGATGCTGCGCTTTGCGGTGTTGCTCAGCACATTCTGTTTCCATTCCTCGCTGCGGCCCTTGGTGCTGAAATCGCGCACTTCGAGCGGTCCGCCGTCGACGCTGAACGCCAGCCGCAGCTGGTTGCGCGAGGTGAGCGGGTGAGTCGGCAGGGCGACGAATTTCAGCTGCGCCGGGCTTGCCACGACGGTGTTGAATTCGTAGACCAGCGGCGCGCCCGGCGTGGCCGGGTCGAGCGATGGCGTGTCCAGTTTCACGCGCAGGCTGGCGCCCTGGCTGCCGAGACCCGGCACGGTCTCCCACAGCGGATGCGGCTTGGCGCTGACTGCGGCGATCGACACCAGCCGCTCGCGCTGGCCGGGCGCGCCAAACACCACGTTCGGCGTCGGCGTGTAGTCGGGCTCCTTGAACACCGACAGCTTGCGCGGCGCGATGTCCATCATGCGGCGCCACTTGCCGCCGGCGAGCGCGTTGTAGGTCGCCGCGTCGGCCACCAGCGCCGCATGCGCGGCCCTGGCCTGTTGCACCAGCTGTTCGCTGTTCGGCCCCCTGGCCGCCAGTTCGAGCTTGAGGATGCGCGCGTTGATGTTGGCGCTTGAACGCACCGGATACTGCACCAGTTCGAAAAATGCGTCGCGCCTGGCGGCCGGCAGCGCGGCGCCGATGGCGTCGGCCTGTTGCGCCAGCGCGGCGTAGCGCGCCAGGCGCCGCTCGGCCTCGTCGCCGCCCGATTGCAGGTAGGCGGTCGGCTTGTTCGGGGTGGTCGGCTCGGTTTGGCCGAAGCCCATGAATTCGGGACGCCGCTCCCACGCCAGGTCGTAGTACGCCATCATCAGGTCGGCGATCTCGCCTGCCTTGGCGGCGCCGAACTGGGTGGCCAGCCAGGATTGCAAATGCTGGCGCGGGGTCTGCGCGAAGTTGTTGTGGTCGAAGGCGAGGTCGAGGAAGTATTGGGTCAGGTATTCGAGTGGCTTGATGTCGCCGACGTTGACGATCCACAGCTTGCGCGAGCCGGTCTGCCAGGCGCGGTCCATCTGCTCGCGGATCAGGGCGGGGTGGGTGGTGCCAAGCCACAGATAGTCGTGCGGCCGGCCCCAGTAAGACAGGTGGTAGTACAGGCCGGTGCCGCCGGCGCGCTTCGCTTCGTCGGCGTTGCTCAGTTGCGCCAGGTAGCCGTAGTTATCGTCCGGCCAGACCAGGGTGATGTCCTCGGGGACCTTGAGGCCCGCCTTGTAAATGTCGAGCACTTCCTTGTACAGCGTGAGCGCCTGCGGAATCTGCTGTGGCGGCCGGCCCTGCGCCTTCGACAGCATTGCGCGCTCGACGCCGATCACGTCGGCAACGCCATCGCGCGCCTCGTCGACGTTCTTTGCGCCCTCCATGGCGGAATCATGGATGCCGCGCAGGCCGACCGAATAGATGTTCTCGAAGCCCTTGACCTCGTCGACCCGCTTCTGCCAGTAGCCGATCATCTTGTCACGGTTGGTGAAGAAGTTGAAGGCGCCGTCCTTCTTGTCCCACTCGCGCACGTTATTGCGCATCATCGGCTCGGCATGAGAGGTGCCGACCACGATGCTGTAGTCGCGCGCCATTTCGGGATTGCCGGCGATTTGATAAAACGGTTTGGTCACGTCGTGCATGGCCGGCCAGATGGTGTTGGCCTTGAGGCGCCACAGCAGTTCATAGATGCGGGCGTAGGTCTTCGGGCCGATGTCGCCGGTGGCCGGATCGAAGGTCTTGGCGGCCCACGGCTGCAAGCCCCAGTCCTCGTCGTTGAGGAACACGCCGCGGTACTGCACCGAGGGCGGGGCCGAGTCGCGCCTGGTGTCGCCGACGGCGACTTTGGCGGCTCTGGCGGGCGCCACGTCGGCCCACCACTCCCATGCCGACACGCCCATTTCGCGCGTCAGGTCGACCACGCCGTACACGGCGCCGCGCGGGTCGGAGCCGGCGATCAGCAGGTAGCGCTGGTTTGGATCGCGCTTCGAGACGATCGCCACGCGGCTGTAGCGTTCCCACTGGCCTTTCAATATGGCCAGGTCGATGCCGGCGTCCTGCGCCAGCCTGGCGACCAGCTGCGAATCGTAGCGGCCGATGACGACGCAGGTCGCGCGGCAATCGGCCAGGTTCGCCGAGACCTTCGGCGCGCGCCCGCTGAGGCTTTCGAGGTCGTGCGCCAGCATGTTGGCGGCCAGCTTGAAGGTGGCGCCGTCTTCATGCACCACGCTGGCGAGATGCTTGCCGTCGTAGAGTGACAGCTCGCCGGCGCTGGCGATGCCCGCCGCCAGCATCAAGGTAAACAGTATTCTGCGTTTCATGCGCGGCCCATGCTTGGTCGTTTCGGATCGTACTTGAAGTCGGGCACCAGGTAGCGCATCGCCATGGCGTCGTCGCGCGCGCTGGCGCCAACCTTGTTGTACAGCGCGTTGGCGGCCATGATGCGGTCCATGTCGGGCGTCACGCCGAGGCCCGGCGCCTGCGGCACCTTGACCGCGCCGCCGACGATTTGCAGCGGCTCGGTGGTCAGGCGTTCCTGGCCTTCCTGCCAGATCCAGTGGGTGTCGATGGCGGTGATTTTACCCGGCGCGGCGGCGGCGGCGTGGGTGAACATGGCCAGCGAGACGTCGAAGTGGTTGTTCGAATGCGATCCCCACGTCAGGCCCCAGTCGTGGCACAGCTGCGCCAGGCGCACCGAGCCCTGCATGGTCCAGAAATGCGGATCGGCCAGCGGAATGTCGACCGCGCCGAGCAGGTGCGAGTGGCCCATCTGGCGCCAGTCGGTCGCCACCATGTTGGTCGCGGTGGGGATGCCGGTGGCGCGGCGGAATTCGGCCATCGTCTCGCGTCCCGAGTAGCCATTCTCCGGCCCGCAAGGGTCTTCGGCGTAGGCCAGGATGTGGCCCTTGCCTTTGCACAGGGCGATCGCCTCGTCGAGGCCCCAGGCGCCGTTCGGGTCGAGCGTGACGCGGGCGTCGGGATAGCGCGCCTTAATGGCGGCCACCGCCAGCATTTCGTCCTCGCCGCGCATCACGCCGCCCTTGAGCTTGAAGTCCTTGAAACCGTAGCGCTCGACCGTCGCTTCGGCCAGCCTGGCGATCGCCTGCGGCGTCAGGGCTTCCTGGTGGCGCAGCGCGTACCATTCTTCCTTGGGACCGCCGCCGGCCAGGTAGGGCAGGTCGGTGCGGGCGCGGTCGCCGATGTAGAACAGGTAGGCCAGCATCGGCACGCTGTCGCGCTGCTGGCCGGCGCCGAGCAGCTCGCAGACCGGCACGCCGAGGTGCTGGCCGAGCAGGTCGAGCAGGGCCGCTTCGACGGCGGTGATCACGTTCTCGAGGCGCAGATTGATTTCGTGCGGCTGCAGAAGCACCGCCGCCTCGGCCTGGGACGTGACCTGGTGCTGGGTGACGCCGCTCGCGGCCTTACCGGACACGCTGGCGCGCACCGCGTTGAGGGTGCGGTTGTAGCGGCCGATCTCGGTGCCCGTGACCAGCGCGGCGGTCTTTTCGAGCGCGCGCAGGATGCCGGGGCCGCCCGGTACTTCGCCCATGCCGGTGCGGCCGGCGCTGTCGGTCAACAGCACCAGGTTGCGGGTGAAGTAGGGCGCGTGGGCGCCGCACAGGTTGAGCAGCATGCTGTCATGGCCGGCGACCGGGATGACTTGCATGTGGGTGATGACGGGGGTGGCGTGGGTCATTGGCGTGTGCTGGTTGGGTCGCGGAGGGTGGGGTCCGGGATGGCGGTGAAAAGAAAATGTAGCGCTAACATTGGCATCGATTGTGATCGAAAACTGTTCATGCGTCAATTGGGAAACAGCGATGCAGCCGGGCGCGGGTCGGCTAGCGCGCTGTGGGCGTGGCTGGAATTGGCGGGGGGAGCTCGGGCCAGGGGCCATCGCTATCGTGCGAATTCGCGCGCAAATCGTGCGGTTTCGCGCGTAAATCGCGCGGTTTCGTTGGAAAATCGTTCGTTTGCGCGGCGATTTCGCGCACTATCGCGCGTTATCGTGTGAAATCGCGCGTTCCGGCCCTGGGGCGGACTCTCCCCTCCCGCGCTTGCGCCCGCGCGCCGTACCGACATTCATACTTTTCACTAATGAGAGGTTCTATAATACTCAACTGAAACGGAATGTCGCTGCGGAAACGCCAGCGCCCTCCGGCCCACTCGGGCGGACATGACGTGGAGAATCGGTACCGTTTATGCAGTTGCCCAAATCGCATCGAATCGCGTTGCTGTTCAACGCTAACAAGATCTACGACCGCGAGGTCGTGGCCGGCGTGGCGGCCTACCTGGCCAGCACCCGCGCATCCTGGGACTTGTTTCTGGAAGAGGATTTCCGCCTGCGCCTGCCCGGCATCGAGCATTGGCAGGGCGACGGCATCATCGCCGACTTCGACGACCCGGCGGTCGCCGCCGCGCTGGCCAAGAGCCGGGTGCCGGTGGTGGCGGTGGGCGGCTCGTACGAGGATGAATC
>JBDSTZ010000497.1:0-7011 GCA_039927975.1 Massilia sp. | reverse complement strand
GCGCGGCTATGCGCGGCGGATAGTTGGACGCGCACGCGGGCCTGGCCCATCGGGACCACCGGGTAGAAGAAGCCGCTCAGCAGCACACCCAGTTCGTACATGCGCGCCGCAAATTTCTGAGCGATGGGCGCTTCGAACAGCATCACTGGTACCACCGGATGGGTGCCCGGCTTGATGGTGAAGCCGAGCGCGGCGATCTGTTCGCGGAAGTAGGCGGTGTTGGCGTGCAGGCGGTCGCGCAGTTCGGTCGATTGCGACAGGCGTTCGAGCACCGACAGCGAGGCGCCGGCGATCATTGGCGCGAGCGAGTTGGAAAACAGGTAAGGCCGTGATTTCTGGCGCAGCGTGTCGATGACTTCCTGGCGTGCCGAGGTGAAGCCGCCCATGGCGCCGCCCAGCGCCTTGCCGAGGGTGCCGGTGATGATGTCGACGCGGCCCATGACGCCGTGGTGCTCGTGGGTGCCGCGCCCGGTGGCGCCCATGAAGCCGGAGGCGTGTGAATCATCGACCATCACCAGCGCGCCGTGGCGGTCGGCCAGGTCGCAGATTTTGTCGAGCTGGGCGACCGTGCCGTCCATCGAGAAGGCGCCGTCGGTGGCGATGACGATGTGGCGCTTGCCGGCCGCGCGCGCGGCTTGCAGCTGGGTGTCGAGGTCGGCCATGTCGTTGTTGGCGTAGCGGTAGCGCGCGGCCTTGCACAGGCGGATGCCGTCGATGATGGAGGCGTGGTTGAGGGCGTCGGAAACGATGGCGTCCTGCTCGTCGAAGAGCGGCTCGAACAGGCCGCCGTTGGCGTCGAAGGCGGCGGCGTACAGGATGGTGTCGTCCATGCCGAGAAAGCTGGAGAGGGCCTGTTCGAGCTGGCGGTGCACGGTCTGGGTACCGCAGATGAAGCGCACCGAGGACAGGCCATAGCCGTATTGTTCGACGGCGGCGATGGCGGCGCGCGCGGTGGCGGGGTCGCCCGACAGGCCGAGGTAGTTGTTGGCGCACATATTGATCAGCACGCGGCCGTCGTCGCACTCCACCTGGGCACCCTGGCGCGAGGCGATCACGCGTTCGCGCTTGTAGAGACCCTGTGCGCGCAGCCCTTCCAGGTTGTCGCGCAGGCCGTTGAAAAATGCGCTGTTGGCTTGCTCGCTCATGAATGTCCTCTGCTGGTTGATGCCGGCTTGACCGGCGCGTCCGCCATGCGGTACCGTGCATGTCTAGTTTGCACCGTTTCGGAAAATGACCGTTTTCCGTTATATCGAACTTAAATCCAATATAATGAATATACCCGAGGTGCGCCTTCGCTGCAAGCGTGCACGTCAAACCGGACCAGTTAATGAAAATTCTCGATGCCAGCAACTCCCCTCCCGAAGTGGGCGCCACGCTCCAGCGCCTGCGCCTGGCGCGCGGGCTGACGCTGGAGGACCTGTCGCGCATCGCCGGGGTGTCGAAGTCGATGCTGTCGCAGATCGAGCGCGAAAAGGCAAATCCGACCATCGCGATCACCTGGCGCCTGGCCAACGCGCTCGGGGTGGCGATCGGCGAACTGCTGTCGGGCGAGAGCCGGCCGGCCGAGACAATCCGGGTGGTCGACGCGCACGAGACGCCGACCCTGCCCGGCGCGCACGCCGGCTACGTGCTGCGGATTCTCGGCCCGATGGACCTGGCGGGCAAGTACGAGTGGTATGAATTGACGCTGGCGCCAGGCGGCGCGCTCGAATCGCAGGCACACGATCCCGGCACTTGCGAACACTTGACGGTGCTGCACGGGACGATCGAAGTGGAGGTCGGGGACAGCACGAAGAAGGTCAAGCTGGGGGGCACGGCGCGCTACGCGGCCGACCAGCAGCATGTGATCCGCAACCCTGGGAAGACCGAGGCGAAGGCGCTGCTGGTGGTGGTGCACCGCTAGGCGCAGGCGCGCCCGGACGGCGATCAGGTCGAGCGGGCCTTGGAAAACAAGGTGTCGATTGTCTCGGTGTAGGGCAGCGGGTTTCTGACCGGCGGCACCCAGTTGCGCACCCACTCGATCAGCTTGTCGCCGGGGATCGGCCGGCTCATGAAGTAGCCCTGGCCCTGGTCGCAGCCGAGCGCCGCCAGCAGGCGCCATACCGCTTCGCTCTCGATGCCTTCGGCCACCACGCGCAAGCCCATGTTGTGGCCAAGGTCGATGGTCGAGCGCACGATCTTGGTGTCGCCGACGTCGTTTTCCATGTTCAGCACGAAGGATTTGTCGATCTTCAGTTCGTCGACCGGCAGGCGCTTGAGGTAGGCCAGCGAGGAGTAGCCGGTGCCGAAGTCGTCGATCGACAGGTCGACGCCCATCGCGTGCAGGCGCTCCAGGGTTTGCTGGGCGCGGATCGGATCGTCCATGATCGCGCTCTCGGTGATCTCCAGGCAGAACGAGGATGGCAGGACGCCGTGGCGCTGCAGGATCTCGCCGAATTTGGCCGGCAGATCCTGGTCGAGCAGGTCGCGGGTCGACAGGTTGACCGACACTTTCAGGTGCAGCCCTTCGGCGGCCATCTGGCGGCACAGGGCGGCCGACTGGTCAAGCACCCAGCGCGTGAGCACGCGAATGAAACCAGTCTGCTCGGCGAAGGGGATGAATTCGTCGGGGAAGACGTTGCCGCGTTCGGGGTGCATCCAGCGCACCAGCGCTTCGACGCCGATCACTTCGCCGGTGTCGAGCTTCATCTTGGGCTGCACGTGCAGGCGGAATTCGTTGCGCTCGATGCCGTTGCGCAGTTCGGTCAGCAGCGACAGGCTGGTGGCGCTCGACTTGTCGATGGTCGGATCGTAGACCTGGGCGCCGTCGTTGCGCTGCTTGGCGTTGTACATGGCCACTTCGGCCATGCTGAGCAGCGATTCGGCGTCGCCGCCGTGCAGCGGATAGCCGGCGATGCCGAGACCGGCGCCGATGTCGACCGTCTGGTCGTCGAGCGAGAGCGGTTTTTCGAGCGCCTGCAGGATGCCGCCGGCGATGCGCTCGGCCTGGGCCAGGTCGATCCCGGCCAGCAGCACGACGAATTCGTCACCGCCCAGGCGCGCGACCTGGGCGCCGCCATGGGCGCCCACGACTTGCTGCTTGATGCGCTCGGCGACCTGGCGCAACAGGGCGTCGCCGAAGTTGTGGCCCATGACGTCGTTGACATGTTTAAAGCGGTCGAGGTCCATCATCAGCACGAACACTTGCTGCTCGCGCTTGCCCGCCTCGGCCAGCGCCGCGTCGAGCAGCAGCACGAATTGGGCGCGGTTGGGCAGGTTGGTCAGCGAATCCCAGTAAGCCAGGCGGCGGATTTCCTGTTCGCGCTTGGCGATCCCGTCGCGCATGCCGTCGAAGGCTTTGGCGAGCGCGCCGATCTCGTCGTCGCGCACCAGTTCAATCTGGCCCTGGTAGTCGCCGCGCTCGAGGCGGCGGGCGGTGCTGGCGAGCTGGCGCAGCGGCTGCGCGATGCGCTTGGCGGTCAGTACGCTGACCAGCGCGGCGAGCACGATGCCGGCGATCGTCAGCATGATCAGGCGCCGTTCGAGGCGCGCGTACTCGGCGGCCGCTTCGTCGATCGAACGGGCCAGCACGACGACTGCGCGGCCTTGGGCGTCGGCGCCGATGTCGACCAGGCGCGCGCTGTAATGGGCGTTGTCGATGTCGACGTCGAAGGCCAGCGCGGCAGCCGCGCGGGCGCTGTCAAGGCGCGCGCCGACTATGGCCAGCGCGGCCGCGCTCTGGGTGCCGACCACCGGCATCCAGCGGCCCTGGCCCTGGCGCGTCAGGATCGACACTTCGAGCGCCGACAGCTCCTTCATGTCGCTGGCGATGGCCTTGTCGATGGCGAAGCCCATCACCACCCAGGCGATCGTGACGGGCGCCTTGACGGGCATGACGACGATCTGGAAAGGCTTGTTGTCGACGATGGCGATGCCGCTGGCGCCGTCGCCGCGCTCGGAGTTGTCGAGCAGGCCCATGACCAGCTTTTCCAGCGCGGGAGCGGCGCCGATGCCGGTCGTGACCTTGACCTTGCGCTCGCCGTCGACCAGCATGGTGAGGTCGGCGCGCGCGCGGCGGGCGCTGTTTTCCAGCGCCGAGATGATGGTTTCGCGATCGCCGTCGGCGTTGTTGCCAACCGCCTGGACGAAGCCGGTGTCGCGCGCCAGCACCTGGGCGCCGAAGCGGCGCTTTTGCGCGCTTTGTTCGATCAGCTTGCGCAAGACTTTTTCGCCGTTGGTCAGTTCGGTGGCGACCGAGGCGCGCGCGTTGGCGTTGATGCCTTGCTGGATGACGGCCAGGCCGACCACCTGCACCACGATGATCAGCAGCAGGAACAGGGTGGCGATGCGCCCTTCCAGGCTTCGAAAGCGCAACTTCATATTACTGCCCCGCCAACGCGGCCGTTTCGTCGCGCGGCTTGAGCGGCAGCTTGAAGCTGGCCGGGGTCGGCGACTCGCCCGCTTTGACATTCACGCTCAGCTCGGCCGGCGCGGCGCCTTGCATATTGAAATGCCAGGCTTTGAGACTGCCCTTCGCGGCGGCCGGCAGCTCGATGCGGGCGACGCCGGCTGCATCGGTCTTGGCGAAGTACGGGGTGTCGAGCACTTTCACGTAGGCGATCATGCGGTCGTGGATGTTGCAGCCGAGGACCACGGTGCCCGCTTTGTCGAACACTTGCGGCGCGGCGGCCACGCCGGAATAGAGTTTCTGGTCGAACTTCTTGGCGGGCGAAAAGGAGTAGATGTGGTGGCGCACCTTGTCGTTGTTCGGAAACGCGATCTGGGCGCCGGCCTGGATCACGCTCACCAGGGGCAGAAATTTGAGGCCGCGCTGTTCGATTTCGGCCGGCTTAGGGTTGCGTGGCGCGCTCACGGCGCCGTCAAGCTCGACATACACGACGGTGTCGGCCAAAGGTTTGCCGTCACCGTCGATTACGCTGACGGCCAGCGCAGCGGCGCCGGCTTGGGCGGACAGCGTCAGGGAAACGGCAACAAAGGCGGCGGCGGCGCGGACGGCTGTGATCATAGTGACAATCGGAGAGAATGGACGTGCTTGATCCCTCATGGTAAGGCATCTTGTGTCCCGATTGTAACGTGTTGCAACAAATTCTGTGAAGAACGTTATGTTGCTGCTGAAATACAACTGCGGGTTGATGACGGAGTGATATCGGGCGGTAAATACGCGCGCCGCCCGGCGGATGCGGAAGGCGCGCTCAAGCGAACGGACGGGCGCCGGCGGCCTGGCAGGTGTGGCTGATCTGCCATTGGCGCGTGAGGTCGAGGGCCGAGCCGATTTCGGCCGGGGTCAGGCGGCGCGCGACGATGCTCTTGTTGGCGCCGGCGGTCTCGTCGCCGGCTTCGGCGGCCAACAGCATCCACATATATGAACGCACGCTGTCGCGCGCCACGCCGCGCCCGCTGCTGTACATGCCGGCCAGGTTGTACTGGGCCAGCGAATGGCCCTGCTCGGCCGCCTGGCCATACCAGAACACGGCCAGGTTGTCGTCCTGGGCAACGCCCTGGCCGTTGGCGTACATGACGCCCAGATTGTTTTGCGCGCTGGCGTCGCCCCGTTCGGCGGCGATGCGGTACCAGTGCGCGGCCTTGAGCTCGTCCTTGGGCACGCCCTGGCCGTTGGCGTAAATGACGCCGAGGTTGAACTGGGCATTGGGCGCGCCCTGGTCGGCGGCGCGGCGGTACCAGTCGAGCGCGCGCAGCTCGTCGCGGGCGACGCCGCGTCCGTTGGCGTACATGCTGCCGACATTGTATTGGGCCAGCGCGTGGCCCTGCTCGGCGGCGCGCAGGTACCAGCTCAGCGCGCGCTGCTCGTCCTGATCGACGCCCTGGCCGTTGGCCAGCATGACGCCGAGGTGGAACTGGGCTTCGGCGTCGCCCTGGTCGCCGGCGCGCTGCAGCCAGGCCAGCGCGCGCAGCGGTTCGGCGCGCACCCCGAGGCCGTCGGCGTAGGCGACGCCGAGCTGGCGCTGGGCCACCGGCTCGCCCTGCGCGGCGGACTGGCGGAACCAGCACAGTGCCTGGGTGTCGTTGACGTCGACGCCCTGCCCGCGCTTGTACATCAGGCCCAGGTTGAGCTGGGCCTGGGGGTCGCCCTGCACCGCCGCCTTGCGGAACCAGGCCATGGCCAGCGGAAAGTTGACGGCTGCGCCATGGCCGTGCAGATAGCATTCGCCCAGCAGGTTCTGGGCGCTGGCGACGCCTTGTTCAGCGGCGCGGTAGAACCAGGCGAGCGCCAGTTCGTGGCTTTGTTCGAGGCCGCGGCCTTTTTTGTACATCTGCCCGAGGTTCTGCTGGGCCGAGGCGTCGCCCTGCTCGGCGGCGTGGCGGAACCAGTAGGCCGCTTCGGCATCGCTCTTGTCGACGCCGCGGCCGTTGTAGTAGAGCGCGCCGAGGTGGTTCTGGGCGAAGGCGAGTCCCTGCAGGGCAGCCTGGCGCAGCCATTTGTAGGCGCGCGCGTAATCGCGCTCGATGCATTCGCCCTTCTTGTACATGAGACCGAGATTGAACTGGGCATAGGCGTTGCCGCGTTCGGCCGCCTGGCGGAACCACACATAGGTCTGATAGTTCTCGCGTGTAATATTCTGGCGGTTCATGCTCATCCTCCGGCCGCAGGCCGTGAAAACGCAGAAATATCGGAGCTGCAACAGGCTACCAGCGGGCTCGAACTTGCGCGACAACCTGGACGACGCAGCGGTGACGACCCGCGAGAAGCGGCTAGGACTCGGCGGCGACCAGGCAAGAACCGGGCGACAACAACCGGGCAACAGCCAGCAATTACCGGCATTCACCGACAACAGGTGGGCAACAAGTAGGCAGCAAGCGACCTGAGAGGTATTGCAAAAAGTTTAATAGATCAAGAGGGGCCGGGTTTGACTGCGCACAAGCGTGCTAGGAGTGTGCGCGGCAGATGGAATTTGATTCAGGCTTCTTGATGCGCTTGCGGCCGGAGTTTGATGGCGATTCCGCTTTCACCGGTGAAAGTTGGGTGAAATTGGATTGCCGAGGACGTCATAG
>JBDSTZ010000496.1:0-2390 GCA_039927975.1 Massilia sp. | reverse complement strand
CCCCACGAGGTTTCGCCACTGCCGCCTATCGCTTCAAGCGTGTTGCCAAGGTTCCAGCCCAGCTTGAGTTTGGCGGCCAGTTGCACGGCGTTGCTGGTCATGCCGGTCAGGTCGGCCGGTTGCGGGCTGACGTTGTAACTCGGATACAGGCTCGGCACCGGGTCGGGTGTCGGCGTTGGCACCGGCGTTGGCACCGGCGTCGGCAACGGCAACGGCGTCGGGGTAGGCGCGGGGGCGCTGGACCCGCCACCCCCACCACCGCACGCGGTCAGGGAGAGGGCCAGGAATAGGGCGGTAATGCTTGATAGGATTTTCATGCGGGGGTCTCGGTTTTTTATACATGGTGTCGACCTTGTGGTCGACACTGATGACGTACTTTAATTACAAAGGGCCAGTCTAGCATAGGCGAAGGGAGGATTATTTGCCAATAACAATCTCGCGGCGTCCGATATGAAAACCGATATCCGGCAGTGGGCTACCCGCGATACGCCTCGGCAAGGCGCCTATTTTGCCCTTGTTTCACGGCACCGCTCAGAGTGAAAAGGGCGATTTTGCAGCCGCTTCGCCCGACACTGGATCGCGGCGCCACAAAGTGTAATTTTGCAACGTGAGCCCCGGCGCGCTTGTTGCGCGATGAATACAGTGTTTAACTAAAAAGCAAGACAAAGCGAAGGGGCTGATTTTCCAGGGCAAGGAAAATTATTGGTGCGCTGGAGAAGCGGCGGTTTACGGTAGGCTTGGGCCTGGTGTCAGAGACCGCACAGGAGAACCTTGCCATGAGTACCCCATACGCAGTATCGCAACCGGAACGCGGCGCCATCGATGCGATCGAAGGCACGGTCGCGCTGGAGTTCGGCACCGACTGGTGCGGCTATTGCCGCGCTGCCGCGCCGCTCATCGGGCAAGCGCTGGCTGACCATCCGGACGTGCGCCACCTGAAGATCGAAGATGGCAGCGGCCGCGCGCTGGGCCGCTCATTCCGGGTCAAGCTCTGGCCCACCATCGTGGTGATCAAGGATGGCAAAGAGGTCGCGCGCGTGGTGCGTCCGGCCGATGCCGACGAGGTGCGCAAGGCGATCGATCAGGCGCTCGGCGCTTGATCCGTTCCGCGCCCTGGCCGGCCCGCACCGCGAGGCGCGTCCGGCCTGGCGCGACTGCACCAAGCTAGAACGAATACACCAGCGTCAGCGAGGTTTGCGAGTCAGTGTTCTTCTTGCCTTCGGGGACATTGGTGTCGTTGCGGGCGACGAAGGCGGCCTTCATCTGCAGGGTGCCGTTGATCTTGGTGCTGACCGCCGCTTCGGCGCTCGAATGGATGTTCGAGGTGCCGCGCTCGATGCTGGCCACTTGCGAAAACACCGCCGACGGGCTCAGTTGCCAGCGCAGCGCCGCCGCCCCGCGCACGGTGAAGCCGTTCTCTTCGTCGCCGGTCGCGCGCGTGCCGCTGAAGTAGCCCGGTCCCACTTCGACGTCGAGCGTGTCGCCTTCGGCCTTGTAGAGCCGGGTCGCATGGCCGACGCCCAGGGTCGAGTACGCGGTGTAGGGGCCGAAGCGGTCTTCCACGTGGCTGCCCAAGACGTACAGCTTGTCGCCCTCGTCGATCAGCTTGTAGGCGGCCTTGGCCGATACCGAGAAGCGCTGGGCCGAACGGCGCCGGCTCTTGACGCCGCCGCTGCTGATCTCGTCTTCCTTGAAGAAGCCGGTCACGATGTACTGGTTGCTCCATTCATCGAGCTCCTGGCGGGCGTCGACCTTGCCCGTCACCGAGGTGCCGACCGTGTTGCCGGAGGTGGCGATGGCGCCCAGCTCGGCGGCGGTGTGCCAGCCAAGCTCGTTCAAGTTGCCCGCGCCGGCGGGGCCGGCAAGCAAGGCGGTCAGGAGCAGGATCGTTGGAGTGCGCATGCGAAGTTACTCGGTAAATGGGCGGAGTCCGTATTGTAATGGAAAGCGCTAACTATTTATCCTATGAAATCGGCATTCTCGGCGCTGGCCGGCTCGCCCAGCCGGATCTGCCAGTAGCCGACATCGATCCAGCGGTCGAATTTGAATCCGACCTCGGTAAAGAGCGCCGCCGCGACGAAGCCGGCTTTCTCGTGCAGCGCCACGCTGGCCGGGTTGGGCAGGGCGATGCCGCCGATGGCGAGGTGGACGCCGGCGCCGCGCAGGCGCGCCAGCAAGGCCTGGTAGAGGCGGGTGCCGAGGCCGCCGCCGGCGCGCGCGGGCGCCAGGTAGACCGTGGTTTCGACCGAGTAGCGGTAGGCGTGCCGCACCCGCCATTTGGTGGCGTAGGCGTAGCCGGCGATGCCGTCGGCGTCCTCCAGCAGCAGCCAGGGCAGGCCGGCCGCGCCGACGTCGGCGATGCGGCGCGCCATCTCGGCCTCGGACACCGC
>JBDSTZ010000495.1:0-25857 GCA_039927975.1 Massilia sp. | reverse complement strand
GCGAGTTCCTCGATGTCTTCGCGCACCGGATTGTCGGCGCCGGTCTTGCGGCGCAGCGCCGTCAACATGCCGTTCAAGCCGATGTAGGGCTGGATCGCGCTGTCGTGCAGGTCGCGGCCGATGGTGCGCCGCTCGCGCAGTGCCGCCAGCGAGGCGAGACGGTCGAGCAGGTAGACGTTTTCAATGGCGGGCAGCACCTGGCTGATGATCTGTTCGAGGAACGCTGCGTCGGACCGTTCGAAGCGACGCCGCGTGGCGCACAGCGTGATGCGCACGGCGCCGCCGCGAAAGGTCAGCGGCACGCTGATGAAGCTGGAGGCGCCGCACAAGTCGGCCACGGCTTCGCCATCGGCGGCGGCGCCGATGCGCCATTGGCCATCGTCGCCGAGGCGCAGCAGCCGGCTGCGGCGGCCCTGCCAGGCGAAGCGCGGGCGCTGGAACAGCACAATGCCGGCCTGGCCGCCGCAGCACAGCGGACTGTCGGCCGGCAGGATTTGCGGCCGGCCATCGCCGGCGATCCGCAATTCGTAGCGGCGCGAGCGTGCGCGGCGCGCCACCAGCAGGCAGGCGTCGGCGCCGAAGTGACGGCGGCAGCGTTCCATGATGTTCGATACCGTGCGGTCGACGCCGAAGCGCGGATTGGCGAAGCCGACGACTTCGCGCAGCAGCGCCAGGCGGCGCTGCTGGCGCAGGTTGGCTTCGCCCAGGCTGGCGATGAGGGCGCCGAGGGCGAGCAGGAATCCGGCCCGCAGGGCGATGCGCGGCAGGTCCATTGCCGCATCTTGCGTCACGGCGGCGGCGGCAAACAGGACGGCGGCGGCCAGCGCGGCGGCGAGCGCGTCGGCCTGGCCGAAACGGAAGGCGGCGATGATCACGCTCAGGACATAAAACGGAAACACGGGACTGGCGCCGCCGCCGCTCACATGGATCATCGCGCTGATCCATGCGATGCCGCAGAACAGCAGGGCACGCTCAATGCGCTGCGAGCGCGTGCGCCGGCTCAGCAAGAACGCGGCGAGGCTGTAGAGAGCGAAGGCCAGGGCGAGCGGGCGTGCGGCGGGCGAGTCGTTCTGGGTGTGCGGCTCAAGCAGTATGCGGACCAGCATGATCAAGGCGAGCAAGAGGTGCAGTTGCGCCAGCAGCATGGTGTTGGCGCCGCGCTCGGCGCCGCCTGCGTCGCGGGACATGGCCGGCGTGATCATCAGTGCCTCGGCAAACGGATGGGAAACAGGTGGGCGGACATGCTAGCGGCTTTCTTCAGGACAAGCTCATCGTGTGACCAGTTTTTGGACCGTCGAAGCGGCAACGCATGCGGGCCGTTCTTGATTTTCAATATACATCCGATTGCAGAAAATAAATACCACTTGTTAAAAATCAAAACAACCGAGGATTGGCAATAGCAATTGGCGTTGCGAAATGTCCACTCGCGGGGACGCCTCGGGTGTCGCTTCCGTTCGCCCATCGGCGTTGACGAGCGCCAAACGGGGCGGGGTGCAAGCCTGCATAGAATAGCGCGGTGGATGTTGACGTCATGCGCATCGGTTTCCTGCAAGAAAGCCTAATCCTGAGAGGTGGTATCAGCATGTCGGATCTTCGGCGTACGGTTAGCTGTTACGAAAATGAAATCCCATCCTTTGTCGAGCATGAACTCGATCGACTGTACGGCGAGCGCTACTCCTCGCTTGCCCATTTCCACATTTACGGCACCGCGGAGAGGGCAAGCACCTATGTCGTGCGGGTTGGCGGCGAGATCACCACGGTGCTGCTGTACCGCCGCGCCAATCAAACCGTCCACGTACTGAACGAAGGCGCCGCCATCGACGGCAGGCAAGCGCAGGAGTTCGCCGACCATGTGTTTGCCGCCGATGCGGCGGCGGCGGCCATTGTGTTCGAAGCGGTGCAAACGCAGACGGACGATATTCGCTTTCCGTACCAGCATTTTCCCTGCGCGGAGGACACGGTGCTCACGCTGCCAGATTCCGTCGCCGGCTATACCGACAGTCTTGGCAAAAGCACGCGCGACAATCTGAAACGCTACCTGAGCAGGGTGCGGCGCGATTTCCCCTCGTTCCATTACGCGACCTACGACCGGCAGGAGGCGAACGAGCAGCACATTCGCGAGATCGTGCGCCTCAATTACGGCCGCATGACAACCAAGAACAAGATCCCGTCGATCGACAAGGTGGAGGAAGCGCGCATCATTGAGACGGTCAGGGCGTGTGGATTCGTCGGCATCGCCACCGTGAACGGGCGTTTTGGCGCCGGCTTCGTCACCTATCGCCATGGCGACAGTTTTTCCTTGCGCATCCTGGCGCATGATCCGGCCTTCGACGACTACAGGCTGGGCTTGGCCTGCTGCTACCTGACCATCTGCGAGTGCATCAAGCAGGCCGGGAGCAAGAAGATCAACTTTGGCTGGGGCGAATACGCCTACAAATACCGGCTGGGGGGAGTGCGGCGCCAGCTGAGCCGTCTTGTCATCTACCGCTCGCGCCTAGGAATGCTGTCGTGCGCTCCGTTGGCGGCAAAGACGGTGGTGCGTGGCCATGTGTATCGCGCCAAGCAAGGTATGCAGGCGATCGCGCAGCAAGAGGATCATGTGCTGGCGCGGCCGATCGGCAAGATGGTCGGCGTGATCCGGTGGCTGAAAGCGGCGAGGGCGCGGCAAGGAGCTGGCCGGTCGGCTCCAGCGCCTTGAGCGTCGGCTGACAAGCGGCGCGGCTGTCGCTTCCTGCAGGCTGCGGTGGCGGCGCCAAACCGATTGGCTGAACGTTTTTGCGGTAAAAAGTAAACGCGAACCGGGCGCTGGTTCCGGCTTGTAGGCGGTGAGATCGTAGACGGTGCCTTGCCCCCTGCGCTCGAGCATCGCGCCGGCGGCGTCGTAGATGTACCCGTCCTGCAGGGCCCCATCCTTGAACAGTCCGCGAAGACGCCTGCCGTCGACCGTGACCATCTCGCCCAAGGTGGAATCGGACCAGCCGCCTGTCTTGTACTGCCCGACATAGACGGCGCCGTCGGACCACGTCATCCTGGCGACGGCCTCGTCATCGAAGCCGCGCAAGCGCTCGAAGACAAAGCCTTTGCCATCCGGCGTTTTTCCAACTTGGAGCCACAAGGCGTCCCGGAGGAACAGTCGGCGCCCGCCATCGGCTTCCAGCCGCACCGACGTCATCGGGCAACTGGTCGTGCTTTTCGCGGCGTTGAAGCCAAGCTGGTTACAGCGCGTGATGTCGCCATTCTTGTGGATAATTTCGACCGGTCCGGTCGAGCGAAACTCGCCGGGCCCGGCGGCGATGAACGAACCGGAGACACGGCTTCCCTGCAAGGTGGTGAATTGCCCGGGACCGGCAACTTGGGCCGCACTGTTGATGGCGCCAGTGAAGGTGACGCCGTTTGTCCAGCGTAGTCGGGACGGTGTCGTGTTCGATCCCGTCAATTTGCCGTAGTCGCCGCTGTCAATTTGGGCGAGGCCTCCCGGGTCGCCAAATCGCGTCTCGCGGCCCGGCGTGTCCTTCGCCGTGCCATTGACCACCACGCGCTTGGTCAAGCGCGCTCCGCGGGTTTCCTCCCACGTGCCCAGGCCGGCCGTCTGGCCGTTCTCGAATTGCCCAAAGTAGGCCATGACGTCGCCGTCCTCGTCCGGCGCCAGCGCCTGGCCATAGCCCAGTCCGTGCGGCTGCCCTTTCGCGTTCACCTGGCCCGTGTAGCTGTACTTGGCGCCACCGAAATCCTCCGCTTGACGCCAAGAGATTTTCTTCGCCGAACGGGCGCTCGCAACGGCGTCGCGCGAGGGCGCGTCATTGACAATGGCATCGATGGTCTTCTCCAACGATGAGTAGGCGTCGACGGCGCGACTGACCTCTTCCTTCAATCGATCCCATGCGTAGTTCTGCACGATTTTGACGCCGGGGTGAACACCAAATGCTTGGCGGGCCTTGTCGAACAGCTTGAAGGCACGCTCGTTGTTACTCTCGATTTGTCGGCGAGCCACCGCGACCGCCGGCGAGTCCGTCGCTTCCGCTGCTTCTTTCTCAGCCTCGCGATCCGCCCGATCCTGGAAGAATTTGCCAAGCGCATCGAGTGCAGCCCCGGTCCGCGCAGCCGATGAGTTTGGCACGGAGCGCGAGGACGGGTTTGGCGAAGGGCGCGAGGACGGCGGCTGCAGCGGCACGGTGGTCGTGCGCTGCTGTTGCTGGCGCTGCTCCGCCTCTTGTTGGCTCTGCGCCGCGCGCGCTTCGCGGTCCTGCTGGGCTTGGGCCCGTTCCGCTTTCGCAACACGGCCGCACTCGTCGCTAAGCGCACTGATCTCGTCGAGCCATCGCTTCAGCCGCAGGTCAGCGCCGGGGTTGCCACAGCGGTTGGCGAGCCAGCACTTCGTATGCTCGCTGTAGGCTCTGTTCCATTCGGCATCCTGCTGCCGCCAGATGTCCCTGCACTCCTGGCTCGTTCTGTACGTTGCCGAGATGGCGGGAAGCGCGGAAAGGACGAGGCAGACTGCGACGACGCGGAGCGTCAATTTATACCAGGCCACGGTGCTCTCCCTCGGTGTGTGCCCATCGGATCATCCAATGCAGCATTGGCGCAAGTTCCCATTGCTCACGGGTGGGCGAATCCGTGCGCAAGGGGGCTTGAGTATGATGGGGTGACAATTAATTTATGTCAATTAAGTTGTCGCTTTGCCAGCTCGGCACGTCGGGCAAAAAAGGTGGGGCAGTTCGGACAGCGGGGGGCGGGCGCTCAGGCGAACAGTTCGCGGAGAACTTCTGGATGCCGTTCGGCGACCTTGATGAGTGTTCTTGCGGCGCCGGAAGGTTCGCGGCGGCCTTGTTCCCAGTCTTGAAGGGTGCGCACTGAGACACCCATGAGCGAGGCGAATGCCGCCTGGGACAAGCCGGACGCGACACGCGCGGATGCGATCTCTGATACGACCGGCTGGTGTGTTCGGGCCCGAACGTTGGACTTCATTTCGCGCACCGATGCGAGTAGCTCCTGGCCCAAGTCGATGTGTGGAACGGATGAGTTGAGTTGCTGGTTTCTCTTAGCCATTTTCAATTTCTTCCTTAATCCGGCGCAGGAAGTGAGAGGGGGTGTTTTCCTGGACGGTCTTGTCGTAGACCAGCAAGAGCCAAATTTCGCTTACCTCTACCACTGTGTCCCCAGCGAATTTTTCGCAGGCCTCCGGAACCGGGAACGACGGCCCCCGCGTCGGGACTTGCAGCGATGAAGTCGATAAATTCCAAACGGTCGGCGTCGTTCCAGTACATGTCCGCCATCCGCACAAAGCGTGGCGTTTCGACGATCGTCAGCATGATCCTCCAATGTACGGCATTGCCGTATCCGGGTCAATCGATAGTCATAAGCTTGTCGCCGGCAGTTGCGGACCTATCGATCATTGTTGACCGTGCAGCTGGGGCCGAATGGCAAATCCGCACAGCCCTTGCGGGATTTTCCTGGCGGTCCATGTTGATGGTCAGCGGGATTGTTCTTGGCGTCTTACTGATGATCTGGTTTGCCAGTATGGCGTCCATCACCTGGCAGCGCTATCAGATCGACAGTCTGAGCCAGGAACGCGCTACGCTAGAGGCAGAAATTCGAACTCTGCAGACGCAATCGAACGACCTGGCGAAACGAGGTGCGCGGATCAAGCTGGAGACCTGCGGCAACCAACAACGTCTTTGTGTCCAGGTGGAGCAAAAAATGAGGTATGGTGAGCGTGGGGAATTTTATGTCTTGAAGGGTTACTAATTCCTGACAACAATGGCCGGATCAGTTACAGTTTCGCGGGGGGGCCGAGTTCGGCCAGGAGCTGTCAGTGAAAGATTAAACGACGTTCGGTCGCTTCAAAGCGCCATCGCCAAGTTTGAGATGTGAAATTCATGAGATTATCGGGTTATTCGGACACAGAACTTCCCATTGAGGAAATCGTTCATGCAACGCTCGCCGAGGTAACAGTATCTGCGACCCCAGTCGAGCTTCGTGGCATGGCGGAGTTTTTTATTTTCTGCGCAAACGAAATGGAGCGCATGGGTGGGGCCTATGATCATATACATCTGTCGGACCGCATGAAGGAGTTTCGGAATTCCCCGCATGTAGTCGTGACTCGAAACAACTGAAGGCCCTAACCAGCCAAAAGCACTCGGTCCAATTCGCGTTTAGGAATTTTTCATGCTTGTGCATCGTGGGCAACACCGTTTTAGAGCAGCGCCATTGGATTATCGCTATAAACTTTACCCCGTGCCTTCGGTTGCAGATGTCAAGTGCCCGAAATGTGGTGAGAGGTGTGCCTTCGTAGTCGCGCCGCGCGAGGCGTTTATTCAGGATGCGCAATCCGGCGGCTACAGTCCATTGGCGTTGTCCATCGAAGGGCCATTGGCTGGCGTTGGTGCCTGCGCCAGTTGCAGCAATTGCTTCGCCACTGTTCAATGGCCAAATGATGCATATTTTTCAGTGAGTGTACATGGCGGCACGGTCTGGGCTTGGAACCACTACCATCTCGCACCGCTGCGGGCGCGAGTGGCAGGTGACAGAGTGCAAGAACGGCAGTTATTGCAACGGGAACCATGCTTTTCACGCTATCTCGCCCCACTCCCAAAATGGGCCGTAATCAAGCGAAATCGAGAACGATTGCTCCGTACGCTTGATATCTGGCTGAAATCCGAAGCGCTTACGTTATCGCGTCGCTTGTCGAACCGCCAGAATCCTCGATGACCGCAATGGGGCGTTAGCAGCCCCTGAACTAACCGAACTCGTCGGGGCCGGTCTGAGCCGCTACAGGATGGCCGCGTTGCCTACTCCGTTGGGACATGCGCCGCAGCGTTGGCGATGGCCAAATTCCCATTTGGTAACGCAAAAACAAAAAAGCCGCACTAGGCGGCTTTGTCTGCTTCGCACTTTTCAAACCAGCTCGTTTGAAAATTCAAAAACGTTTGAAAATTTCACATTATGAAATCTTCTACGCCCCGTAAGTGCTTGATTTCACTGAATTTTTGGGGTGGCTGATGGGGCTCGAACCCACGACAACAGGAATCACAATCCTGGACTCTACCAACTGAGCTACAGCCACCACTGATACTGCGTTTGTCACTATGCTTCCGAGACAGCTAGCGATTATACAAACTTCTTCGCCAACTGGCAAATCTAAATCGTGCCGTCAGGCTTCCGCAGGCAAATTGCCCGTCAGATGGACTTCCTGCACAGGCAGCGAAAGGCCGAGCAGGCTGGAAAACGCCTGTTCCAGCGTGGCCGTGTTGGCGCTGCTGAAACCGCGCAACGTGGCCGGCGGCAGTACATCACCGCGCGCCACGCCAGCGGCCAACAGCAGCCGCGACAACTGTCGCGCCACCGCCTCGCCGGTATCGATCAGCACTACTTCGCGTTCAGTCGCGCCGGCAATGATGCGTTCAATCGCCGCCTGCACGAACGGGTAGTGCGTGCAGCCGAGGACCAGCGTGTCGGCTTCCTGTTCGAGCAGCGGCACGACGAATCGTTCCAGCATGGCGAAGGTGGCGGCCGAATCGCGCGCGCCGGTTTCGATCTGGGTGGCGAGGCCGGTGCAGGGCATCAGCAGAAACTGCGCGCCGGTGGCCTCGCTGATCTGCTCGCGCAGTAGCAAAAATTTCTCCCCGGCGAGGGTGGCATCGGTCGCCATCACGCCGACCTTGCCGTTGCGCGAAGCGGCGGCCGCCGGCTTGAGACCCGGCTCGACGCCGACGATCGGCATGTCCGGATACGCGACCCGCAGCGCCTTGATGGCCGCCACCGTGGCCGTGTTGCACGCCACCACCAGCGCCTTGGCGCCCTGGCCGACAAAGAAGGCCGCGATCGCCAGCGCGCGCTGCACCAGCAGCGCCTCCGGCTTGGTGCCGTAGGGCGCGAAAGCGGTGTCGGCGAAATACATCAAGTGCTCGTGCGGCAACTGCGCGCGGATGTGGCGCAGTACCGACAGGCCGCCCGCGCCGGAATCGTAGATCCCGACCGGGGCATCGGAGGCGATGGTCATGCTTCGGTCAGGCCGTTCAGGCAACCGTGACGGGAATCTTGCCGACGCTCGACAGCGATTCAATCTTGGCGGCCCATTCCTTCGGCCCGGTGTTGTGGACCGAGGTGCCGTTCGAATCGACCGCCACCGTGACCGGCATGTCGGTGACATCGAACTCGTAGATCGCTTCCATGCCCATGTCGGCGAAGCCGAGCACCTTGGCGCTCTTGATCGCCTTCGACACCAGGTAGGCGGCGCCGCCGACCGCCATCAAATACGCCGACTTGTGCTTCTGGATAGATTCGATCGCCGCCGGACCGCGCTCGGCCTTGCCGATCATGGCGATCAGGCCGGTCTTTTCCAGCATCATGTCGGTAAACTTGTCCATGCGCGTCGCGGTCGTGGGGCCGGCCGGGCCGACCGCTTCGTCGCGCACCGGATCGACCGGGCCGACGTAATAGATCACGCGGTTGGTGAAATCGACCGGCAGGCTCTCGCCCTTGGCCAGCATGTCCTGGATGCGCTTGTGGGCGGCGTCGCGACCGGTCAGCATCTTGCCGTTCAACAGCAGGGTCTGGCCCGGCTTCCAGGACGCGACTTCTTCCTTGGTCAGCGTGTTGAGGTCGACGCGGCGCGACTTCTCGGTGTCCGGCGTCCAGTGGACATCGGGCCAGCTCGACAGCGAAGGCGGTTCGATATAGGCCGCGCCTGAACCGTCGAGCACGAAGTGGGCGTGGCGGGTGGCGGCGCAGTTAGGAATCATCGCGACCGGCTTGGAAGCGGCGTGGGTCGGATGCATCATGATCTTGACGTCGAGCACCGTGGTCAGGCCGCCGAGGCCCTGGGCGCCGATGCCGAGCGCGTTGATCTTGTCGCACAGCTCAATGCGCAATTCCTCGGTCTTGTTCTGTGGACCGCGCTGCTTGAGTTCGAACATGTCGATATCGTCCATCAGCACTTCCTTGGCCATCAGCATGGCTTTCTCGGCGGTGCCGCCGATGCCGATGCCGAGCATGCCGGGTGGGCACCAGCCGGCGCCCATCAGCGGCACCGTCTTCATGACCCAGTCGACCAGCGAATCGGACGGATTGAGCATGACGAACTTGGTCTTGTTCTCCGAGCCGCCGCCCTTGGCCGCGACCTTGACGTCGACCGTGTCGCCCTCGACCAGTTCCATGTGGACCACGGCGGGCGTGTTGTCCTTGGTGTTCTTGCGTTCGAATTGCGGGTCGGCCACGATCGAGGCGCGCAGCTTGTTGTCCTCGAAGTTGTAGGCGCGGCGCACGCCCTCGTTGACGGCGTCGGTGACGGTGCCGCTAAAGCCTTCGAAACGCACGCCCATGCCGATCTTGAGGAACACGTTGACGATACCGGTGTCCTGGCAGATTGGCCGCTTGCCTTCGGCGCACATGCGCGAATTGGTCAGGATCTGGGCGATGGCGTCCTTGGCGGCCGGGCTTTGCTCGGTCTCGTAGGCGCGCGCCAGGTGGGCGATATAGTCAGCCGGATGGTAGTAGCTGATGTATTGCAGCGCCGCTGCGACGGATTCGATCAGGTCTTCCTGTTTGATGATGGTCATGAGGATTCTCGGTGAGTAAATGATTGTGCTGGGTGTCGGTGTTTAGTGATTATTCTTGGTCTGATTCTGCGTGCCGGTCATGATGCGGTCGGTGTAGGCGATGGCCAGGGTCGAGAGCAGGAACACCACATGGATCGACGTCTGCGCGATGAGCGCCTTGTCGGAATAGCTTTCCACATTGATGAAGGTTTTGAGCAGATGAATCGACGAGATACCGATGATCGCCATGGCCAGCTTGGTTTTGAGGACCGAGGCATTGACGTGCGAGAGCCACTCGGGCTGGTCCGGATGGCCTTCCAGGTGCATGCGCGAAACAAAGGTTTCGTAACCGCCCACGATGACCATGATCAGGAGGTTGGAAATCATCACCACGTCGATCAGGCCGAGCACCACCAGCATGATGGTCGCCTCGTTGAGCTTGGCGGGGCGGGCAGCGCCGGGCACCGTGACTGCGTCGAAAATGTGTTGAAGGGCGGTGTCGTTGCCGAGCACGGCGCCGATCAAATCCTTCAATTCCACCCAAAAATGGAAGACATACACGCACTGGGCCAGGATCAGGCCCAGATACAGCGGCAATTGCAACCAGCGGCTGGCGAAAATGAAGGCGTTCAGCGGGCTGAGGCGACGTTCGTCGGAGGGTAACTTCAAGTTAGGCATGGGGAAATGGGCCGTCGGAGAGGCGGGAAATTTCGATGCGTCATTTTACACGCGTCACGACGGCTTCTCATTCGCTTGATTATTTTCACGCCGCTTGATCGGGCGCAAATCCGGTCCAATTGACCGGCCGGCGGCGGCCAGAGCGGCACATGGTGAGCCGAACGGGCCGTCCGGATTGCTAAAATGGAGAGACCAAGGAAGGGCATACGCGCCCTGGCGAGCTGCTATATTGAACAGGCCGCGGCCCGTGCTGATGAGCCTGTAAGGGCTCAGTAAGCGACGGGGGCTATGTTTTGGCGGAAATTATCACTACTTGGAGACTAGCATGGCCAGCACCGATACCACGCAGCAAGAAAATCAAGGCTCACAGGAAAACCGGGTCTTCGCGCCCCCGGCGGAATTTGTCGCCAACGCGACAATTTCGGGGATGGACGCCTACAACGCGCTGTGCGCGGAAGCGGCGCAGGACTACGAAGGATTCTGGTCGCGGCTGGCGCGCGAGCATCTGGCCTGGCGCAAGCCGTTCACCTCCGCGCTGAACGAGAGCGACGCGCCGTTCTACAAGTGGTTCGAAGATGGCGAGCTGAACGCCTCCTACAACTGCCTGGACCGCAACATCGAGAACGGTAACGGCGACAAGACCGCCATCATTTTCGAGGCTGACGACGGCGCGGTGACGCGCGCGAGCTACCGCGAACTGCACGAGCGAGTCTGCAAATTCGCCAACGGCCTCAAGTCGCGCGGCATCAAAAAGGGCGACCGGGTCATCATCTACATGTCGATGTCGATCGAAGGCGTGGCGGCAATGCAAGCCTGCGCGCGGATCGGCGCGACCCACTCGGTGGTGTTTGGTGGCTTCTCGGCCAAGTCGCTGCAGGAACGCATCATCGACGCCGGCGCGGTGGCCGTCATCACCGCCGACGAACAACTTCGCGGCGGCAAGCGCCTGCCCTTGAAGGCGATTGTCGACGAAGCGCTGGCGCTGGGCGGCTGCGACACCATCCGCGACGTGATCGTCTACAAGCGCACGGGGGGCGACATCGCCTTCGTGGCAGGGCGCGACCTGTGGCTGCACGAGTTGGTGGCCAACCAGGACGCCACCTGCGAGCCGGAGTGGGTTGGCGCCGAGCATCCCCTGTTTATTCTGTACACCTCCGGTTCGACCGGGACGCCGAAGGGTGTGCAGCACGCCACCGGCGGCTTCGTGCTGTGGGCGGCGTTGACGATGAAGTGGACCTTCGACATCAAGCCGCAAGACGTGTTCTGGTGCACCGCCGACATCGGCTGGGTGACCGGCCACTGCTACATCGCCTACGGTCCGCTGGCGGTGGGCGCGACGCAAATCGTGTTCGAAGGCATTCCGACGTATCCGAACGCGGGGCGTTTCTGGGACACCATCGCCAAGCACAAGGTCAGCATTTTCTACACGGCGCCGACGGCGATTCGTTCGCTGATCAAGGCGGCCGATGTGGACCCGAAAGTGCATCCGAAGAATTACGACCTGTCGAGCCTGCGCTTGCTGGGTTCGGTCGGTGAGCCGATCAATCCGGAAGCGTGGATGTGGTATTACAAAAATGTCGGCGGCGAGCGCTGCCCGATTGTCGATACCTTCTGGCAGACCGAGACGGGCGGCCACATGATCACCCCGTTGCCTGGCGCGACGCCGATGGTGCCGGGTTCGTGCACCTTGCCGCTGCCGGGCATCATGACGGCGATTGTGGACGAAGCGGGCGCCGACGTGCCGAACGGTCAGGGCGGGATTCTGGTGGTGAAGCGTCCGTGGCCGTCGATGATCCGCACGATCTGGAACAATCCGGAGCGCTTCAAGACCAGTTATTTCCCGGAAGAGTTGGGTGGCAAGTATTACCTGGCCGGCGACGGCGCGATTCGCAACAAGGAGACCGGCTACTTCACGATTACCGGGCGGATCGACGATGTGCTGAACGTGTCGGGACACCGCATGGGCACGATGGAGATCGAGTCGGCGCTGGTGGCCAATCCGCTGGTGGCCGAGGCTGCGGTGGTGGGCAAGCCGGACGAGACGACCGGGGAATCGATTTGCGCGTTTGTCGTGTTGAAGCAGGCGCGGCCGACGGGGGAAGAGGCGAAGAAGCTGGCCACCGAACTGCGCAACTGGGTGGCCAAGGAAATCGGGCCGATCGCCAAGCCGAAGGAGATTCGGTTCGGGGATAACCTGCCGAAGACGCGCTCGGGCAAGATCATGCGCAGGCTGCTGAGGGTGCTGGCCAAGGGCGAGACGATCACGCAGGATGTGTCGACGCTGGAGAATCCGGCGATTCTGGAGCAACTCAAGGAAGCTTCCTGAGCGGGGCGTGCCGAAACATTGGTACTCGGCGGAATGTTTGGTATAATCTGCGGCTTCGCGAAAGCGAAGAGCAGGAGAGATGGATGAGTGGTTGAAGTCGCACGCCTGGAAAGCGTGTATAGGTTCATAGCCTATCCGGGGTTCGAATCCCCGTCTCTCCGCCAAAGTTTAAGTCGTTGAATTTAAAAGAAAATCCCTCGATCTCTGAGGGATTTTTTTTGCCCGTTGTACTATAGATGCCGATTGTACTATTCAAATCACTAGCGCAGGGGTTTTATGAGCTCCGGCCGGCGGCGGTACACACGCTCGGTTAGCTTGTCATCCGCGTGCGTCAGCAGTTGCCTTGCGTGCTCAAGCGTGGACGCATCGCTGGCGCACTTGGCGCGCAAGTCGTGCTCGGTGAAGCTCTCGGTGACCTTGGTTTCTTCCATCACGCGCGCGGCGAAATTGCGCCACAGCGACTCCCATCCGCCGGCGCGCCCGTTCTTCTCGTTGAAATAGCCCTCGCCTTTTCTGTTGCAAAATAGGAACGGCGACAACTTCAGCGGCCGCGCTTCCTTCGCCATGGCCACGGCCGCGCGTAGCTCGTCCGACCACTGAAAGATCACGCGTTTTCCGGTGCTACCTTCCGTCTTGCCTGGCTCGACATGGATGCCGTCTTCCTTCAGGTCTGACATGGTCAGGCGCAGCATGTTGCCGCGCCGGATTCCGGTGAGCAGCTTGACTCGGATGTACGCCTGGGCGGCCAGGACGCTGCCGGATTTGCGGCGCGGCGTGAGCGAGAGAAACTCGACGACCTCCCAATCCTCGATGTACCTGGTGCGAGCCTTCTCGCCCTTCAGGCGCACCTCGCCCTTGAAGGGGTGGCGGTCGATCGCGCCCCACTCGACCGCTTTGGTCAGCGCGTGCGACAGTAGCTCCATCTCGCGGCGCGCGGACGTCTTGGCGTCGCGGCCGTCAATGTATTGGTAGACGTACTGGGGCTTGATCTCGTCCAGGCCGAAGGCGCCGAACGCGGTGCGCACCTTTCCCAGGGCAATCCGGTTCTGCTGTTGTGTGGTGATGGCCTTGGTGGGGATGCATTCGAGCGCGTAGCGGTCGAGCAGCGACGCGATGGTGCGGACGTCCTGCCGCGACTTCAGGCGCTTCGCCCACTCCTGGTAAGCATCGGACAGGCTGACGCCGAGGCGGAACGTTTTCTTGTTGTCCCAGGCCGGCTCTTGACCAGGAGGGACTTGGTAATAGTAGGCGCCGTGGGTGAATCGCCAGCGGGCCGGCAATGCTTTGTTCTCTGGATTACGCGCGCGCGGCATTGATACCACTCCAATTAATTTCCGGCGGCGCCTTTGTGCGTTTGGTCTTCGCGCCGGCGCCGGACATTACATCTTCCACATGGGCCCGCAGGACGGCCAGGCTGCTGTCCGGCCGCTGGATGAACGTGATGCCCATCGATCCTAGCACCTTTGCTTGCGACGAATGGTGCGTTCGCTTGGTCAGCTCCCGCAGTTCGTCGTCACTGAGGAACATGCTGATCATGATTTTTTCTCCTGGGCCTCGGTGGCCGCTGCTCTTTTGACTTGGCGCTCGAATTTGTCGTAGTGCAGCATCCAAATACGGTGCGCCGTAGATTCAAGCCGATAAGGGTTCGCGGTGCTGGGCTTGCCTGCCGCGAAAGCCTTTGTGGCGTGTTCTTCGATTCGCGCGATCGAGTGGACTTCCACTGTGATCGCGATCATCCCGGGCCGCCTGCACCAGCGGCAGTTGGTCGGAGCATTTCGGCTCGCAATTTTTGCAGATTGCCAGGCGACATCACCACCACCTTGTTCTCTAAAAAATATATTGGGTCGTGCATGCCGAAAAAATCTTTCATCCATGCGTTCGTGCTGGCGACAAGCTCGGGCGACTGGATGGCCTCGAAGGCCTGAGTCGCTTGAATGCGCGGGGTCGGCCCGAGCATAGGGTTTTCCACGATCCGCGCGCCGTTGAATTCGAATGATCGCATCACGCACCGCCGTCCTGACCTGCTGCACCCGCTGGTAGGAGGACGGCAGCCAGCTGTGTCAGCACGGCGCGAGCGCACGCCAGCGCCTGTTCAGCGTCCTCGCGGTAATTGGTGCTGGAATTGTCAGCTATCTGCTCAAGGCGTGCGATTACCAGTTCCATGTTCTGGCGGGTGGCGTCGCTGGGGATTTGTGAGCCGATCTCTCGGGCGGTGGCAGCAACTTCCACTTTCGCGGCGTCGAACATCAGGCCGCCGATGACGGCGTTGCGCTCCTCGACGGTCCACTTCAGGCTCTCGACCTCCGCGTCGCGCCAGGCCGAGAAGCCCGAGCCGTGTTCGTGCATGGCAGTGTATAGCTCGCCGATCCGGCGCTTCTGGCGCTCGGCCTCGAGCGTCAGGTTCTCATTGAGTAGCTCCGCATGATAGGCCGCAAGTGCCGTTTCCAGCTGGCGATGCAGGCTGGACACGCAATCCGGATCGGCGTTGTGCCAGCCGGCGGCGATGAGACCCTGCGCGAAGACATGCGCCTCGTCGATCGTGATTTTCGGGATCATGCCGCCTCCGCATTAAAGGCCGCTGGAGCGGGGCTTCGCGCATTGAAGTTGCCCATGTCGAGACGCATCAGGAAATCGAGGAACGCCTCGCCGCCGCCGTTCTCGATCTCGTGCGCGATCGCCCGGTAGCTCTCGCCGGACAGTGGCGGCGGGACGTCCAGGAGAAAGAAACGATTGCTTTTAAGGTGGTCGGGCAGCACCTCGACGTCCTTGGTCATGAACACGAAGTTCATGCGATTCTGTTGCTCGCGCGGGTCTTGTCCTCTGCTTTGAAGGACAACCGAGCTGCAGGCGAGATACGACTTTGCATGCGCCACTTCCAGCGGGCTCAGGTAGCCGTCGACCACGACCAGGCGCTTGTGGTCCGCCCAGTAATTCTGGCGACTGGAAAGCTGCCAAGGTTCGATCACCGAAGCGGCATGATGATAGATCTGCACCATGACGCGCTCGAACAGCATGCTCTTGCACGTCCCCTGGTCGCCGGTGACGAGGACGGCAGTGTCCATGCGTGCGCCGGGATTCTTGAGCGGGTAGGCCAGCCAGCGCAGCAACCAGGTTGCTTTGGCGTGATCGTAGTCGCACAGGTGGTGCACCAGTGCGAGGATGTTATTGCAGCGCACGGGCGTCGGCGCCGGTTTGCTCGCGAAGTGGGACGCGAGCGCGGCCGACAGCTGCTTGATCTTCTGGATGAATGGGATTTTCATGCGGAGGCCTCTTCGGTTTGAGTGGTTGCTGCAGGCGTTGGCGTTGCTGGGGTGAGCACATCGGTGCTGGATTTTGGGAAGGGCCAAGCGGCAGCTGGCGATAGCACCTGCTTGGCCGGCTTTGGATCAGCCTTCTTGACCTTGAGGACTGGGGCGGCCTTGTCGGCGGGCGCCTCGGCCTGAGCGGCTGCAGGGGCAGGCTTCGACTTCTTTGCCGCCCTCTTCGCTGCCGGTTTCGGCGCCTCGATCATCGCCTCCGCCAGCTGGGCGTCCTCGTCCTCGTCGGTGAACGTTGAGGCCACAGCATCGGCTTCGTTATTGGCCGGGGTCGCATTGGTTTGCGCATCGCCGACCTGATCGACCGGGATGAATTTGCCTTGCCAAAATTCCAGCCCGTTATCGAGCGCCGCAGCTTCGAGCGTCGTCAGCTGGTAGGGGCGTTCGGCGACAACGAAGTCCTTCAGTTCGTCGATGCGTTGAGGATTCACGCGGATAAAATCTGCAAACTCGCCGTCACCCAGGTTTGCCAGCTCAACGGTTTGCATCCGAAGATCGCGCCGCACATCTTCAGGGCTGATGCCTTCGCAACGAGCCATTTTCTCCATGGTGCGGTATGTCTCCGCATGCCAATGGTTGTCGAGATCATCAATGTCGCTGCCCTCCACGAGGAGGCACTCTCCCATGGCAAGGTCGACCAAGATCATTTGAACCTCAGGAAGGCTCGCCTGGTCGATGTAGTCGCAGACGGCGTCATCGGTCGCGCGCTCGAACGGGTACACATCGCCGATCAGGTCATCCGGGATGGCGTAGTTGTTGTCGTCGCGGACCATGAGCTTTGCAAATTCGCGGAGCGATGACAGGTTGAACCCCGCCGCGCCGCTCTGCCGAAGCTTCCTATACAGCGCCACGCGATAGTCGGTTTCCTGCCGCGCTCTTACCGACTGCCTTGCACGCTGCAGCTCTTCCGCTTCTTGCTTTGCATTTTTCTTGGCCGCTTGCTTCGTATCCTTGTCGTTCGCGGAAACCATGCGTTCCGCGTGCTGCTCGACCGTCTCGCAAAATCCGGCTGCTTCCAACGCAGCCTGTACTGCGCGCCGCTTGTATGCCGGACGGACTTCGCCGCTAGCATCCTTCAGATATGCCGCTGGCTCTGGCAGCGCGCCTGACGGCAGTAGCTTCGCTGGCGTTCCTTCATTCTTCGTGGCCGGAGCATTTCGATCAAAGTAATGCAGCGACTCTGTGCCGGCGACAAGGTCGCCGTCCCGGCGCCATCGGTCGCCGTTAAAGCGATCCAATTCCTTATCTTCCAGTACGGGGATCCCCTTCTTGTCGGCGAGAGCAAGTAATTTATCGAAGTGAGCTGCGCGCTTCTCGCTGAAGCAATCGGGATCTGTGCAGACGTCTGCACTGCTAACGTCGGCGAAGATTTCCGGCTGGTTCCCAGTCCGCTTCGGGCATTTGCTGCACGCACCGGCGGTCGCGATCAGCTTCGCGTCGCCCGGTGCGAAGATAGCACTCGTGAGGTCGAGCATGTAACGTTTCTGGATGTGCGCCGCAGCGGCCCTGTATGACAGCGGCTCTTCGGTGTAATGGTCTGGTATCAAAACCTCCTTCAATGCGCGAGCTTGAAGTGATGGGACCGGAATGCGCGCGATCAGCAGTGCAATTGATGCGCTGATTTTGTCGTCCAGGAACTGCTCGCGCACGGCCGTGCTCAGCGAGCAGAATTTCAGGCGACCGTAAATGTAGGAACGGCTCTTGCTGACCTCGTCGGCCAGCTGGTCGGCGTTGTAGCCGTGCTTCTGCATTAGGAGCTGGTAGCCCTCGGCCTCCTCCAGCGGGTGTGGGTCTTCGCGCTGCAGATTTTCCAAGATGCGGATCTTTGCCGCTTGAAGGTCGCTCAGCTTCCGGATCATCGCAGGGATAGTTGCCATGCCGGCGATCAGGGAGGCGCGGTAGCGGCGCTCGCCGGCGACGATTTCGTAATCTTCCGGCGCGTCGGCGGTCGGAGTTACTGGCCGGATGAGGATTGGCTGCGCCACTCCCATCTGTTTGATGCTCGCCGCGAGTTCCTGCAGCGCCAGTTCGGCGAAGCGCTTGCGATTGTCGGGCGACTTGCGAATGCGGTGCATCTCCGTAATTTGGTACACGCCGCCATCGTCGACCAGTTCGTCGACGATGATAGTTTTTTCTTGGACTGCGAGTTCTTGATTGCTGCTCATGGTTGCTCCGGAGTAGTGTGGGGATGGGGTGTCGCGAGCCGCTGCATTAGGAGGTGTCAGGCGTGCAGAAGCCGAGCGCGAAGGTCGGGCCGGCGGGGATGGTGATGACGACGTGCCAGGCGGTCTGGCCCTTCACTCCTGGCGCGGGGCGCTTGACCGGATCGGCGACCAAGTAGCCGCGCCGGCGCATCAAGTCGAGGATGCGGACCACGTTGAGGCGGATGCCGTCAGTGGAGACGTCTGCACTCGTGCAAGCCAGGCTGTCGCAAAAGGCGTGCAGGCACTTCAGGTCTCGGGCGTCCTCAAGTGCGTGGTGCAGTTCGCCGGTGCCAAGCGGCGGCGTCCGCGGCTGGGCGGGGCGCGACCTGGTCGCGGTTGCCGGCGCCATCACTTGCCCACCTGGTGCGGGTGAAACATCGCATCGATTCTTGCTGCGAGGTCGGGATCATGCGCGGTGAGATGCGTAGCCAGCGAGCTGACAAACATCAAAAGGCGTCGATCGTGTTCGTCGCAGAAGCTTAGATTGAGGTGGGACAGGTCGCGCTCGACCGCATACTTGAGTGCGCCTTCGATTGCTGCTTTGTGGTGGTCCGCCATGATTAGGCCGACAGCAGCGTGACGGTGATTCCGCAGGGCATGTCGCCATGGGTCTCGATGGCCGCTACGAACGCCTCGTAGCTTGAGCGCGACTGCGCTGGGTAGGTGGTAGTGCTGTTCAGCGTGCGAACCGTGATAGTAAAGGTGCTCATCGGCGTCCTTGGCAGTTGTCAACTGCGACCGATATTACTAAACGGTAATTTCTATGTCAACACCAAATGGTGATATATCGGATTTATTTTTCCCCCGCGTGGTAATGGGGCGAAAAAAAACCCGCTCAAGGCGGGTTTGCGTTGTGATGGCCCATGCTGGTTAGCGGGGGCGGTCGGCGACCGTATCCAGAATTTCCCGGTTGATCTGCTTGATTTCGCCAAGCTCGCGGAGGAGTTTTCCGAGCTGGTCCTGCAGCAGCACGGATTCAAGGCGAGCTACCATTTCAGCATTCACGGATCGCCCGTTGTACTTCGCCGCCTCCTCGATGCTTAGATACAAATTCGCCGGCAGGCGTATGGTTGCTCGAACAACATCTTTGCTGTCAGGTTTTTTCATCGCGCGATTTTTTCGCGCTTTGCCAAGCAAATGTTGTTTTTGACGTCAAATGTGACGTCACTTTTATTAGCTCTTGCGTTCCAAAAGTGTCACTTGTTTCGCCCAGCGCTCCTATGAGGATACGTGGTAATGTTAGATTTGGTTATATTTCGGCCATGATTTGGCGTAGGAAAACGTCCTTCTTCATGCGATCATAAGTTCCGGCTAGGATATATTGTTAACAACCTAGCAAACAAAGATAACGTTTAAGCAATGCAAAATATTCAACAACTTATTGACGCGTACGTACAAATGGATTTGAGGCGCCGAGGTGAGGCAATTGCCCGGATGCAGCGTATCGCTCAGGTTCATCCGATGATTTACCCTGCGACCGCTCGACCTTCACTGAGCCTTGTTGTGGACAACACGCTGCCGAGCAGCACGGCTGAAATCGAGAGCCGTATTCATGATCTCGGCCCTTCCGTCGTCGTCCGCCTCGTAGTAGAGGGTAAGTAATCTGTGAGCTTCCGCCGCCATCCATGGTGGCGCCGAGGTGTTAGCAAACCCATTTTGTCTTTGATGTTCGGCGGCGTCATCAGGCGCGCCGCTGGCATCGTCTAGCCACCCCTGCGGCAAGCCTGCCTTCACTTCCAGCTTGCGCGCCTTCTTTTCCCCGAATGACTTTGTCTTGAGAAGCCCGGAGATCTCTCCCTGGTTCTCTCCTGTGCTCGCCACAAAGTCGGCTTGCGACTTGTAGCGCTCCGCTATCAGCTGGGCAAGTCTAGCGCGTCGAATGTCTTGAGTGTCCATGTCTGGATTGTCGATCTCAATTACTAATTAGTAAATCACCAAACGGTGTTGACTCTGACATTACCATTTAGTAATATGCAGGCATGGATAAATTATTGACCTATATCAACAATCTTTCGAAAGAGGACCGCGCCGCATTTTGTCTTGCGGTGGGGGCCAGTCTCAACTACCTCCGGAAAGCGATCAGCGCCTCTGAGCTTCTGCGGGTACCGCTCTGCGTCCGCATCGAGAAACACTCGAAAAAGGCTGTGACCCGGAAGGATCTGCGGCCGGACGACTGGGCTGACAACTGGCCGGAGCTAGTCGGCGACGACCAATAGCCGCAGATTAGTTGAAAAAAATCAATTAACAAACTACAAACTACGGGGGGAGTTGTGAAACTACGAGAATCTTACCTGGCGATGATCAAGGCCATGTCTGGCGGCTGGGACGCGATGTGTGGCGCGCTGGCGATCAACCGCGACTATCTTGAGAACCGGGTCTACGAGCGCAAGGGGACTGTGCTCTCAGTCGAGACTGCGCTCGCCATGCAGAGCTTCTCTCGCACGACATACTTCGCCGAGGCCGTCGCCACCGCGAGCGGGGGCACGTTCCTGAAGCTGCCGATCGAGGCGGACGGCTGCGCCAACGAAGACATCTTCAAGAAATTCCGTGAGCTTGCGGTCCAGATGGGCACGCTCACTAAGGACTTCGAGGACGCGATCGCCGGCGACGACACAATCGACAAGCGCGAGCGCGCCAAGTTGGAAGCGGACGAGGCCCTCATGCACAAGATTCTGGCTGAAATGGTCGCGCTGATGAAGCGCGTGTACTGCAAGCCAGATCCGGAGGATGCATGACCCGCCGCTTCGAGCCGCTCAGGTCGCGCACACATGCCCACACGGGACTACTGATGTTGACGGCGCTTGCCGGCAGCGTCGACTTCGCCGGCTGGAAACTGGCGATGACCTGGGGCGAGTCGGATGGACGATTCGTCCGCCAAGTGGTGAATCCGCTCATGCTACGCAACTACGTCTACGTGCGCGGAAGTCAGTATTGCATCACCGATGCCGGCCTGGCCTTCCTTGGGCGTGGCGATGTGCCTGCGAAGGCGCCATACGTCGGCTCGGTGGCGGGGCCGGCCTATGTGGCACCAATGCGGCCATTGTCCAAGCGGCACCGTCCTGACCTAGCACTGCGGCGCGAAGGCGCGCAGGACTACCGTAGCATCCCGTCGCTGCATGGGGGCCAGCGTGTCGCCTACGGTGCCGGCCTGAGTGGCGCGGGGGTTGCGCCAGAATGACCCCGGCTTCACTTGAAACCGCACTGGTCGCGCTGTCATTCATAAGCCCGTGTGAACGTGTCACCTGGCGCAACATGGGGATGGCGCTCAAACATGAATTTGGCGATGCCGCGCGCGATGGCTGGATGGCGTGGAGCGCTGGCAGCGATAGCTTTGACAGCGGGGCCGCAGCGTCGTCCTGGCGTGGCTTCAAGGCCAGCGCATCCGGAAAATCAATCGGCATCGGGTCGTTGTTCGCCCTGGCACTGGCCGAGGGCTTCAAGTTCGAAGAGCCGACCGTGCCTGTATCTGCAGAGAAGTTAGCAGCCGACCGCGCGGAGCGTGACGCGCGCAATGCCAGGGCGGCGGCGAATAGAATCAAGGCGGCAGCGGCCGCCTGTGTTCGCGCTGCAGCGCAGTGGCGTATGGCGGCGCCAGTGGGACATTCTCCTTACCTCGAGCGCAAGCAGGTGCGGGCGGAGTCATGCCGGTTCCTTCCAGCTGGCGGCCTGATCTTGCCGATGCTGCGCTATGACGCGCAGCCGGCAAAGTTGGTGGGCAAGCAGACGATCGCCGCCGACGGTGACAAGCAGTACAGCGGGGGCATGGAAAAGCTTGGTGCGGCGTGCCGCTTGGGCGACCCGCCGGAAGATGGTGACGATATTGGCCTGGGCGAGGGCTACGCTACTTGCCTGACCGTGCGTGCGGCCACAGACTGGGCGTTCGCAGTGTTCGTCGGCTTCGACGCCGACAACCTAATCCATGTGGCGCGAATTCTGCGCGAGAAATATCCGACTAGCCGCGTCATCA
Source organism: Massilia sp. (assembly GCA_039927975.1). Taxonomy (GTDB): domain Bacteria; phylum Pseudomonadota; class Gammaproteobacteria; order Burkholderiales; family Burkholderiaceae_D; genus JBDSTZ01. The sequence continues at coordinate 3,829 of JBDSTZ010000495.1, read as the reverse complement.
TTTTCGGTGACGACGACTACCTGACGGGCCAGCCCGGTCTGGCTGCGGCTAATGCAGCGGCCGCCGCTGTCGGCAATGCCGTCGTCGTCATGCCCGCGATCACGGCGCCGCGTCGGGCGACCAAGAAGGACGAGTCGCTGCCCAAGCTTACCGACTTCAACGACCTGCACGTGGCGCAATCGCTTGCGGAGGTGAGCGAACAGATCCGTGCCGGCATGACGGCGCCGGCGGTGCTCGCTGACGTGGTCGTGCCGACCGGGTCTCCCCTTCCTGCTGCGAAGCAGCCTAGACTCGCCTCTCTCCCCGGCGCGACTGGCGAAGCCGAGCTTGGGCGTGCGCAGCCAGGGGAGGATGGTGTTGCGTGCGGCGCGGCCCAAGACTCGACGCCTGCCGCCGCAGCGCGCCCGCCCGCACTTCCTCGCGAAAAGGCGGCGCATGCGCAAGCGGGGAAAGGGGTAGAGGCGGTTTCGAGTAGCAACCCCAAAACCACCGCTTTCCCGGCTGACGCAGAGTCGCTGGTGTTGCCGGGCGATGATGCCGCGCCCGCTATCTGGTATGAATCGCTGATCCGCAAGCCGTCAAACAATCGCATCGAGGACTGCCGCGAAAACGTCTACACGATCCTCGTCAACGATACCCAGTTGGCGGGCGTGATCGCCCTGGACGAGTTTTCAATGACGCAGGTAAAGCGGCGCACGCCGCCTTGGGGCGGTGAGCTTGGCGAGTGGACGGAGCGCGACGATTTCAGTCTCGGTATGTTCCTCGGTCAGAAATACCGACTGGTGATCAAGTCGGACGGCGCGATTGAAAAAGCCGTGGCTCAGGCGGCGCACGGCAACAAGTTCAACCCGGTGACCGATTACTTGGATGGTTGCGTATGGGACGGTATCGAGCGCCTCGAAAGCTGGCTGTCGGCCGTGGCCGGGGTCGTCCAGTCGCCCTACTACGCGCTGATAGGGCGCTTGTTCTTGATGAGCATGGTCGCCAGGGCCTATCAGCCGGGCTGCCAGATGGACTACGCGCCGGTGTTCGAGGGCGGCCAGGGTGCCGGCAAGTCGTCGCTGCTGCGTGTGTTGGGTGGCCAATGGTACAAGGAGACCCCGTTCAAGGTCGGTGACAAGGACGGGTATCTCGCGATCCAGGGCGCGTGGCTGTACGAGATCGCCGAGCTGGACTCGTTCAATAAGGGCGACATCACCACCATCAAGGCCTTCATCACCAACACGATCGACGACTTCCGCGCGCCCTACGGACGGCGCAACAACAAGTACCCGCGCCGCACCTGCTTTGCGGCGACGACCAACCAGGACGAGTACCTCAAGGACACGACGGGCGCACGCCGGTTCTGGCCGGTGCGCTGCGGCGTCATCAACCTGCCGCTGCTGGCCGAGCTGCGCGATCAGCTGTTCGCTGAGGCTTTGATCTTCGTGCGCGCTGGCATTAAGTGGCATCCAACCAGGGAGGAAGAGCGCGACCTGATCAAGCCTGAGCAGGAGGAGCGCGAACTGGACGACGTTTGGTATCCACGCATCTGGCGCTACGTCGAGGGTATCGCCGAGACGGCCGACCGTCAGCCGATCCCGCGCCTCAACGAGGTGACTATGGAGGCGCTTCTGACTAAGGCATTGCAGATCGAGATAGGCAAACTCAGCGCGGCCAAAGGTGAGTCCACGCGCGTGGGCAACTGCATGAAGCGCCTGGGCTGGGCCAAGCGCCGGCGCGGGAGTGGCGCGCGTGAATGGTACTACGTGCGACCGGACGAGCCACCGGCTGAGGAGGGCAACCATGCGGATCAGTGAATTATGGCCGGGCGTCCAACCCCGTCCTACCCTTGAATTGGCAGGTAGGACGCCGGTTCTCATAGGAGGCGTCCTACCGTCCAACCGAATTCGGTGTTTTCCCCGTATGTGTGCTCGCGCGCCTGCGCGCGCGCCCCCACCACAACATCAATATACATACAAATGGGTAGGACGGTAGGACGTCTCCTATGAAAAACGCCGTCCCACCTACGAAATGAAGGTAGGACGTGGTGAGACGGGGCAATTTTAAGAGGAGGGCGTGTCGATGGCGAAGGGCAGCATGCGTGAACAGATGCCGGGGGTGGCTGTATGGATCGATGGTATGCGGGAGGCCTTCGGCGCCGCCAGCATCGATGGAGCCATCCGCCGGGGCATGCGAGGCGAACCAGGGGCGTTCTACGCAACTGAGAACGGCCTCACGGTGGGGACGGCGCCGCTGCCGAAGGCGAAGCCTGTTGAGTGGGTTGCAACCGGGCGGGAGGCGATGCTCAACCGCCAGTACGAATTGATAGCGGAAGACCGGGCGACATCCTTGACCAGGAGCCGACTCGGCAATAACGACAACAAGGGGGTGAAGTGATGGCGGCAGTATTGAGGGAAGTACAGCAAGAGGCGATCTTCGAAAACGCAGGGCAGGCGGTGCACGTCGCGTTCCTGATCATGGCGCAGCCGGCCACGCAGGACGCGCCGCTGCGGATGGCGCTGATCCGGATCATGGAGTCGATCAAGCTTGAAAGCAAGCAGCAGCGGCACTGGCTCGACCAGCTGCGCGGCGGTGGTGACGGCACGGTGAACTTTAGCGGCTTGAGTGGCGGCGATATCCGCGCGCAATGCGCAATGATCACCCAGGCCGTCAAGACGAAGCTGCCGAACGTGGAAATGTGGGTGCTGCAGGCGAAGTACGGGCAGACGGATTTCGAGGACGTGTCGAGCGACCAGGACGGCGATCCGGACTTGCTAGACTCCCTGGTGCGCGCCAAAGAGGAGGTGCGCGAATTGCGGGCTGTCGTGACAACGGCGGCCGACGTCCTGGACTGCGCGCGTCACGATGAGCGCTTGCAGGCTATCGATGCATTGAACAAGGCGAAGGCGAAGCTGACCTTCGCGGGTCGGAAGGAACAGCTCGCTCAGGTGGCCTACGATCGGACGCGGGCCTGCAAGCTGGTCGACAACGGGCCGGCGCCGAAGGATGGCAAGACGGCGGGCCGGCGGCGCTACGCGTTCTCGCCAGAGCGCATCGATGCTATCCAGGGCCTGTCCGACTGGTTCGCGCCGATGTTCCCGCGCATTAAGCCGCTGGCGATCGATTGTATGCTGGGCCGGCTATTCGCCAACCACAAGAAGATCGATATCAGTGCGCGCGACCTGGCGGCGAGTTTCGGCGGGAGCTACAGCACCTATCTGCGGGCGTCATGGAAGATGAAGAACCACTTGCGCGAATTGGAGGAGCGGGCGATCGCGCGGCTTGAGCCGATCTTCTTGGAGCAAGGAGTATGTTGCGGATTTTAAATAAATGATTTGACGCAAGTGCACCAACCCGAGTATATTTTCGTCATTCTCGAAGTAACTGTGTCCAAAGCCCGCCTCTGTGCGGGCTTTTGCGTTTCTGCGAGTAAGTCGCGCGTCTCCGGCGCTGTTCGCTCAGCGTCTTCCCGCCCCGCCTGGCATGTGCCTCGCGGGGCGTTTTTATTCGGGCTGTCATGAACGTACGCAACCTTCGCCGCATGGTCATTGAAGCTGTCCGCGTGAACGATGCCGCACGCATCGATAGCTTCGTGCGCCAGCTGGTGGACTGCGAGCAGGCCAAGACAGCACTGCGGCTCAAGGGCTACGGCTCCACGTGCATGACCGCTACCGGATCGGTGCACCTGGTCCCGTTCGCGGTCCAGCAAGAATCTCAACAGCGAAAGAGGTGATCCGTCTCGATCCGCTACATAGCGGGGGATATACGCACTTTCATGTTTACCCGGCCCGCCGGGCTTTTTTATTCGAACTCCACCACGCCGCAATGATAGGCCCGCGCACTGCTT
>JBDSTZ010000494.1:0-8106 GCA_039927975.1 Massilia sp. | reverse complement strand
GAGGCGAGAAATTCATCGAGTTCGTTGATGCGCCCGAGCAGCGTGGCGACCATCTCGTGCAGCGCCGGGGCGCCCGAGCAGGCGTCGGCAATGAAGGACTGGCGCGCGTCGGCGGGCAGGTCGAGGGCTTTGTACAGCAGGGCGTTCGCTTGAGCGTGTAATTGTTTGGTCATCGTAAGGTCAAAGCATGACGGCGGACCGCTCGCGCGGGCGCCGCGTGGCGTGTCACCGCATTCTATGCGATCTAGGCAAGTTTGCCGGGTTTCGCAATCGAAACATGGAAATATTTCCTAGAAAAAACGCTGCCATCAGATAAGACATCGTACAACTTTCGGAATGCGTTATAATATGTCATCCACCCTCAGCCCCCAGCCCAACATGAAGACGACCAGCCCGTCGCTGCACCCCGCCAGCCCGCGCAAGAAGCACCGTAACCTGGCGCAAGGGGTGGTCGAGGAAATCAGCCACCGCATCGCCAGCAGCCAGCTCAAGCCGGGCGACAAATTGCCCACCGAATCGGCCATCATGGCCCAGCACGGGGTCAGCCGCACCGTGGTGCGCGAGGCGATTTCCCACCTGCAGGCGGCCGGCCTGGTGGAGACCCGCCACGGCATCGGCACCTTCGTGCTGGCGCGCGCCCAGACCAGCCTGGCGCTGGGGGCCGACAGCATCATCACCCTGCGCGACGTGCTGGCGATTCTCGAACTGCGCATCAGCATGGAGACCGAGGCGGCCTGGCTGGCCGCCGCGCGCCGCAGCGAGCAGCAGCTGGCCGATATGGGCCAAGCGCTGGCCGATATGCAGGCCAGCCTGCTGCAAGGCCGCGCCTCGGTCGAGGCCGACGTGCGGTTTCACCTGGTGATCGCGCAGGCGACCGGCAACCGCTATTTCGTCGAAATTCTTGGCCACCTGGGCAATACCATCATCCCGCGCGCGCGCGTCAACATGCCCGACCTGGCGCGCGACAAGCCGGCCGAATACCTCGACCGCGTGCAGCGCGAGCACGAGGATATTTACAACGCCATCCTGCGCCAGGACCCGGAAGCGGCGCGCGCGGCCATGCGCACCCACCTGTCGAACAGCCGCGAACGGCTGCGCCAGGCCCAGGCCCGCATCGAGGCGAGCGCGGTCAACTGAACCAGCGCATTCTTTTCATGGCGCCAGCGCCGGGCGGCTGGCGCTGATGCCGCTAAAACCGCGCCGCACACGCGCACCACAGAATCCTGCAACACCACGTTTTATGCTTGCTTAATCTCAAGCGCAGTTGTACGATAACGCATCTCTTGAATTTTTAAACCGATTACCCTCTCTGGAGTTTTACATGTCACCGCAAGAACTTAAAAAAGTCCTCTCCTCCGGCCTGCTGTCGTTCCCGATCACCGACTTCGATGCACAAGGTGAATTCAACGCCAAGACCTACGCAGACCGCCTGGACTGGCTGGCACCGTTCGGCGCGAGCGCACTGTTCGCCGCCGGCGGCACCGGCGAATTCTTCTCGCTGACCCCGACCGAGTTCTCGCAAGTGATCAAAGTCGCTGTCGACACCTGCGACGGCAAAGTGCCTATCCTGGCCGGCGCCGGCGGCCCGACCCGCATGGCCATCGCCTACGCCCAGGAAGCCGAGCGCCTTGGCGCCAAGGGCGTGCTGCTGCTGCCGCACTACCTGACCGAATCGAACCAGGACGGCCTGATCGAGCACGTCGCCGCCGTCTGCGCGTCGGTGTCGATCGGTGTGATCGTCTACAACCGCAACGTCTGCAAGCTGACCCCGGCCTCGCTGGAAAAGCTGGCCGCGCGCTGCCCTAACCTGATCGGCTTCAAGGACGGTATCGGCGACGTCGAACTGATGGTGTCGATCTGGCGCCGCCTGGGTGACCGTTTCAGCTACCTCGGCGGCCTGCCGACCGCCGAAGTGTTCGCCGGCGCCTACAAAGCGATGGGCGTGCCGGTCTACTCGTCGGCCGTGTTCAACTTCGTGCCGCAACTGGCGATGGACTTCTACCACGCCACCGCCGCCGACGACTTCGCCACCGTGAACCGTCTGATCGACAACTTCTTCCTGCCGCTGCTGGACATCCGCAACCGCAAGGGCGGCTACGCCGTCTCGATCGTCAAGGCCGGCGCCCGCCTGGTCGGCCACAGCGGCGGTCCGGTGCGCGCACCGCTGACCGACCTGACGGCGGAAGAAGATGCGATGCTGCTCAAACTGCTCAAGGCCAACAACGCCGTCTAATCGACGTGTAAGCCGAGCAAGTTTTCGCACAGGAATGTAAAATTGGGGGCTTGTCGGCATTTGTCCGACAAGCCCCGAAGCGTCTCCAACAGGTGGGTTTCGTGCGGGCAATAACGCACCGCCCGCCCTTCGCGCCCCATTCATCACATTAAGGAATATTCCATGCAAATCACCGGCGAAATGGTCATTGGCCAAAGCATCGTGCGCGGCACCGCCAGCACCGTGCGCGCAATCGACCCCTCCAAGAATGCGCCGATCGAGCCAGAATTCGGCCTGGCCGGCAACGCCGAGGTGGAAACCGCCTGCGCGCTGGCCGAGCAAGCCTTCGACACCTACCGCGAAACCACGCTCGAGCAGCGTGCCGTGTTCCTCGAAACCATCGCCGACAACATCGTCGCGCTGGGCAGCACCCTGATCGAACGCGCCATGGCTGAAACCGGCCTGCCGCAAGCCCGCCTCGAAGGCGAGCGCGGCCGCACCGTCGGCCAGCTCAAGCTGTTCGCCAAGGTCGTGCGCGATGGTAACTTCCTCGACGCCACCATCGATTCGGCCCTGCCGGACCGCGCCCCGCTGCCACGTCCCGACCTGCGCCTGCGCAAGATCGCGCTGGGCCCGGTCGCCGTCTTCGGCGCCAGCAACTTCCCGCTGGCCTTCTCGGTCGCCGGCGGCGACACCGCCTCGGCCCTGGCCGCCGGCTGCCCCGTCATCGTGAAAGCCCACGGCGCCCACCTCGGTACTTCCGAGCTGGTCGGCAAGGCCGTGCAAAAGGCGGTCGCCGATTGCAAGCTGCCTGAAGGTACCTTCTCGATGCTGTTCGGCGACGGCCGCAACATCGGCCAGCGCCTGGTCGGCAGCCCGACCATCAAGGCGGTCGGCTTCACCGGCTCGCGCGCCGGCGGCGTCGCCCTGATGCACACGGCCGCGGCACGCGCCGAACCCATTCCGGTCTACGCCGAAATGAGCTCGATCAACCCAGTGTTCGTCCTGCCGGGCGCCCTGAAAGCCGGCGGCGCCGCCCTGGCCCAGGGCTTCGTCGATTCGCTGACCATGGGCGTGGGCCAGTTCTGCACCAACCCAGGTCTGGTGATCGGCTTGATCAGCGACGACTTCGCCACCTTCACCGCCGCTGCCGCCACCGCGCTGCAAGCCAAGGGCGCCGGCACCATGCTGACCCCGGGCATCCACAAGGCCTACACCGGCGGCATCGAGCGCCTGAACGGCATTGAAGGCGTGCGCCTGCTCTCGCAAGGCCAGGCCAACGGCATCGGTTGCGCCGCCCAGGCTGCGCTGTACGAATGCGACGCCGCCGCCTACCTGTCGACCCCGGCGCTGGAAGAAGAAATCTTCGGGCCATGCTCGCTGATCGTGCGCTGCAAGGACCAGGCTGAAATGCTGCAAGTGGCCAAGCACGTCGAAGGCCAGCTGACCGCCACCGTGCACGCTGTCGCCGCCGACAGCGCGATCGCCGGCGCCCTGCTGCCGACGCTCGAGCGCAAGGCCGGCCGCATCCTGTTCAACGCCTACCCGACCGGCGTCGAAGTGTGCCACGCGATGGTCCACGGCGGCCCGTTCCCGGCCACCTCCGACAGCCGCAGCACCTCGGTCGGCGCCAGCGCGATCGACCGCTTCCTGCGTCCGGTCTGCTACCAGAACGTACCGTCCGACCTGCTGCCGCAAGCGCTGCAGGACGCCAACCCGCTGAACCTGGCGCGTCTGGTCGACGGTACCCTGTTGCAGGCGCCGGCGAAGTAAGCGCGGCATAAAAAACGGTGCGGCCGGCGAGGAGACAGCGGCCGCACCATTCGCGTTTTTTGACCTTATAACCATAAAGATGTGATCATGAACCAAGCCATAGGCAAATTCCGGTGGACCATCTGCGGCCTGCTGTTCTTCGCGACCACCGTTAACTACCTCGACCGCCAGGTACTGAGCCTGCTCTCGGCCGACCTCTCGAAAGAATTCGGCTGGACCAATATCGATTACGGCCGTATCGTCATCGTGTTCCAGCTCACCTACGCGATCGCCATGCTGTTCGCCGGCCGCGTCATCGATGCGCTGGGAACCAAGAAGGCCTTCCTGCTCGCCATTTGCGTCTGGTCGCTCGGCGCCATCGCGCACGCCTACGCCATCGGCCTCGGTCACGGCTTCAACGCCATCATCACCGCGCTCGGCTTCAACGCCATCCCCGTTTCGATCGCCGGCTTCATGGTCGCGCGCGCCTTCCTGGCGATCGGCGAAGCGGGCAACTTCCCGGCCGCCATCAAGGCCACCGCCGAATACTTCCCACGCAAGGAGCGTTCGTTCGCCACCGGCATTTTCAATTCCGGCGCCAACGTTGGCGCCATCCTGGCGCCACTGAGCGTGCCGCTGATCGCCCTCTACTGGGGCTGGCAAGCGGCCTTCCTGGCGATCGGCGCGATCGGCTTCATCTGGATGGCTTTTTGGGCCGTGCTGTACGACGATCCGGCCAAGCAAAAACGTTTGAGCAAGGAAGAGCTCACCTACATCAACGCCGACGCCGTGGTCGACACCTCGGTCGACGGCGCGCCGGTGCGGAAAACCTCGTGGTTCCAGCTGCTGACCTTCCGTCAAACCTGGGCCTTCACGATCGGCAAATTCCTCACCGACGGCGTGTGGTGGTTCTTCCTGTTCTGGCTGCCGAAGTACCTGTCGGCCCAATACGGCATGGGCAAGGCCGACATCGTCATCCCGCTGGCCGTGCTCTACAGCATGACCATGGTTGGCAGTATCGGCGGCGGCTGGTTCCCGGCCTACTTCATGAAGCGCGGCGACAGCGCCTACAACGGCCGCATGAAAGCCATGCTGTGCATCGCCTTCTTCCCGCTGGTGGTGTTGCTGGCCCAGCCGCTCGGCTACATCAGCTACTGGATGCCGGTGCTGCTGATCGGCGTCGGCGCCTCGGCCCACCAGGCCTGGTCGGCCAACCTGTTCACCACCGTGTCGGACATGTTCCCGAAACACAGTGTCGGTTCGGTGGTCGGCATCGGCGGCGCCTCGCTGACCGAACTGGGCGGACGTCTGTTCGACTACTACCAGGGCCTGGGCCATATCGAAACCGGCTACACCATCATGTTCTCGATCTGCGCCGTGGCCTACCTGGTCGCCTGGACCATCATGAAAACGCTGGTGCCGGTGCACAAGGAAGTCGTGCTCAATCCAGGTCTGGCCCATGCCTGAAGTCGAACGCATCACCGGCATCACCTGCACGGTCGGTGAGTGTCCGGTCTGGTACGGGCGCGAAGGCGCCTGGTACTGGACCGATATTCCGGCCAAGCGGATCTGGCGCCTCGACGCGGCCAGCGGCGCCACGCGCAACTGGCACACCAGCGAGATGGTCGCCTGCCTGGCCGTGCGCCAGGACGGCGGCCTGATCGCCGGCATGGAGAGCGGCATCTTCGCCCTCGACCTGGGCGAGGCCCAGATGGCGGCGGCGACGCTGCTGGCCACCACCACCGACCTCGGTCCCGGCATGCGCTTCAACGACGGCCGCTGCGACCGCCAGGGGCGCTTCTGGAGCGGCACCATGTTCATGGACATGGCCGCCGCACGGCCCGACGGCAAGCTGTATCGGTACAGCCGCGAAGGCGGCCTGTCGGCGCCTGTGGTGTCCGATCTCCTGACCCAGAACGGCCTGGCGTTTTCGCCGGACGGCCGCACCATGTACCTGTCGGACTCGCATCCGAAGCGCCAGCTGGTGTGGGCCTTCGATTACGACACCGAGGCCGGCCAGCCGCACGACCAGCGCCTGTTCGTCGACATGAACACGCATCGCGGCCGTCCCGACGGCGCGGCGGTCGATGCCGACGGTTGCTACTGGATCTGCGGGAACGACGAAGGCTGTCTGCTGCGCTTTACGCCCGAGGGCAAGCTCGATCGCACGATCGACGTGCCGATGGCCAAGCCATCCATGTGCAGCTTCGGCGGGCCGGACCTCGACACCATGCTGGTCACCTCGATCAGCGCCGGCCAGGCCGCCGGCGACGAATGGGCCGGCGCCATGCTGCTGGTGCGGCCGGGCGTGCGCGGGATTGCCGAGACGCCGTTCGGCGCGTAAGGAATGTTGTCTTCGAGGCCGCCGGCGCGTCAGTGTCCGGCGGCCTTTTCTTTCGGCGCTGTACTCGTTAGCTATGGATGAGCACGGCGCTGCGCAAGCCGCCGCACTGGCGCTTGCTCGCCGCCCCTCCCCACAGTCGTGCAGCGATGAACAAATCGCTTGCCGACCGCAGACATGGTGTTATACTAATGTATATCACCAGCATGACTATGTGGCTCGCGCTGGTTCTTCTTTCACAATGGCGCCGACATCGATGAAACTGCTTCTGGTAGCGATCCTGATCAGCCTGGCCAATGGTTGCGCCGGCAACGCCAATGCGCAGGTGCCGGCCGCGATGGAGGCGGACGACATCCCCTCGGTCACCATCAAGGGCAACAAGAGCGCGCAGGTGTGGGCGTACCGCACCATGGAAACGGGGCTCGACGTGTTCGAAGGCAAGCGCGACGCCCTCGCGCCAGGATCCTCGCTGCGCTTCGTGGTACGCAACGACCGCCCGGGCGCGTTCCCGACCGGCGCTGCGGTGAAGGTGATCGGCGAGCAGACCGACATCAGTATCCCGGTGGCCGCCGATGGCGGTTTCGTGATGGTGAGAAGCGCCAGCGCCCATCGCGACAAGGCCGACGTCGCGCTGGCCGTCGGCGACGTGGTGGCGATCGGTAAAAAGCCGGCTTCGGCCAGCAATTATCCGCTGCCGGAAGTGCGCAGCCCGAATCTGCCGGCCGGCGCCTGGCGCCTGGGTGACCTGCGCCTGCAATGCAGCATCCGCCTGGCGATGTGCGAAGACACCCTGTCCTTGCTCCAACTGGCCGGATTCAAGGCGCTCTCGCTGGGCCGCGACCTGTGCGGGCACGCCATCAAGGTCAACGGCAACATCACCTTTCGCACCCCGGCGCCGTTCGACAGCGCGACGCTGATCGATGGCGAGCGCCGTCTGCTCACCCATGTCGGCAAACAGCAGCGCGTGTATCGGGCGCCGGTGCACGACGACAGCTGGTCCAACGACACGCTGATCCAATTCCAGTTTTCGCCAACCCCGCAGCCGCAAGCGATCGACAGCCCGCGCGCACCCGCACAAACCACTGACGCCATATGAAACTACTGCGCACCGCAACGCTGATTTGTCTGTTCAACGGCCTTACCTCGGCGGCCATGGCACAAACGATGCCGGCGCCGGAACCGTTCGGCAGCGACGAGATGCCGTCGGTGACGATTACCGGCGCCAAGGGCGGGCAACGCTGGTCGTACCGCAGCCTGCTGGTCGGGATGGACACCTACGACAGCAAGCGCGCCCTGGCGCCCGCGTCGACGCTGCGTTTCGTGGTGCCGGCCAGGCAGCGCGCCGCCGTGCCCGACGGCGCGCTGCCTGGATCGTCGGCGACGCCACATCGATCGGCGTGTCGCTCGCGGCCGACGGCGGCTTTGCGCTGCCGCGCGACCGCGCCGCCGCGCGCGACAAGGCCGGCGTCACCTATGCCGTACGCGACGACATCACGCGCGACGCCAAGGAGGCCAACTTTGGGGCCTATCCCATGCCCGAAGTGATCACGCCCGGTGTGCCGCAAGGCCGGCGCCGCCTGGGCGACCTGCGCCTCGAATGCCACGTCAAGCTTGCCATCGCCAAAGACATCATGCCCTTTTTTGCGGTGATGGCGATGAACACAATGTTCGGCGGTGTGAAATGGTGCGACAACGGCAAGGCCGAGTCGGGCCTGACCCAGTACCGCGCCAGCGCGCCGATCGATGGCGCCACACTCGTTTCTGGCGAGCGCAGAATGGCGCTGAAGGTCACACCCGGCAG
>JBDSTZ010000493.1:0-5533 GCA_039927975.1 Massilia sp. | reverse complement strand
GGTTCAGCGTCTGTTCGCGCTCATCGTTGCCGCCGCCCATGCCAGCACCGCGGTGGCGGCCCACAGCGTCGATCTCGTCGATGAAGATGATGCAGGGTGAATGCTTTTTAGCATTTTCAAACATGTCACGCACACGTGACGCGCCGACGCCCACGAACATCTCGACGAAATCGGAGCCCGAAATAGTAAAGAACGGCACCTTCGCCTCACCCGCAATGGCACGCGCCAGCAGGGTCTTGCCGGTACCCGGTGGGCCAACCATCAGCACGCCGCGGGGGATGCGCCCGCCCAGCTTTTGGAACTTGGTCGGGTCTTTGAGGAAGTCGACGATTTCGCTGACCTCCTCCTTGGCCTCGTCGCAACCGGCGACGTCGGCGAAGGTGACGGTGTTGTTTGTTTCATCCATCATGCGGGCTTTCGACTTGCCAAAGGAGAAAGCTCCGCCCTTGCCGCCGCCCTGCATCTGACGCATGAAGAACACCCAGACGCCGATCAGCAACAGCATCGGGAACCAGGAAATGAACACTTGTTGCAGGAACGATGGCTCTTCCGGCGCCTTGATGTCGAAGCGCACGCCATTGTTGACCAGATCGTTGACCAGCCCGCGGTCGAGCAGGCTCGCGGTGGCGCGGACCTTGGTGTCGTCGTTGCGGGTGGCGGTGATGTTCAGGCCCTCGATGACCACGTCCTTGAGGCGCCGCGCCTTGACGTCATCGAGCAGCTCTGAATAAACGATGGTCTTGGCGCCGCCGGCCACACTGTGATTGTCGAACTGCTTGAACAGCATGAACAACAGCAGCGCGACGACCACCCAGACGGCGGATTTGGAAAACATATTATTCACGAAAACTCCTTCGATGCTGGCGCATCTTTTTACCGATTCAGAATGCCGATTTTAACCGCATTAAGCAGCCCGTGCCACGCGCGCCGGGCGGCGAGGCGGAAAACTCACTTAAAACGGCCGTAAAACGTGCCTATTGCGCCGCATGGCCCGACACCGGCAGGGCCATCACTGTCCGATGTGCGGCCCACTGCCGGGAATATCAAGGGAAGAATCGTCATCAACTGCGGAATTCTTGAGGGTCGTGTGCTTGAGACCCCTGCCGACGAGGAAGATTTCCGACGATTTGTCGCGGCTGGCCTTCGGTTTGACCTGTTTGACGACCTTGAATTCCCCGCGAAATTTCTCGACGATTTGACTAAACCCCATGTCCTTGAAGCATTTGACCAACAATGCCCCACTCGGCTTCATGTGGGTTTGCGCAAACTCAATTGCCAAATCGATAAGATGTTCCATGCGCGCGGCGTCGGCGGTCGGAATGCCCGACAGATTCGGCGCCATGTCGGAGATCACCATGTCGGCCTTGCGACCCGCCAGCAAGGTTTCAAGCTGGCGCAGCGAGCGCCCTTCGCGGAAGTCGCCGAGGATGAAATGGACGTCGGCGATCTCTTCCATCGGCAGCATGTCGAGGCCGATGATGGTGCCGTTGATGCCGCCGCCCTTCTCGCCGGCCATCTTGCGCCGCACATACTGGCTCCAGCTGCCCGGCGTGCAGCCGAGGTCGACGACGACCTGGCCCGGCTTGATGAGTTTTTCGCTTTCGTCGATTTCCTTGAGCTTGTAGGCGGCGCGCGCGCGGTAGCCCTCTTTCTGCGCCAGCTTCACATAGGGGTCGTTGATGTGGTCGTGTAACCAGTTTTTGTTTAATTTGTTCTTTGCCATTCGCGTAGAATACTGCTTTTAAAGGTTAACTAAAGATATTATGCAAAAACTTACACCCGTCGAGCGCAGCGCCCTGCGCGCTGAAGCCCATGCGCTCAAGCCTGTCGTCATCATCGGCGAGGCTGGCCTGACGGCATCGGTCATGAAGGAAATCGGCGCCAGCCTCGACTCCCACGGCCTGATCAAGGTGCGCGTGGCGGGCGACGACCGCGAGGCGCGCGTCGCCATGTACGAGCAGATCTGCGAAGAACTCAAGGCCGCCCCGGTCCAGCACATCGGCAAGCTGCTGGTGGTCTACCGTCCCAAAAAGGACGTGGTCAAGACCGCCAGCCCGACGCGCGGCAAGGGCATGCGCGAAGTCACCATCGTCAAGGCCAGCGCCAGCGGCACCAAGCGGCCGAGCGTCACCAAGGTCATGATCAAGGGGAATGAGCGGGTCACCGAGGGCGGCAGCATCAAGCGCGCCAAACCGCGCCAGTCCAGCCCGAAAAAAGGCGCTTTGGGTAAATAATTTTTCTGTCTCGTCGGGGCGGCGCGTCTCACACGCCGCGCGGCGTAGCATTATGACACGCCGGACACCCGCTCCGGCGTGCGGCCGGGCACGGCCTTCACCACCAGGCAGCCCGCCAGCACACTTTCCACCAAATACACCAGCTGCGACACCCCGTGCAGCATGCCGAAACGCGCCGCCAGCGGCGAGCCTTTCAGCCCGCCAGGCCCGGCCGCGTCGCGCAGATTCGCCATCGCGGGTTGAATGCCCAGGTAAATCACCAGGCAACACAGCAGCATGGCGCTGATCAGGCGAATCAGGCCGCGGCGCTGCGCCGCATCGAGATCGACCGCGCGCCACACCAGCACCAGCAGCACCAGCGCGCAGGCGATCGACAGCCACGCCACGCTGCGCAGCAGGCTGCCGACCATGGCGCCGGCAAGGGTGTTGTCGTGCAGCGTGGCAAACAGCGTCGGCGCGACCAGGTAAGCGACCGCCCACAGGCTGCCGGCCCACAGGCAGGCAAGCAGCAGGCGCAGCCGGACGGCCAGCATCAGATGTATTTGACTTCGAGGATTTCGTATTCGCGCGGGCCGGACGGCGCCTGCACTTCGACCACGTCGCCGGCGTACTTGCCGATCAGCGCGCGGGCGATCGGCGAGGTCACCGAAATCTTGTTCAGCTTCAGGTCCGCCTCGTCCATGCCGACGATCTGGTAGGTCACCTTCTGGCCGCTTTCGAGGTCTTCCAGGTCGACCGTCGAGGCGAACACCACGCGCCCTTCGGCGTCGAGAGTGGCCGGATCGATGATCTGGGAAGAACCGAGCTTGCCTTCGAGTTCGGCGATGCGGCCTTCGACAAAGGCCTGGCGCTCCTTGGCGGCGTCGTACTCGGCGTTCTCGGACAGGTCGCCATGCGAGCGCGCCTCGGCGATCGCGTCGATCACGGCGCGGCGCTCTTTGGTCTTCAACTGGTGCAGTTCTTCCTTCAGAAGTTCAGCGCCGAATTTGGTCAAGGGAAGGTTGGGAGTGTTCATAGTTTCTCTGCTCTTGTTCGTGGTTTGCCAGGTACTGCATTTAGAGAGATGCCGCCTTCAGGATCGACGCGCGTCACATGCGGCGCGCACCAGCGCGGCCAGTTGACAAGCGTCGCATGCGCGGGCGCCAGTCCATGCAACCGCCATGCGAAGGTGCCATGGATTCCCGCCTGCGCGGGAACGACGTGTCGGCGTGGCGCGACTGCACATCAACTTCGAATTCTCTCCGAATCCTCTTCGAATCGGTTTCAAATCCGCTTCTCAAAACGCCCGTACCAAGTGAAAACCACAGAGGCCGCGCGCCGCTGTGGCGCGCGAGCTCTGTGGTCAAGGGTACTGCCTGGTGCTTAGTTTAAGGTTTTATGCAGGCCTTGTAAATCGTACACGCGCAACTCGTCGAGGTGACGCATGCCTTCAACCGCCGCCTCCGCCCCGGCGATCGTAGTATAGGTTACCACGCGCGCGGCCAGCGCCGAAATCCGGATGGCGCGCGAATCGACGATCGCGCTGCGCTTCTCTTCGACCGTGTTCACCACCAAAGCGATCTCGTGGTTCTTGATCATGTCGACGATGTGCGGACGGCCTTCGATCACCTTGTTCACCGCCGTCACCGGAATCCCGGCGGCGGCGATCACGGCGGCGGTGCCCTTGGTGGCCACCAGCTGGAAGCCAAGTTCGACCAGGTCGCGCGCCACTTTCACGGTGCGCGGCTTGTCCGACACCTTGACCGACAGGAAGACCTTGCCCGACTCCGGCAGCTTGACGCCGGCGCCCAGCTGCGACTTGACGAAGGCTTCGCCGAAGGTCATGCCCACGCCCATCACTTCGCCGGTCGACTTCATCTCGGGGCCGAGAATCGTGTCGACGCCAGGGAATTTAACGAACGGGAACACCGCTTCCTTGACGCTGTAGAACGGCGGCACGACTTCGGTCGTGATGCCCTGCTCGGCCAGGGTCTGGCCGACCATGCAGCGCGCGGCGATCTTGGCCAACTGCAGGCCGGTCGCCTTCGACACGAAAGGCACCGTGCGCGAGGCGCGCGGATTGACTTCGAGGACGAACACGGTGTCCTGCACCACGCCGTCGACTTCCTGCTGCTGGATGGCGAACTGCACGTTCATCAGGCCGACCACGTTCAAGCCCTTGGCCATCAGCGAAGTCTGGCGCTTGAGTTCAGCGATGGTCTCGGACGACAGCGAGTACGGCGGCAGCGAACAGGCCGAATCGCCCGAGTGCACGCCGGCCTGCTCGATGTGTTCCATCACGCCGCCGATAAAGGTGGTCTCGCCGTCCGAGATGCAGTCGACGTCGACTTCGATGGCGTCGTTGAGGAAGCGGTCGAGCAGCACCGGCGAATCGTGCGACACCTTGACCGCTTCACGCATGTAGCGTTCGAGGTCGCGCTGATCGTGGACGATTTCCATCGCCCGGCCGCCCAGCACATACGAAGGACGCACCACCAGCGGGTAGCCGATTTCAACGGCCAGCGCCAGCGCGTCCGCTTCGGTGCGCGCGGTGCGGTTAGGCGGCTGGCGCAGGCCCAGCGTGTGCAGCATCTGCTGGAAGCGCTCGCGGTCTTCGGCCGCGTCGATCATGTCGGGCGAGGTGCCGACGATCGGCACGCCGTTCGCTTCGAGGTCGAGCGCGAGCTTCAACGGCGTCTGGCCGCCGTACTGCACGATCACGCCGGCCGGCTTTTCGAGGGCGACGATTTCAAGCACGTCTTCGAGCGTGAGCGATTCAAAATACAGGCGGTCGGACGTATCGTAGTCGGTCGACACGGTCTCCGGATTACAGTTGACCATGATGGTCTCGTAGCCGTCTTCGCGCATCGCCAGCGCCGCGTGCACGCAGCAGTAGTCGAATTCGATACCCTGGCCGATACGGTTCGGGCCACCGCCCAGCACCATGATCTTCTTCTTGTCGGTCGGATTCGACTCGCACTCTTCGTCGTAGGTCGAATACATGTACGCGGTGTTGGTCGCGAATTCGGCCGCGCAGGTGTCGACCCGCTTGTAGACCGGACGAATACCCAGCGCGTGGCGCTTCTCGCGCACTTCCTTGTCCGTCACGTGCAGCAGGAAAGCCAGGCGGCGGTCCGAGAAGCCCTTTTGCTTGAGCTTGTAGAGCATCGGCTTGTCGATCGCGTCGAGCTTCTGGGTGTCGAGCCACAGTTCGATGTCGACGATTTCCTTGATCTGGATAAGGAACCACGGATCGATGTGGGTCAGGTTGTGCACTTCCTCGAGCGTGAAGCCCTGGGCAAATGCGTCGCCGACGTACC
>JBDSTZ010000492.1:0-5668 GCA_039927975.1 Massilia sp. | reverse complement strand
ATAGGCGCCGAGGTGGCGCCAGGATGTCCCCTCGAAACCGAGCGTGGCGCCCTGTTCGGCGCC
The DNA here is from genome assembly GCA_039927975.1 of Massilia sp. GTDB lineage: Bacteria > Pseudomonadota > Gammaproteobacteria > Burkholderiales > Burkholderiaceae_D > JBDSTZ01. Next base: position 5,605 of record JBDSTZ010000492.1, on the reverse strand, counting down.
GTAAAGAGCCGCGTGCGGGACCGCCAGGGTGGAACCGGAATGCGTCAGCATGGCTGTGCTCCTTTCGCGTCAGGCCGCCGGCTTGGGCGGCACGGCGTCCGGCAAGGGATGGCCGACGGCCGGGATGGCGTGATGGGCGCGTAGCGACGCTCCGGTCGCGATCACGGCGCGAGCACCGCCGAAGACGCCGCGCGCCATCGGCGGTTCGAGGTGGTCAACAACGGTCAGACTCATTGCATTCTCCTTGAGACGAAGACGAACAGGCGCTTGCTGCCGACCCAGGATGGCAATCGGTTCATATATTCCTTCTCGTGATATCGGCCTGGCGTCCAGCGATGCGGGCGGCGCGCGGCGTCGCCACGGACCGGCGGGTCCGCCACGCATCGGTAGTGGAGTCAGGCAGGCGCCAGGGAACGGAATCGGATCGGCGAGCAGCTGGTCCGGAAAAACCAGTGTAATGGGATGCGCCACGTCAAGTACCTAGTAGTAGACATAGGCAAATACCCGCCGCGAGTTTGCGCCAGATCATGGAGCGCTTCGCAGGTTTTGAGGGCGGATGTGCGGGGGCCGCGCGCCGGCCTCGGAAAAACCGATGACGGACCTCGCAAACGACGAATGGTAGGGCGAAGCGGGCGTCGATATAGTCGGTGCCGGGGCGAAGAGCCCGGCAAGACAAACTTTTTCGAGCGTTTATCGACAGGAGCAGCACATGCGCAACACCTACCTTTCCGGCGTCATTTTTTGCCTCGTCGCCACCGTCACTTGGGGCGGCATGTTTCCGGTCATGGCGTCGGCGTTGCGCTGGCTCGATCCGTTCACCCTGACCGCGCTGCGCTACACCGGCGCCGGGATTGCTTTCGTGCTTCTGCTGTTGTGGAAGGAAGGGCGCGCGGCGCTGTCGCTCAAGGGCGAGCGCGTGTTGCTGGCCTGGGTGCTGGGCAGCCTGGGCTTCGCCGGATTCGGCTTCCTGGTGTTTTTCGGCCAGCAGCTGGCGGGGCCCGACGGCGCGTTGACGGCGTCGATCGTGATGGCCACGATGCCGATGCTGGGCGCGCTGGTCGGCTGGGGCCTGCGTGGCACGCGGCCGGCGCTGCCGACCGCCGGCTTCATCCTGTTGTCGCTGGCTGGCATGGCGCTGGTCATTACCAAGGGCGAGCCCGCAAGCCTGGCCGGCGTGCATGGCGCCAGCGCGTTGCTGGCCTGCGCGCCGATGCTGCTGGGCGCACTGGCCTGGGTGATCTACAGCGTGGGCGCGAGCTATTTTCCGGCCTGGTCGGCCTATCGCTACACGGCGCTGACGACCTTGCTCGGTTTGACGACGATCCTGGCGATCGACGGCTTGCTGATCGCGACCGGCGTCATCGCGCGGCCCACCTTGCCGCGCATCGTCGCGGTGGCCCCGCACCTGCTGTACATGGCGCTGGTGGCGGGCTTCCTCGGTGTGCTGTGCTGGAACCTCGGCAACAAGATCATCACGCCGCTCAACGGGGTGCTGTTCATGGATGTGGTGCCGGTGAGCGCGTTTGCGATTTCGGCGCTGACCGGCGTGGTCCCCGACGCCAGTCAGGTGGCCGGCGCCACGCTGACGGCCAGCGCGCTGGTGCTGAACAATCTGTATCAACGCCGCCAACTGCGGGGCGCGGGCCCGCGGATGATGGCGGCGCCGGCGCGCTAGCGGCGGCCTTGCGGACGCGCGTGCCGTTCAGGATGCGGGTTCACTGGCCGTCGCGTCAGGGGGCAGTTGCCACACCTGACGGATCAGGGGCAGCAGGGCGCCGCACAGCTGCGCGTGCGCGCCGCCGGCCGGATGGACAAAGTACAGGCCGTCGATCTCGGTACCCGGCGGCCAGATGCACAATTCACCGGCCACTTCGGCGCGCAGCGCGACGTCTTCGCGCAGCAGGGTCAGGCCGATGCCCTGCCTGACCAGGTCGATCAGCGCCGATTCCTCGTCCATCTCCACCACGCTGCGCGGCGTCACGCCGTGGCGCGCCATCATGCGCGCGGCGATTTGACGGAACGAGCATTGTTCGCTGGTGGCGATCCATGGCAGGCGCGCCATCGCGTCCCAGTCGGCCTGCATCACTTGCGCGCGCCAGGCCGCCGGCGCGACGATGCGCAGGGTGACCGGCGCGACCCGCAGCGCCGTCACGCGCGGGTCCGATGGCGCGCCGATGACGTAGCCGGCGTGCAGCTCGCCCTTCGCCACGCGCTCGACGATATGGCCGGAGATCCCTTGGCGCAGGACCGGCTTGAGGCCGGGGAAAGCCGGCAGCATCAGTGAAAACAGCAGGCCAAGGCGCAGCATGACCGGATCGGATATGGTGCCCAGCTTGAATTCGCCGCTCAGTTCCGCGCCGCGCAGACGGCGCGATTCGTTCAGCAGGGCGTCGGCCGCCTTGAGCAGCTTGTCCGCCTCGATCAGCATGTGGCGGCCGGCGCCGGTGAGGTCCATGCCGCGCGGCTGGCGCTCGAACAGTTTCAGGCCGAGCTGTTCTTCGAGCGCTTTCAGTTGGGCGCTGACGGCCGGCTGGCTCAGGAACACCCGCTCGGCCGCCCTGGCGATGCTGCCTTCGCGGGCGATGGCGGTAAAGATGCGCAGCTGGTTCAGTTCCATGGCGCGGCGCGTCAGGCCGATTCGGCGTGTTCGACCATCAGCTGCACGCGCGTGACGCCATTGTATTCGTTGGCGTCGAGGCGGAAGGCGACGCGGGCGCGTTCGCCCATTGCCTCGGTATGGCCGAACCAGATCGCGTCGAAGCGCTGGCCGTTGCGTTCGAGGAGCAGCTTGAGGTGGCGCTCCTTCAGGATGCGCTGGCTGACGACCCGGAATTCGTCGCAGAAGACCGGCGGCGCGAAGCCCTGGCCCCACACCTGGCTGTCCATCAGCGAAATGAAGTCGGTCGTGTAGTAGGCGTCTTCGAGCGGGCCGTCGGTTTCGATTACGCGCTCGAGCTGGGCCGCGCTGAGCCAGGCGCGGCCGACTTCCTCGAACGCTTGCGAAAAGGCGTCGAAGGCGTCTGCGCGGATGGTCAGGCCGGCCGCCATTGCGTGGCCACCGAATTTGTCGATCAGGCTGGGCGCGCGTTTCGATACCAGGTCGAGCGCGTCGCGCAGGTGGAAGCCGGGGATCGAGCGGCCCGAGCCCTTTATCCAGCCGTCGCCGCCCGGCGCGAAGGTGATCGTCGGGCGGAAGAATTTCTCTTTCAGGCGCGAGGCGACGATGCCGATCACGCCCTGGTGCCAGCCGGCGTCGAACACGCTGATGGTGCTGCTGTCGGCGGGCTCGAAGCGGTCGAGGTGGAGCAGGGCGGTGTCCTGCATCTCGGCCTCGATTTCGCGGCGCCGCAGGTTGATGTCGTTGAGCTGCTGGGCGATGGCCCAGGCGCGGCCCTCGTTGTCGGTGGTGAGGCACTCGATCCCGAGCGACATGTCGTCGAGCCGGCCGGCCGCGTTCAAGCGCGGGCCGAGCGCGAAGCCGAGGTCGAACGGCGAGGCGCTGCGCGCTTCGCGCCCGGCGACCCGGAACAGCGCCGCCACGCCGGCGTGCATGCGGCCGGCGCGCATGCGCTTGATGCCCTGGGCGACCAGGATGCGGTTGTTGGCGTCGAGCCGCACCACGTCGGCCACGGTGCCCAGCGCGACCAGGTCGAGCAGGTTGTCGAGCTTGGGCTGGGTCTGGGCGTCGAACACGCCGCGCCGGCGCAGTTCGGCGCGCAGCGCGAGCAGCACGTAAAACACCACGCCGACGCCGGCCAGGTGCTTGCTGGGGAAGCCGCACTCGGGCTGGTTGGGGTTGACGATCACGCGCGCGGCCGGCAGGCGGTCGGCCGGCAGGTGGTGGTCGGTCACCACCACTTCGATGCCGCGCCGGTTCGCTTCCTCCACGCCGTCGATGCTGGCGATGCCGTTGTCGACCGTGATGATGATGTCGGGCGACTTCTCGCGCGCGGTCAGCGCGACGATTTCGGGCGTCAGGCCGTAGCCGTATTCAAAGCGGTTGGGGACGATGAAGTCGACCAGCGCGCCCATCGCGCGCAGGCCGCGCAGGGCGGTGGCGCAGGCGGTGGCGCCGTCGCAGTCGTAGTCGGCGACGATCACCATCTTCTTTTGCGCGGCGATGGCGTCGGCCAGGAAGACGGCGGCGGCGTCGATGTGCAACAGGCCGGCCGGCGCGATCAGGGCCGCCAGTTCGCTCGACAGTTCGCGCGCGTCGAGCAGGCCGCGCGAGGCGTAGACGCGGGCCAGGACCGGGTGCACGCCGGTCTGGCGCAGCATTTCGGAAGTGCGGAAGGAGCAGGGGCGGGTGCTGATGCGGGTCATGGGGACAATCGGTCAAGGCTGGGACGGCGCCAGAAGGCGCGTTGCGCCATCGGACTGGTGGTGATATCGAGTTGGGCTTCGCGCCGGCTCAGCACCAGGCGCAGGCGCTTGCGGCGGCCGGTGGCGAGGGCGGCTAGCAGGGGGGCGAACAGTTCGTCTTCAAGCCGCTGCATCTGGGTTAGCCAGCCGGCCCAGTCGGCGGCCAGGGCCGATTCGGCGAGACTGCCGTCGACCAGCAGCGGGGCGTTGACGGCGTCAAGCGCTGACAGGCTGGTGTCGGGGTGGGTGGCCAGGCGGGTCAGCCAGGAAGGGGCCGCGCGGGTGGCCAGCGCAATGCCTGGCGATGAGCGGTCGGCGGCTTCGGCGCCTGCCCAGGGCCAGAAGCCGTTGATGGCGGCCAGGCCGCGCGCCTCGCGCGCCGCGTTGGCCGGATGCCCGTGCCACAGCATTTGCACTTCATTTTGCAGCTTGCGGTAGGCGCTCGCGGCGGTACCGAGTGGCAGCCAGTCGGTCAGGTTCATGCCGGTGGCGGCGTCGGGGCTGGCGGTGTCCAGGCCGCGCCAGGCGTCGGCGCGCAGGAACCAGGTCTGGGCGTCGGCGTACAGCAAGGTGTGGCCGGACTCGTCGAAATATGGCTTGGCGCTGTCGAACAGGGCGCGCGATTCGGCGTCGGCCAGGCCGAGGCGGCGCAGGTCGTGCATCAGCAGGTGGCTGCGCGAAATCTCGACATGGGCGGGGTGGACGATCAGCCAGTGGCCCTCGCCAGGATCGAGGCCGTGGCCGCGCATGACGGCGGCGGCCAGGCGCAGGGCGGATTGCTGGTGCGGACTTTGGCCCAGGCCGAGCGCGCGGGCCAGCCACAGTTCGTGCGGCAGGGCGCGCGCGGCGTTGTCGAACGGGTCCGAATGGTGGCTGGACGTGCGGGTGATCAGGGCCGCCAGCGAGGGCGTGCGCAGCGCGCGCACCAGGTCGGGCGCCAGTTCGGGGGGAGGCAGGGCAAACGGCAGGACAAGCGTCAATTCGGTCATGCCGCATATTGTAGGGCATTGCGGGGGCGGCGGGGTTCGGCGGGAGGGTTGTCCAAGCGATAAGGGAGGCGATGCGGGTCAGGCGGGTGGCAGGTATCGAGCCGATTAACGCGTTGTGACGTCACTGGCGGGGGTGTACCGAATTCTGTGTAAACGGGTTTTCGTTTAAGTCTGCGGAAGCCGGTCTTCAAACTGGATGGCGAAGCGGTTCAGTGCGGCTTTCCAGTCCCGGATCGGCATCGTCCACTTTTTGC
>JBDSTZ010000491.1:0-19469 GCA_039927975.1 Massilia sp. | reverse complement strand
TCTGCGGCCACGGCTTCCAGCTGGGGCCGGGCGTGGGCGATGTGATGGCCGAGCTGATTCACACCGGCAGCACGAGCACGCCGATCGAGGCGTTTCACATCGGCCGTTTCGCCATGGCGGGCGCCGGCGGCAAGCAGCAGGCGGCCTGACCGTCACCCAAAGGACATACCCTTGGCCACCGCCGGTGGCGGGGAAGGGTGTGTCCATTTCAATCAGCATGTGGAAGTGAAGGAGTGGCTATGCGAGTCGTGGTTCTCGGTGGTGGCGTGATCGGCGTGACGAGCGCGTATTACCTGGCGAAGGCCGGCCACCAGGTTGTCGTCATCGATCGTCAGCCCGGTCCCGCCTGCGAGACCAGTTTCGCCAACGCCGGACAAATCTCGCCCGGCTACGCCTCGCCGTGGGCGGCGCCGGGCATTCCGCTCAAGGCCATGAAGTGGATGGTGCAGCGCCACGCGCCGCTGTCCATCGCGCCCGACGGCAGCCTGTTTCAGTTGCAGTGGATGTGGCAGATGCTGCGCAACTGCACCGCCGCGCGCTACACGGTCAACAAGGAGCGCATGGTGCGCCTGGCCGAATACAGCCGCGACTGCCTCAAGGCATTGCGGATCGACGCCGACATCGCCTACGAAGGCCGGCAGCGCGGCACCATGCAGCTGTTCCGCACCGCCAAACAGTTCGACAGCGCCGCCAAGGACATCGAGGTGCTGCGCCAGGCCGGCGTGCCCTACGAATTGCTGACCCGCGAACAGCTCGCGCAGGCCGAGCCGGCGCTCGGGCTGGTCAAGGAAAAGCTGGTCGGCAGCCTGCGCCTGCCGAATGACGAAACCGGCGACTGCAATCTGTTCACCGTGCGCCTGGCGGCCATGGCGGAGGCCCTTGGCGTGCGCTTTCGCTTCAATACCGGCATCGACGGCATCGACGTGGCCGGCGGGCGCATCGCCGGGGTGCGCTGCGGCGCGGAGGTGGTCACAGGCGACGCCTATGTCGTGGCGCTGGGCGCCTATTCGACGCCGCTGCTCAAATCGATCGTCGAGATTCCCGTGTATCCGATGAAGGGCTACTCGATCACGGTCCCGATCACCAACGCCGAGGCGGCGCCGACGTCGACCATCCTCGACGAGACCTACAAGATCGCCGTCACCCGCTTCGACGACCGCATTCGAGTGGGCGGCATGGCCGAAATCGCCGGCTTCGATACGCGCCTGAACCCTAAGCGCCGGGCCACCTTGGAAATGGTGGTCAACGACCTGTTTCCCCAGGCCGGCGACAGCGCGCGCGCGACGTTCTGGACCGGGTTGCGGCCGATGACGCCGGACGGCACGCCGATCGTCGGCCGCACGGCGCTGCGCAATCTGTTCCTCAACACCGGGCACGGCACGCTGGGCTGGACCATGTCCTGCGGCTCGGCGCAATTGCTGGCGGATTTGATGTCGCACCGGCGCCCGGCAATCCGGCATGACGATCTTGGCGTGGAGCGCTATCGGCGCGCGGACAGTGCGCGCGAGTTCAATTTCGCCAACACCTGAGACGGCGGGAAGCGGCCATGGACTACAACGCGGCGATGATCCGTGCCGGCGCGATCCTCACGGTGGACCTCGACGCGCTGTGCGCCAACTATCGCCTGCTGCGTGAACGCGCCCGGCCGGCCCACTGCGCCGCCGTCCTGAAATCGAACGCCTATGGCCTCGGCGCGCTGCCGGTTGGACGCGCGCTGTACGAGGAGGGCTGCCGCCACTTCTTCGTCGCCCACCTCGACGAAGGCATCGCGCTGCGGCCCTTCCTGCCCGACGACGCGGACATCTTTGTGCTGCACGGGCCACCTCCCGGCGCCGAGCGCGAATGCCGGCGGCATCGCCTGATCCCGGTACTCAACAGTATTGAACAGATCCAGGCCTGGCGCCGGTTGGCCCGCTCGGAAGGCTGTCTGCTGCCGGCCTTCGTGCAGATCGACAGCGGCATGTCGCGCATGGGATTGTCCGCCGCCGAGGTGGCCGCGTGGATCGGCGATCCGGGTCTGCTGGACGGCGTCGACGTGCGGTTTTTGATGAGCCATCTGGCGTGCGCCGATGAACCCGACAACGCGATGAACCGCCGCCAGCTCGCCAATTTCGTGGCGGCGCGGCGGCAATTGCCGGCCTGTCCGGCGAGCCTGTCGAATTCATCCGCCATTTTTCTATCCAAGGACTTTCACTTCGACCTCGTGCGGCCAGGCGCGGCCCTGTACGGTATCGCGCCTCGCGCCGATGGGCCGAACCCGATGGCGCCGGTGGTGCGTCTGCAGGGGAGGATCCTGCAGACGCGCAGGATCGCAGCCGGCGACCATGTTGGCTACGCCCTGCGCTACACGGCCAACGCGCCGCGCTTGATCGCCACGGTAGGCATCGGCTATGCGGACGGCTGGTCGCGCAGCATGAGCAACCGCGGCGCCGGCTTCATCGACGGCCAGCCGATCGCCCAGGTTGGCACCATCTCGATGGACAGCACGACCTTCGACGTGACCGGCCTGGCGCCCGACCAAGTGGTCGCCGGCGGCCTGGTCGACTTGATCTGCCCGCAGCATCCGGTTGACGCGGTGGCCGCCATTGCCGGCACCATCGGCTACGAGGTGCTGACCGGGCTGGGGCCGCGCATTCATCGCCAGTACCTGTGCTCCGGGTCGAGCGATTCTCCTTGAGCGGCAGATTCGCCGCGCCGGCGCGCCAACAACGCCAGCTTGGGCTAACGGCGCTGGCAGCAACGGCATCTTCTGCGCATGGTTCGGCCTTAGCATCGAGGCATCGACAATTACTCTAGTCAAGCAAAGGACAAATCAAATGGACGCCATGAATCCGGACAGCGTAAGCGTGCAGGGCGCGCACTTTATCGGCGGCGCTTATGTCGCCGAGCGCCCGTCGATGGATGTGCACCGCCCATCCGACAACCGGGTGTACGCCGGCCTGCCGATCGCCGACGCGGCGATGGTCGATTGGGCGGTAGAAAATGCCTGGAGCGCGTTCAAGACGACCGACTGGGCGCGCCGGGCTCCGCGCGAGCGCGCCCGCGTGCTGCGCCGCTGGGCCGATCTGATCGAGGCTGACAGTGCCATCCTGGCACCGATGGAGGCGGTCGGTTCGACCCGGCCGATCCGCGCTGCGCGCGGCTGGGATGTGCCGTTCACCGCCGAGGGCATCCGCTTCTTCGCCGAGTTCGCGGACAAGCTGGGCGGCGACGTCGCCGCCACGCGCAGCGATTCGCTCGGCATGACGGTGGCCGAGCCGTACGGCGTGGTGGCCGCCATCGCGCCGTGGAACTTCCCGTTGGTGATGGCTTCCTGGAAGATCGGTCCCGCGCTCGCGGCAGGCAACGCGGTGGTGCTCAAGCCTTCCGAGCTGACGCCATTTTCCGCGCTGCGGCTGGCCGAACTGGCGATCGTGGCCGGCATGCCGGCCGGGATCTTCAACGTGATCCAGGGCGACGGCCAGGTCACCGGCGACGCCCTGGTGCGCCATCCGAAGGTGGCGAAGGTGACCTTTACCGGTTCGACCAGGACCGGCGCGGCGATCATGGCCGCCTGCGCCCAGAGCGGCACCCGGCCGGTGACGCTGGAACTGGGCGGCAAGAGCCCGCAACTGGTGTTCGCCGACGCCCCCGACCTGGCGCGCACCGCCCGCATGGTGGCGGGGGCGATCAGCGGCAACGCAGGCCAAGTGTGCGTGGCCGGTTCGCGCCTGCTGGTCGAGCGCAGCGTGGCCGAGCCGCTGGTGGCGGGCATCGCCGCTGCCTTTCGTGCCCTGAAACCTGGCCACACGTGGGCTGAAGGGAGCACGCTCTCGCCGATCATCCGGCCTGCCGACGCGCACCGCATCGACGGCATCGTCCAGCGCAGCGTGCAGGCCGGGGCCAGGCTGGCCGCCGGCGGCAGCTTCGCCGACGTGGCCGGTGACGGCGCGTTTTATACGCCGACGATCCTGATGGGAGTCGACAGCGACATGGAAGCGGTGCGCGACGAAATCTTCGGCCCGGTGCTGACGGTACAGATCTTCGACGACGAGGACGAGGCGCTCGCGCTCGCGGCCCATCCTTCGTACGGCCTGGCGGCCGGCGTGCACACCGCCGATTTGAACCGCGCCCTGCGCTGCGTGCGCAATTTGGAAGCCGGCACCGTGTGGGTCAACCGTTACGGGCGCAGCGAGGACTTCGTGCTGCCGACGGGCGGCTTCAAGCGTTCGGGCCTGGGCAAGGACCTCGGTCGCCAGGCCTACGAGTCGAACCTGCGTTTCAAGAGCGTCCTGATCGATTTCGCCCAGCCCGAGTAGGCAATCCGGCATCTTGGCCGGCTGCCACGGCGGCCGCCAACTTCCCCATTTTGTGCCGCCAGGGGCGGCGCTTTCGACGCAATCGCCGCACCCTCGCTGCTACAGTGGTTTGTATCTCAACCACCATGGACGGCGATATGAATGCACCACTGAAGGCAGCGCCCTGCAGGACTGAATCGGACTTGCTCGGCAGGCGCGACGTGCCGGCGCAAGCCTGGTACGGTATCCACACCTTGCGCGCGATTGAAAACTTCTCCATCAGCGGGGTGCCGATCGGGCGCTACCCGCAGCTGGTGGCGGCGCTGGCTGTCATCAAGCAAGCGGCGGCGCTCGCCAACTGCGAACTGGGCATCCTGGCGCCGGCCAAGGCAAGCGTGATCGGTGAAGCCTGCGACGACATCCGGCAGGGCGCCTGGCACGAGCAGTTCGTGGTCGACATGATCCAGGGCGGCGCCGGCACCTCCACCAATATGAACGCCAACGAAGTGATCGCCAATCTCGCGCTGGCGCGCATGGGCCGCGCGCGCGGGGACTATGCGCGGCTGCACCCGAACGAGGACGTCAACCTGTCGCAGAGCACCAACGACGTCTATCCAACCGCGCTGCGCCTGGCGCTGCATGCCGGCGCCCAGACCTTGCTCGTGGCGCTCGGCGCGCTGCGCGAGGCCTGCGCCGAGCGGGCGTCGGCGTTTGCCGGTGTGCTCAAGATGGGCCGCACCCAGTTGCAGGACGCGGTGCCGATGACGCTCGGCCAGGAATTCGGCAGCTATGCGACGATGCTCGGCAATGATGAACGCGCCCTGAGCCACGCCATGGCCGGCCTGCTTGAGATCAGCCTTGGCGCGACCGCCATCGGCACCGGCATCAATGCGCCGCCCGGCTACGCCGATGTGGTGCGGCGCCACCTTGCCGCGCTCACGGCGCTGTCTTTGACGACCGCGCCCGACCTGGTCTGCGCGACCCAGGACACCGATGCGCTGGTGGCGCTGTCGGCGGTGCTCAAACGCCTGGCAATCAAGCTGTCGAAGATCTGTAACGACCTGCGCCTGCTTTCGTCGGGACCCGGCGCCGGGCTGGGCGACATCGCGCTGCCGCCGGTGCAGGCCGGGTCGAGCATCATGCCAGGCAAGGTCAACCCGGTGATCCCCGAGGTCGTCAACCAGGTCGCCTTTGAAGTGATCGGCAACGACCTGACGGTCTGCATGGCGGCCGAGGCGGGCCAGCTGCAGCTTAACGCGTTTGAGCCGATCATCGCTTTCAGCCTGTTCAAGAGCCTGTCGCACCTGGAGGCTGGCTGCCGCGTTCTGGCGCAGCGCTGTGTCAGCGGGATCGGCGCCAACGCGGAAGCGCTGCGCGCCGGCGTGATGGGATCGGCCGCGCTGGTGACGGCCCTGAGTCCCCGGCTCGGCTACGCGCAGTCCGGCGCGCTGGCGCGCCAGGCGCTGGCGTCAGGCCGCAGTGTGGTCGAGCTGGTGCTGGAACAGGGTTTGATGAGCCGCGCCCAGCTCGATGAGTTGCTGGCGCCGGAACGGCTGACCGGCGCGCCGGCAGCGTGAAAAAAACGGCGCACCGGCGGCAAGCCGGGGCGCCGCCGGCGAAAACCTCGTTCAGCGTAGCAGCTGGCCGAAGCGCACCACCGTCACGCCGGCGCGCAGCTGGCGCAGCGATGGCATCACCAGCACGCAGTCGGGGTAGGGCGTGCGCACCGGCTGGCCGGCGTTCCAGCCGATCACGGTGCCGGCGTCGGCGAAGGTTTCGAGGCCGGTGTAGGGGCCGGCGAAGGAAAAGTCGGTGCTCGCCGCGACCACCGGTTCGGTGACCTTGACGACCCGCTGGGTGCCTGGCGCCGGTGCGATCCAGCCCTGCGGCAGGTCGCCGGCGTCGACATTGCCGGCCAGGAGCAGGAAGCGCGCGCAGCAATCCTGGGCGACCTTCACCGCGCCTGCTTCCCAGTGCTGGCCGCATTCGACCAGCAGGGCGTTCCTGGCGCTCGATGGCGAACCGAAGTCGCCATAGTCGCGCAGGCGCCGGCCTTCCGGATGGCCATGGTCGCTGACGATGTCGGCCGGCGCGCCAAGCCGCAGCGCCAGCGCGATGCCCTTGTCGAGCGGGCCGCAGACGCTGAGCGGGGAGCTGCGCTCGTGCATCGAATGCAGGTCGAGCAGATAGTCGACGCTGTCGATCAGCGGGCGCATCGCGCGCGCGCGCCGCAATTCGCTCGAGTCGAGCGAGGCGTCGTCCAGCGTGGCCGGGTTCCACACGCGGTTGAAATCCTGGTCGACGAAACGCGAAGCGTCGGGGCGCGCGGGATCGAAGCGCTGATACGCCTCGACATTGGCAAACGCCAGCGTCAGGCGCCCCCGGCGCGGGCGCAGGCCGGCGTCGAGCAGGGCCTTGACGGCGATCGCGCCGCACACCTCGTTGCCGTGGGTGAGGGCGTTGATCATCGTGTGCTTGCCGGGGACACCGCTGTCGAAGGTGTAGACGTAGGGCAGGCCGGCGTTACCGGCCGCGTAAGCGTCGAGCGCGGGGAAGTCGACTTCGATCGGATAGGTGTCCGGCACGCTCATTTGATCCCTCCCAGGCACAGGTACTTGGTGTGCATGTAGTCGTCCAGGCCATGGCGCGAGCCTTCGCGCCCGTAACCGGATTCCTTGACGCCGCCGAACGGCGCCGCTTCGGACGCCAGCGCGCCCTCGTTGATGCCGACGATGCCCGTTTCGAGGCGCTCGGCGACACGCCAGACCCGTGCGATGTCGCGCGCGTAAAAGTACGCGGCCAGCCCGAACGGGGTGGCGTTGGCCTGGGCGATCACCTCTTCCTCGTCGTCGAAGCGGAACAGCGCGACCACCGGGCCGAAGGTCTCTTCGTGCGCCAGCTGCATGTCGTGGTTGGCCTCGCCCAGCACGGTCGGGGCATAGAAGGTGGCGCCGGTGGTGCCGGCCGGTTGCAGGCCGCGCCCGCCGGTCAGCAGCGTGGCGCCATGGGCCAGGGCGTCGGCGATGTGGCTGGCGATCTTGTCGAGCGCGCGGGCGTTGATCATCGGCCCGATCTGGGCGTCGGGATCGCTGGCCGGCCCCACTTTCAGCGCGGCCACCCGGGCGGTCAGCCTGGCGGCGAAATCGGCATACACCGCGCGCTGCACATACACGCGGTTGGGGCTGACGCAGGTCTGACCGCCATTGCGGAATTTGGCCGCCATCAGGCCGTCGACGGCGGCGTCGAGATCGGCGTCGTCAAACACGATGAAGGGGGCGTTGCCGCCCAGTTCGAGCGAGACCTTCTTGAGGGTCGGTGCCGAATCGCGCGCCAGGCCCTTGCCGACCGCGGTCGAACCGGTGAAGGTGATCTTGCGCACGCGCGCGTCGGCCAGCCAGACCCCGACCACCACCGGTGTGTTGGCGCGCGAGGCGGTCACCAGGTTGATCACGCAGGGCGGAATGCCGGCGTCGTGCGCCAGCCTGACCAGCGCGAGCGCGGTCAGCGGAGTGTCTTCGGCCGGCTTGGCCACCACCGTGCAGCCGGCCGCCAGGGCCGGCGCGATTTTACGGGCGATCATCGCCAGCGGAAAATTCCACGGCGTGACGGCGGCCACCACGCCGACCGGCTCCTTGAACACCATCAGCTTCTTGCCGCGCACCGGCTCGGGGATGATGTCACCGTAGGCGCGCACCGCCTCCTCGGCGAACCACTCGACATACGAGGCGCCGTAGGCCACCTCGCCGCGCGCTTCGGCCAGCGGCTTGCCCTGTTCGCGCGAAATCAGGCGCGCCAGGTCTTCGGTGTTGGCGATGATCAGCGCGTGCCAGCGCTTGATGAGCTGGGCCCGTTCGCGCGCGCTGCGGGCGCGCCACGGTTCGAAGGCGGCGGCGGCGCTGTCGAGCGCGGCGCCGGCGTCGGCCGCGTCGCTGTCGGCGACCTCAATGAAGGCGTCACCGCTGGCCGGGTCGCTCACCGCGTAACGGGCGCCGGCCAGGGCGGCCTGCCAGCGGCCGTTGATGAAGTTTTCCGAACACATCAGTTCGGTACGGGTCAGAGTCAGTGACATGGTGGATCCTGTGTGGTGGGGTTGATTCAAGCTGCCTGGACCAGGGCCGCGATGGCCTGTCCGAGTTCGGTGGTGCTGGCGCTGCCGCCAAGGTCGCCCGTGCGCGGGCCGTGCGCCAGCACGGTTTCGATCGCGCCGAGGATGGCGTCGTGGGCGGCGCGGCCGGCGCCCTGGCCATGGCCGAGGAAGTCGAGCATCAGCGCGGCCGACCAGATCGCGGCGATCGGGTTGGCGATGTTCTTGCCGTAGATGTCGGGCGCCGACCCGTGCACCGGTTCAAACAGCGAAGGAAAATCCCGTTCGGGATTCATGCTGGCCGACGGCGCGAGGCCGATGGTGCCGGTGCAGGCCGGCCCGAGGTCGGACAGGATGTCACCGAACAGGTTGGAGCCGACCACCACGTCGAAACGCCGGGGCTGCAGCACGAAGCGCGCGCACAGGATGTCGACGTGCTGCTTGTCCCAGGCGACGTCAGGGTAGTTGGCGGCCATCGCGGCGGCGCGCCCATCCCACCACGGCATGCTGATGGCGATACCATTGCTCTTGGTAGCGACGGTGAGCTCCTTGCGCGGGCGCTGGCGCGCCAGCTCGAACGCGTATTTGAGCACGCGGTCGGTGCCGTGGCGCGAGAAGACCGCCTGCTGGGTCACCACTTCGCGTTCGGTGCCTTCGTACGAAATGCCGCCCACCGCCGAGTATTCGCCCTCGGTGTTTTCGCGCACCACCACGAAGTCGATCTCGCCCGGCTTGCGCCCGGCCAGCGGGCAGGGCACGCCCTCGAACAGGCGCACCGGGCGCAGGTTGATGTACTGGTCGAACTCGCGGCGGAACTTGATCAGCGAGCCCCACAGCGAGATATGGTCGGGCACGATGTCGGGCCAGCCGACCGCGCCGAAGAAGATCGCGTCCATGCCGGTAAGCTGGGCTTTCCAGTCGTCCGGCATCATCTGCCCGGTCTGGGCGTAGTAGTCGCTGCTGGCCCACGCGATGTGGGTGAGATTGAGGGTGATGCCGAAGCGTTGCGCGGCGGCCTCGAGCACGCGCAAGCCTTCCGGGATGACTTGCTTGCCGATGCCGTCGCCGGGGATGACGGCAATATTGAATGTGGGGTTCATGGACGCTTCCGCAGCAGTTGAGTTACCAATCATGGTAGCCCGATGCGGGTGAGCGAATACTGCGTTATGCCCCGGTCGAAGAGGTTGGATGTGGTGAATTCAAGGCGGCGACGGCATTTTATGCCGCGCCGCCCGGACAGCCGGGCGTGCTCAGCTTTGCTGCTGGCTGTACAGCTTTTCGACGGGGTAATAGCCTTTGGTGAAAGGCGACTTGATGACGATATAGCTGAAGTACTTTTCGATTCCGATATGGGCGTCGAGCAAGTCTTCCATGATCGACTGGTAGTGCAGCACGCCGGTGGTGATGAACTTGAGCAGATAATCGAAGCCGCCGCTGACGAGGTGGCATTCGACGATCTCGTCGAACTTGCGGATGGCCGCCTCGAACTTGAGGAAATCCTCGCGCCGGTGGTCCGACAAGGTCACCTGGGTGAAGACCAGCTGCACGTTGCCGATCTTCTCCATCTCGACGTGGGCGCCGTAGCCGGTGACGTAACCGCCTTTTTCCAGGCGCTTGACGCGGATCAGGCAGGGGCTGGGGGAGAGGCCCACGGCGTCTGCCAGATCAACGTTGGCTATCCGGCCACTTTGCTGTAGGTGGGATAAAATCCGGATGTCGATCCGGTCCAGCTTGAACGCATTTCCTAGCATATTTTCCCCTGACCTTCACCGTGCGGCTGCAAGTAATGCCTGCGGAAATTGTAGCATGCATAAAATCAACTGTGGCCTGGTTTCAGCGTCTGTTTCACGCTACGGCGCGCCGCACCTCCGGCTGATCGAGCACCTCGTCGAGCGTGCGCGTCAGGCGTTCGAACATCAGGGCGAAGTCGTCGGCGGTGTAGCACAGCGCCGGCGCGAAGCCGAGGATGTTGTCGCCGAACGCGCGGAAGATAAGGCGGTTGCGGTAGGCCGCGGCGGCGATCCGCTCGCTCAGGCGCAGGCCGGCGTCGAAGCGCGTCTTGCGCTGCTTGTCGGCGACCAGTTCGAGCGCGCCAAGCAGGCCGCGACTGCGCGCGTCGCCGACCAGCGGATGGGCGAGCAGGGCGCGCAGGCCGCCGGCGAAATGCGGTTCCTGGGCGACGCCGTTGGCCAGCAGTCCGCCCTCGTGATACAGACGCAGCACTTCGAGGCCGATGGCGGCGCTGACCGGATGGGCCGAGTAGGTCTGGCCATGGCCGACCGGCAGATCGGCGCCGGCGCCGTCGGCGATGGCCTGGTAGATCGCCTCCGACATCAGCAGCGCGCCCATCGGCGCGTAGCCGGCGGTCAGGCCCTTGGCCACCGTCATCAGGTCCGGTTCGACGCCTTCGGCCTGGCAGGCGAACAAGGGGCCGGTGCGGCCGAAGCCGGTGATCACTTCATCGACCGCAAACAGGATGCCGAGCGCGCGGCAGGTGTCCTGCATGGCGCGCAGCCAGCCGGCCGGCGGCACGATCACGCCGCCCGAACCCTGGATCGGCTCGCAGAAGAACGCGGCCACATTGTCGGCCCCCAGTTCGGCCACCTTGGCGCGCAGCGCGGCGACCGAGGCGGCGATGATCGCCGCGTCGTCCTGGCCGGCCGGATTGCGGTAGGGGTAGGGCGAGGCGATGTGATGCTGGTTTTCCCTGGGCAGGTCGAAATGGCGATGGAACACCGGCAGTGCGGTCAGGCCGGCGCCGACGGCCGACGAGCCGTGGTAACCGCGTTCGAGCGCGATGATGTGCTTCTTGGCCGGCTTGCCCAGCGCGTTGTAGTAGTAGCTGATGTAGCGGATGGCGGCGTCGACCGCGTCCGATCCGCCTTGCGTGAAGTAGACCCGGCGCAGCGAGGCCGGTGCCAGTTCGATCAGCCTGGCGGCGAGCCGGATCGCCGGCTCCGAGCCGAAGCTGAAATAGCCGGTGGCGTAGGGCAGGCGCTGCATTTGTTCGGTGGCGGCGCGCACGATCGATTCGTGGCCGTAGCCGGTGTTCACGCACCAGAGGCCGGAGAACGCGTCGAGCAGTTCATTGCCGTCGGCGTCGCGCAGATAGGCGCCCTTGGCCGAGGCGAGAATCGTCACGCCGCGCTGTTCGTGGGCGTGGAAGTTGGTGACGGGGTGGATCAGATGCTGGCGGTCGAGATCGATGAGAGAGGAGGTCGGCATGATGGAAGTCCGGTGATTGGTCGGTTTCCATCATAGGTCCGGGCGGCCAGCGCTTACTCGCATAATGGGCCGGCGCCACATGCACGATATTGTCTTTTTCTGGCTTTCGGCGGCATATTCTGCGGCGGGCCGCCGGCGCTGCCGCCGGAGCGTCAGCCGAGCGACTGGTTGACGATGGCGAATACCTTGAGCGCGCCTTCAGGCCGCGCCGGCGCGCCGCGCACCATGGTGACGACGGTGTCGACTTGCAGCAGACCCAAATCGTCCAGCCAGGACGACAGGCCGCTGGCGGCCGGCACGTCGATGCGCACGAAGGCGCCGGTGTAGGTGCCGGCCCAGTGGCTGATGAGTGCCTTGGCGCGGTCGGCGTCGGGCGCAAGCACCGGTCCGATCGCATAACCGTGGCCGTAGCGGCGCAGTACCGCGCAGCCGAGCAGTTCATCGTCGCGGTCGATGACGACGCACTCCGCCGCTTCCATCAGCGCCGCCATGACAGCGGCGCGCGGCATGCCCGCAGCACGCGTGTACAAGTCGGCCAGCTCGGCATGGTCGCGCAAGCCGAGGGGCCGGATCCGTTCTCCCGGCGCCAGGGCGATGAGTTTCGGGCAGAACGCGCTGCCCTGGTGGTGGTGGATCGCGCCTGCCGCTTCGAAACCGAGTCCCTGATGCAGGGCGGTGCCCGATCCGGTCGCCATCAGGCTTACGTTGCGCTCGCCAAGTTCTGACATCGCCCGTGCAATCAAGGCGCGGCCGACACCTTTTCGGCGCCACTCAGGATGAACGATGAACATGCCGAGCGTGGCGTAGTCGGCGCCGTGATGCCAGCACAGGACGGTGCCGACCACGGTCTTTCCGGTCTCGGCCACATAGCCGATCCCGAGGCTGTGGGCGAACTGCCAGTCCGGCAGGCGATGCGGCCAGCGTACGGCGTGCGACAGGCGGTGCGCCGCCTCGAGATCGTGCTCGGTCATGCGGCGGTAGGTGATGCCAATGCGTGCAACTGGATGGTCCACGATTTCTCCCGATATGCGTGCCAAAGTGGCGGACCCCGGGGATGCTAGCCCAACAAACGGACATGGCGCCAGCGCTTCATGAAGAACGCAACGATGTCGCGCGCGGGCTGCGCGTGGCGACAGAAAGTGCTGAAAACGGGTCTGATTCGACCGTCTCGCGCGGCGCTCTTCGAGGCCGCGATCGCAGTCACGAACGAAGGCGTGCGATGGTGGCGTGACCCGCAAAGGCAGCCGGTGCATGCGCGCGTTGGCGATGCCGAATCCGCTGGCGAGAACGCTCGTTCATGCTGTTTGGCGCGGCCGGATCGGCATCGGCGGCGCGCCTGCGCGTGGTGTAATGACCGGCCGGGCCGCGCGCGCGAGTCGCTTGCCTCTGCTTGCGCGCGCGCTTTTTTCATCGTATTTTCAAGGAACTCTCATGATCAAAGTTGGCATCGTCGGCGGTACTGGTTACACCGGCGTGGAACTACTGCGCCTGCTCTCGGCGCATCCCGATGTCGCGCTCACGGCGATCACCTCGCGCAAGGAAGACGGCCTGGCGGTGGCCGACATGTTCCCTTCGCTGCGCGGCAGGATCGGCCTGGCCTTCTCGGCGCCCGACAAGGCCGACCTCGGCGCCTGCGACGTGGTCTTCTTCGCCACCCCGCACGGCGTCGCGATGACCCAGGCGCCGGCGCTGCTGGCCGCCGGCGTCAAGGTGATCGACCTGGCCGCCGATTTTCGGCTGAAAGACCAGCGCACATTCGAGCAGTGGTACAGGATGCCGCATGCCTGCCCCGAGCTGCTCGGGGAAGCGGTGTACGGCCTGCCGGAACTGAACCGCGAAGCGGTCAGGGGCGCGCGCCTGATCGCCAACCCCGGCTGCTACCCCACCGCGATGCAGCTCGGTTTATATCCACTGCTCAACGCCAATCTGGTCGACACCGGCTCGCTGATCGCCGACGCCAAGACGGGCGTGTCGGGCGCCGGCCGCAAGGCGGAGATCGCCACCCTGTTCGCCGAGTGCAGCGACAACTTCAAGGCGTACGGCGTGTCGGGTCACCGTCACACGCCGGAGACGGTGGCGCAGCTGCGGCGCGTTGCCGGCACGCCGGTGTCGCTGCTGTTCACGCCCCACCTGGTGCCGATGATTCGCGGTATGCATGTCACGCTGTACGCGCGGCTGCACGCCGATATTTCCAACGAAGCGCTGCAAGCGCTGTTTGAAGCGCAGTACGAGGACTGCGCCTTTGTCGACGTGATGCCCTTCGGTTCGCACCCTGAAACCCGTTCGACGCGCGGCTCGAACATGGTGCGTCTGGCGCTGCACCGTCCCGGGGCCGGCGACACCGTGGTCATCCTGGTGGTACTGGACAATCTGGTCAAAGGCGCCGCCGGCCAGGCGGTGCAGTGCATGAACCTGATGTTCGGATTCGCCGAAACGACAGGCTTGATGCAAATGGCCCTATCGCCATAGATCCGTACAGCGCTCTTTTCCAGGCTCCCCCGGCGCCACGTAAACACAAAAACAGTGTGATCGTTATCATATTGACTTACAATTGTCTCTCGGTAATGTTTTTCACCAACCCGAGGGACCATGAAAGTTTCAGAAAAGCAGGGCGAGCGCGGCGCGGCGGGCGCCACGATGTACGACGTGGCACGGGTCGCCGGGGTCTCGGCGATGACCGTGTCGCGCGTCATCAACAACAACGCGAATGTCGCCGACGCGACCCGGGCCAAGGTCCTGGCGGTGATCGACTCGCTCAACTATCAGGTCAATCTGGCGGCACGCGCGGCGCGCACCGGCACCTCCTGCGTCGGACTCCTCTACAGCAATCCCAGCGCCGCCTTCCTCAGTTCCTTCGTGGTTGGCGCGATGGAGCAGTGCAGCAAAAGCGGCGCCCAACTGATCCTCGAACACTGCCCCGACTCGCGCAGCCAGCGCAGTGCGATCGACCGGCTGATCGCGAATGGCGCCGACGGCATCCTGGTGCCGCCGCCGCTGTGCGATTCGCTGTCCGCGCTCAAGCATCTCGACCAGATCGGCATGCCCACCGTCGCCATCGCGACCGGCAAGCCGTCGGCGCGGATGTCGGCGGTGCGCATCAACGACTACGAGGCCGCGCTGACCATGACGCGCTACCTGCTCTCGCTCGGCCACACCGACATCGGCTTCATCAAGGGCGACCCGAAACACACCCCGGCGCAATTGCGCTACAAGGCCTTCGTCGACGCCATGGCGATCGCCGGCCTGGAAGTACCGCCCTCGCGCGTGACGCAGGGTATGTTCACCTATCGCTCCGGCCTGGAGGCGGCGCGTGAACTGCTCGGCAAGACCAGGCGTCCGACCGCGATTTTCGCCAGCAATGACGATATGGCGGCGACGGTCGTCGCCGTCGCTCACGGCATGCAACTGGAAGTGCCGCGCGACCTGTCGGTCTGCGGTTTTGACGATACTCCCGTCGCCACCACGGTGTGGCCGGAACTGACGACGATTCACCAACCCATCGGCGACATGGCGCGTGCGGCGGTGGAACTGGTGCTCGATCTGATGCGGCGGCGCCGGGCGGACGAGGCGAAGTCGGTCGAGCACAAGCTCATGCCCTACACCCTGATCCGGCGTGAATCGTGCGCCGGACCCGCGCCGGCGCGCCGCTCGCGCTAGCGGCCGGCTTAGCGCCTGCCCGACACCTGGTCGAGCCGCCAGCTGTCCTGCCAGCGCAGGACCGGCTTGCCGTCCTCCCACGACAGCGGCAGCCAGAGGTAACGGCCGTCGATGGCGTTTTGCGGACGCCAGATATCGGCCATGAAAATGAAGCCGCCTTTGTAGGGAATGATGTGAGTGCCCTGGCCGCCAAACGTGGTGTCCATCTGCTCCTGGGTGCCGCGCACCGGGTTGCCCAGGCTGGTCCAGGGGCCGAAGATCGCATCGGCGACGTAGGAGCGGGCCGCGTTTGGCGCCCAGCCGCTCAAGCCCGAAGCGATCAGATAGTATTTGCCGCCTTTCTTGAAAAGGACCGGCGCTTCATTGTCCCCGCCCTCCAGGATCCGCGCATATTTGCCGCTCGGACGGGTGTAATCGTCGGTCAGCCGCGAGACGTGCAGGGTGTGATTATCCTCCGACGCATACACGTGATAGGCCGTGCCGTCGTCATCGACAAACAGGGTCATGTCGCGCGCGAACTGCCCGCCGTCGTGATCGCGCGCGATGGGCGACTTCGACGGATCCTTTTCGTCCTCGCGAATATTGACCGGCCAGACGCCGGCGTTCGGCAGGAAGGAGTGGAGGTAGGTGAACGGGCCGAGCGGCTTGTCGGCCACGGCCACGCCGGAGCGCGACGACTTGTAGCCCAGACCCTTGAAGTCCAGGTGGAACCACATCACGAATTTGCGCGTCTTGGCGTTGAATATCACCTTGGGACGCTCGATGATGCTGCCCTTGGACAGGTCGTGCGTGGTGTCGCCGGAGATGGCGAGGGCGATCCCCGCGTCCTTCCACGACAGCAGATCCTTCGACGTGTACACATGGATGCCGACGTAAGCGGAATTGCCGGCGTCGCCCCCGACCTTGTGCTCGCCGTACCAATAATAGGTGTCGCCATAACGCATGACGCCGCCGCCGTGGGCGTTGATGTGGACACCTTTGTCGTCCGGCCAGATCTGGCCCGGGTGGATCGCGCCGTCATTGGCGGCGGCCAGCGCCGGGGCGGCTGCGGCGGCACCAGCGAGGGCGATCTGCACTATCAATCTGAATAAAGCTCGCATATTGGTCTCGTTTCTGGAAATTCGAAAGCGCTCAACGCTCGTCGCGGGCGACGCGCAGCCCGACGTCGCCGTCGTTCTTGAATACACGGAAGCGGTAAGACACCCGCGATTGCTGGGCGCGGATCTGGTAGGAGCCGCCGCGCACGGCGTGGACCGGGCATTTATCGCGCACGACGGGTTGACCGTCCGCGCGGGCGTCGTAATAGCCACCCGAGTGGTAGCAATCCTCGACCCACTCCCAGACGTTGCCGATCATGTCGTGCAGGCCGAACCGGTTGGCGGGATAGCTTCCCACTTCGACCGGAGCGTCCTTGCGCGACTGGACGTAGTTGGCGTTGGCCGGCGTGATGGTGTCGCCGAAAGGGTAGGCCGTGTCGGTGCCGGCGCGTGCCGCGTATTCCCATTCGGCTTCGGTGAGGGCGCGGTAATGCTTGCCAGTTTCGGCGCTGAGCCAGGTCAGGTAGGTGGCGGCGTCGGCCCAGTTCATCCGCGCCGGATAGCGCGGACCGAGGTGCTGCGGGAGCGCGGCGCATTTGCCGGCAGCCGCGCAGGCGTCCCACTCGGCTTCCGTAATCTCGTATTTCGACACGTAGAACGCTTTGGACAAGGTCACCGTGTGGCGCGGCGCTTCATCGCCTTCGCGGCCATCCTCGCCAGTGCGCGAACCCATCATGAAGCTGCCGGAAGGGATGAGCACCATCAGCGGCGTCGCGGCTGTGTCGCGCAGTGTCGCCGGTTCGGCGCCGGCGACGCTTGCCGACAGCAGGCCGGCGCATCCGGCTAATAGCGCCAAGCGAAATGTATGATGCATGGTTCAATTCCTGGGACGTGAAAATCGGGTAGAAGTTTCGCCTGATTGCGCCAGGGCCAGTCCTGATGATTGGCGGCGCTGCGATCCGGCGACGACAAATCAAGAGCGTTTCGGCAGCAGATGGTGCCGTTCGCATGCCGGCATATTCCATGCGCCGGCAACGCCGATTGCTCGTGATGCTATCGATAACGTAAGAATGGTAGCATGGATTCGGACCGCCCCGCGCCGCTCGGGAAGGCGGGTGCGCTAGCCTGCGGCGGCAGCCGCGCATCCGGGCGTTTCACGGCAGCCGCTGAAATCCCTCCGCCCGCACCTTCCACGTGCCGTCCGCCGGAAAGCCCGGCGCAGGCCGCGATGGCGCGCCGTCCCAGCCGCCGGCCATCATGGCGACGGCGGCCAGCAAGGCCCCATTGCCCGGCAAGTAGACCGGCAGATGGGTATTCGGATTGTGCCCGGCGCGCGTGTAGCCGTTGTTCGGGCCATCCGATTTGAGCAGGACGCCGACCGCCAGGTCCGGCGCCTCCAGCCTGGCCGCCGTCATCGCTATCATCGGGTAGTCCCAGCCCCAGATCTTGGTGGTCCAGTCCCAGTTGGCGAGCACCGCGTCGAGCGTGCGGCGCATCACCGCGCGGTCGACGCCATCGCCCGGCAGCTGGCCGAGCGCCATCAGGAAGGACGGGTGGTCGTGGCGGCTGGCGACGTTGTCCCAGGTGTCCGGGTGCGATTCGAGCGCGACGTACTTGCCATCCTTTTGCGGCAGCGCCGACAGGTGGGTGCGGCGCTCCTCCCAGCCCGGATCACGCGCCATGCCGAGCCTTTCGCGCCACTGCTGGGCGATTTCCAGGCCGCGCGCCCAGTAACTCAATTCATAAGTCGGATTCATGCTGGTGGACTGGTCGTAGATCTCCTGCGCGATCCACAGCGGCGGGCCGAGGACGTAGCGCTTGCCTTCGGCGTCCCAGTGCAGCATGGAGGACATGCACTGCGCGGTGTCGAACACCAGTTCGCGGTAGCGTTCCAGTGTGGCGCGCGTCGGATTGGCGCGGTACAGCAGTTCGGCCAGATGGATCGGGTGCGGCTGGTTCCACACGATCAGCGGATTGCCGCCCGGGCTTTCCCGGCCGTCGGGTCCCGTCATTTTCATCCAGCGTGCGCCTTGCAGGCCGCGTTCGGCGGCGATGGCGCGTGCCGCCGGCAAAGTGCGCTGGAACCAGCTGAGCGTGCGCGCGGTGAACTCGGGACGGCCCCACAGCGCGAAATGGGCGGTGTGCCACCAGACCATCTCGGCGTGGTGCTTGCCGTACCAGGTCGAGGTGGTGAGGCCGCTTTCCGACGCCGGCAGCGTGTCACCCATCTGGATCGCGGTCAGGTACTGCGACAGCACCACGCGCCGCTCCAGTTCAGCGGCGCGCGGGTCGCTGCTGCCGCTGAAATCGATGGCCGCGCCGCTGCGCCAGAAGCGGTCCCAGTGCGCGGCGCTGGCGGCGAATACGCGCGCGCTCGCCGCTGCGGGGGCGCTGCCTTGCTGGACGAAGCTCACGGTCAGGTCGAGCGTGTCGCCCGACTGCGGCGCGATCTCGAACACGTGTGCGCCGGGGTGCGTAAACTTGAGCGGCGCGGCGCTGGCCACCGTCATCGCGTAGCGTGCGGCGTCGCGCTGGTGTTCGATCACCAGCTGGCGGCCGCTCTGCGCAAGCACCGTGGTCCGGTGCGCCTGTTGCTGCGACCAGTCCAGCGCGGGATTGTGATGGTCGCGCATGACGTATCCCAGGGGCAGGGCGATTCGCACGGCGACGCGGCCATTGGCCAGCAGCGGTGAGCGGATTCGCAGCGCCAGGGTGTCGCTGTCCGGATCGACGGCGCTGCTCACGCTGAGCGCCTGGCCCAGCAGCCGCGACTGGCTGTCTAGCCGGCCTTTCCACATGTCGAGCTTCTGGTCGACGGCCGTGACATCGGCGGCCGTGAGCGGGCGCGCGCCGGCGCCTGTCAGCACGAAACCGATTTGCGGCAGCGGCTGGAGATGCGGGTTCTCGCGCAGCCACTGGCCGGCCGGGGACTTGGTGTTGGTTGGGTAGCCGACAGTGCGGCCATGGGCGGTGTAGTCGCGATTGGCGTCGGACAGCTTGAAACCGCCGGGGTTCGGATCTTCGTGCCACGACCAGCGCGCCTCGGTTTCGATCGGCGTGCCCTTGTCGTGATACAGGTCCGGCAGGCTTTGCAGGCCCGTTAGGTCGGCGGTGAAGGCGAAGCGCCCGTTGCCGACGCTGAGCGGCGACATCGGATCGATCGCCTGCAGGCGCGGGTTGTGCCGGGCG
>JBDSTZ010000490.1:0-4522 GCA_039927975.1 Massilia sp. | reverse complement strand
ATTCGCGCACATCGCGCAGCACGTCGCGCGCCAGCGTCTGGGCGTCGGCATTCTTGAGCAGCACCGGCACCGAGCGCACCGCCAGCGTGGTCGGCGACAGCGCGGCGATGTCGAAGCCGAGCGACTTCAAGGTGTCCTGGTGTTCGGTGGCGGTGCCCACTTCGACCGCGTCGGCGAAAAACGTCACGGGGATGAGCAGCGCCTGCACCTGCATGTCCTGGCCGTCGAGCTGGGCGTCGAGCGCGGTCTTGAGCTGCTCGTACAGGATGCGTTCGTGAGCGGCGTGCATGTCCACCAGCACAAGGCCCTTGGTGTTCTGCGCCAGGATGTAGATGCCGTGCAGCTGGGCCAGCGCGAAGCCGAGCGGGAATTCGTCGCTCGACATGGTCTGCGCCGGCGTCACGTACGGCGTGACCGGTGCGCGCGCCGCGTCAACCGTGCCGCTCGCGCTGGCAAACAGCGCGACGTAAGTGTCCGTCGTTTGCGCCACGCCGGGCGCGTCATAGCGGCTGCCGGGCGGGTAGGGCGAAGGCGAAAAGGTGGCCGACAACTGCGCGCCGAACGAGGTCTGCTCCTGCTCGCGACGCCAGCCGTTGGCCATGCCGCCGCCCACGTCGGCTGCGGCCAGCGGCGCCGGCGCGCTGCCGAACGAGGTGGCCGATGTCTGCGCCAGCGCGCGCTGAACCGCATGGAATACGAACTGGTGCACCGATCGGCTGTCGCGAAAGCGCACTTCGATTTTCGACGGGTGCACGTTGACGTCGACCAGCGCCGGGTCCAGTTCGAGCGCCAGCACGTACGATGGATAGCGCTCGCCGTGCAGCACGTCCTGGTAGGCCGAGCGCACCGCGTGCACCAGCAGCTTGTCGCGCACGAAGCGGCCGTTGACATAAAAGTATTGGGCGTCGGCGCGCGCCTTGGACGCGGTCGGCAAGCCGCAATAGCCGTGCAGGCGCAGGGCGCCGCCAACCTGGTCGATGGCCAGCCGCGCGTCGCCGAATTCGCTGCCGAGGATGTGCGTGCTGCGCTTGGCCAGTTCGCTCACGCCCCACTGGTCGATCGTGCGGCCGTTGTGCGACAAGGTGAACGAGACGTCCGGCCGCGCCAGCGCGATGCGCCGCACGACTTCGGCGCAGTGGCCGTATTCGGTCTGTTCGGATTTAAGGAACTTGCGCCGCGCCGGCGTGTTGAAGTACAGGTCCTGCACGTCGATGGTGGTGCCCAGCGGTCCGGACGACGGCGCCACCGTGCCGTGTTGGGAGCCGACGATTTCCCAGGCGTGCGGCGCGTCGGCCGTGCGCGATGTGACGGTCACCGCCGCGACCGAGGCGATCGATGCCAGCGCCTCGCCGCGAAAGCCGAGCGTGGCGACGTTTTCAAGATCTGTCAGCGAGGCGATCTTGGAGGTGGCGTGGCGCGCCAGCGCGAGCGGCAGCTGTTCAGGCGCGATGCCGCAGCCGTTGTCGGTGATGGCGATGCGTTTGACGCCGCCTTCCTCGAGCCTCACGGTGATCTGGGTGGCGCCGGCGTCGAGCGCGTTTTCAAGCAGTTCCTTGACCACCGCCGAGGGCCGCTCGACCACTTCGCCGGCGGCGATTTGCGAGATGAGCTGGTCGGGCAGGGCCTGGATCGGGCGGGGAGTCGGGAGGGGCGCGTTCATCCAGCGATTATATCCTGCATCAAACGCGTGCCGGCCGGGCGCCGCCTCCGCTCAGTAGCGCTGGCGCACCGGGATCGGCGCATTGCACAGTTCCACATACCCCGGCGAGAACTTGGTCCACGGCCCGCCGCGATGGCGCTGGGCGTCGACCGCCGCCTTGAAGCGCGCGCTGTCGGTGCGCATGACTTCAAAGCGGAGGCGCTCGGGCGCCGGCACGTCGGCCTCCACGCGGATCGCCTTGATCGGCACGTTGTCGGTCGGCTTGTCGTAAAACCCCATGGTCGCTTTCCCGCGAGGCAGCACCGATAGCAGCGACATGCCCGAGATGACGCGGCCGACGACGGTGATGTTGCGGTCGAGGTGGCGCGGCGCGTGGCCGGTGACCACGTACAGCGAGGTGCCGCCGCCGCTGTCGGCGTCATTGCCGCGCCCGACCCCGACCATGCCGTAGCAATGCGCGAGCCAGGCGCGCCCGGCTTTCGGGTCGCGCGCCGACGGAAAGCCGTTCGAGTGGCCCGCCTGCGGCGCGTAGCCGTCGCGGTCGGGCAGCAGGGTGAAGGCGGTGTCGTTCTTGATCGGCACGGTGAATTCGGCCTTGAGCGTGCGCGCCGCCGTTTTGATCGGGCGCGGGTGCGCTTCGTCCGGATCGCCCCATTGGACGACGTAATTGTCTTGCGAGCGGATGATCGCCAGGCCGTTGAAATAATTCTCTCGGACAAGTTTCTTGATATTCGCGACATGGTTCGGCGCAAAGGCGGGCGCCATCTCGATCACCACCCGGCCGCCCGGCAAGTCCATGTAGAGGGTGTTGTCGGGGTCGGCCGGGCGCCAGTCGGCCGGCGTCGACGCCTTGACGACGTCGGCCAGGGTCGGTCGCGCCGGCAGGTCGGCGGCGCGCGCCGGGCCGGCTTGCGCGGCGGCCAGGAACAGCGCCGCAATGGCCGCCGGTATGCTTGCCGAATAAGCTCGATGTGTCATTGTCGTCTCCTGAATTGGCGCCGCGCGCGCTTGCGGGTTTGCCCTGGGCCATCGATTGTAGCGGCAAACTTAATCCTGCCTTAGCGCGCCCGAAAAAGCCACGCGCAGGGGCGGAAATCCGCAACTTTACCCCTTGCCGGCGTGCTGACGCCTGGCTGTCTGATGGTATGATTCGCGCCTACCTTACAGGGACTATTTATGGATTTGATGCAATTTTTCGACATGCTGCTGCACGTCGATAAAACCTTGGGGATGTTGCTCACCCAATACGGGATCTACGTGTACGCCGTGCTGTTTGCCATCATTTTCTGCGAAACCGGGCTGGTGGTGCTGTTCTTTTTCCCGGGCGACACCTTGCTGTTCATCGCCGGCGCCTTTTGCGCATCGGGCCAAATGAGTTATCCACTCCTCGTTGCCTTGCTGATCACGGCGGCCGTGACGGGCAACACCCTCAATTACTGGATCGGCGAAGCGATCGGGCAGCGCGTGTTCACCCACGACTACAAGTGGCTCAACAAGGAAGCCTTGAACAAGACCCATGAATTTTTCGAGCGCCACGGCGGCAAGACCATCATCCTGGCCCGCTTCGTGCCGGTGGTGCGCACCTTCGCGCCCTTCGTGGCAGGGGTCTCGGACATGACCCATACCCGCTTCCAGTTGTACAACATCACCGGCGCGGTGCTGTGGGTGCTCTTGCTGGTGACGGGCGGCTATTTCTTCGGCAGCCAGCTGACTAGCCAACAGCTCAATGTGATCGTGCTGATCGGCGTGGCCGCCGCCGTGGTGCCGATGGCGCTGGGCGGCTTGTGGAAATTCGGCCGCAAGATGCTCAGCCGTTAGTCGCGCCTGCTTGCCACAAAGGTTAGCCAGCTTGACAGCCGCGCCAGTTAAATCGGCCGGCTGTTGCTTGCAGGACTCAAGTTTCTGCCTTCCCGCGCCGTTATCCAGAGTGTGTCATCTTACTGGATTCCCATGCGTACCCTGATCGCCCTGTTCGCTTGCAGCCTCGTCGTCGCGACCGCAAGCGCGAACGATCCCACTCCCGCCAGCCACGCTGCGGCCGCCTCTTCGCCCGCCGAGGCGCCCAAGGCCGCCGCGCCGGCCGCGCCAGCATCGATCAAGCCCTCGATCAAGCCGCCCCTGTCGCCCGAGGCGCAGCGCGCCCGCGAAGAGCAGGCCGAGGCCGAGCTGTCGGCCAAGATCGCCGCCCGCCTGGCCGTCATGCGCGCCAACCAGGCCGCCCGCGTGGCTGCCGCCGCCAAGGCCAAAAAGGCCAGCGAGGCCAAACGCAAGGAAGAAGCCGTCGTGGTGGCCACGCCGCCGCCGGTGCGGCTCGATCCCAACCACTGGTCGTACGAGGGAGAGTCCGGCCCGGCCAACTGGGCCAAGATCAATCCGGAATGGTCCAAGTGCGGCAGCGGCAACCGCCAGTCGCCGATCGATATCCGCGACGGCATGAAGGTCGATCTGGAGCAGATCGCCTTTGACTACAAGCCGTCGGCGTTCAACGTCGTCGACAACGGCCATACGGTCCAGGTGACGGTCGGCGGCGGCAATTACATCACGGTGCAGAATCGCTCGTATGAACTGGTGCAGTTCCATTTTCACCGGCCGTCCGAGGAACGTATCAACGGCAAGAGCTTCGAGATGGTGGTCCACCTGGTCCACAAGGACGCGGAGGGCAAGCTGGCGGTGCTGGCGGTGCTGCTCGAACGCGGCAAGGGCAACAGCGCGATCCAGACCGTGTGGAACAATCTGCCGCTTGAAAAGGGCGATGTTGTGGCGCCGTCGATCGTGCTCGACGTGGCCGAGCTGCTGCCGGAAAAGCGCGACTACTTCACGTATATGGGGTCGCTGACCACGCCGCCTTGCAGCGAAGGCGTG
>JBDSTZ010000489.1:0-7819 GCA_039927975.1 Massilia sp. | reverse complement strand
AATAGCGCCGATTCGGCCCAAAACGACTTGTTGAAGGTCTGAAAAATTGACGATTGTTGCCGCTGCTTTCGTTCGTCCGCACTGCGACCGATTTCCGGCTAAAAAGACGAATTGATCAGCAGTTCCTTAGCTCGATTACTCCATCGTCGCGATAAGCAGAAAATAGATCAGATAAATTTGCCGACTTCGTCAAGGCAGCCGAAAGACTTAGTGGGGAATTTGAAGGGTTTTTGATCGTCTCCTGAAGAATTGGCAACAGCCTCATCAAAGAACTCTTACCCGTGCTATTCTGCCCATATAGAAGAGTAACGGGTTTCAAAAAAATATCGACTTTCTGTGGATATGCTTTGTATCCGCCAATGGAAATACGTTGTAGTGTCATGGTTTCCTCGACAAGTGTGGTGATGAATGATAACATTCTACGCGGGCACGAAAAGGCAGATTTGAGCCACGTTCAACTATCAGTGCGGTGCGCCAGTCGCGACAATGTTATCCGAGGTTGACGAACCCTGCCGTTCCAGCGTAGTTGGGCGCCGCCTCGCCTGTCATTTCGGTGGGCTACAACAGACTCGGGTTTTCCTTTTCGCAACAGGCCGAATCTACCTTGCCAAAGTAATGTCGAAACGAGGACCGGTCTGATCGAAGATTTGATACGGCTGGAGACCGACCGTTGCGGTCTCCGTACAGTACCCAGCTCGCAAATGCTGCGCCACGTTTTTCGCCGCGTCGTTGCCCGCGTCAATACGCACAAAAGCCTTCACGATCAAAGCCACGGACTGCGTCGTAAGCGCCTTGCGGCCAACTGAATAACCAGCCACAAGTGCCGATGGTGCTGCCTCGCCTGTTTGTGGCTGCAGTGTGACAAGAGATAATACGGGCATTGATGCTGCAGCCTTCCTCGAGAATTTCATGATTTCTTTCAGCTAGCGTTAATGAAGTGTTATCACTACCAACCATGAATTTAGTCAGACGTACGGTCTAATCGCCCAACGGTTGCCAGCAACTGCAGCGCGATCCACTTCGATGCTGGATACGTCGCGGGATTGGCCATGGAAGAAACTGGCGACTCTGATGGCGTCATTGGCTTGCTCCCATATGTAGAGAATCAATGTAGTCTGCATAGGCTTGCATCATCGCCTTCCGTTCGTTGATGAATTGTTCACGATCGTAAGCTTCTCCATAATCGTCATCTGAGCCGTGAGCAAGCTGCCGGTTCACAACCTCGTGCCGATATCCCAATTTCGCCTTGATCACGCCCATTGCAAGGGAACGAAAGCCATGCCCCGTATGCTTGCCTCCATACCCCATCCGCTTCAGCGCTTGAAGGATCGCACCATTTGACGCAGGTCGCTCATGATCGTTTCGATTCGGGAAAAGATACTTTCCGCCACCGTTTACATCGTGCAGTTCTCGCAACAGTGCCCAGCCTTGACGCGGCAGATTTACATGATGGTCGAGTTTCCGAGGATTTATTTTCTTTTTCCCCATCTTCATGCGCTGCCATGGGATGACCCAAATTTCGTTGGCTAGGTCGATTTCCGACCAAGGGGTCTCCACGAGCTCGCTTGTACGGACAAACACAAGCATCATGAGGCGCATCAAAATCCGCGTGGGCAGGTACATCTCGGCTTGATTTTTTTTCAAAGCTTGCAGAAAAGCGGGGAGCTCATCTGTACCAATTGCCGCGTGGTGACCTTTTGCCCTGGGCTTCAGCGCGCCACGCAGGTCCGGGACCGGATTGTATCGAATCAGTCCCTTGGCAATGGCGTATCGAAAAATTTGACTGCAGATTTGTCCAAGACGAGCCGCCATATCAACCGCCCCGCGCTTTTCGACTAGCCTTAATACGTCAAGCAGCAATGGCGCATCTACGTCGATTATCGGACGGCGTCCAATCTGTGGGAAAATGTCGTTCTGAAGTCTGTTGATCGCTTCTTTCGCAGTATTTTCCTTCCACGATTCCGCCTTGTTCGCGTGCCATTCCCTAGCTATAAATTCGAATGTGTTCTCTGCGGATTCCTTCCGTGCGCGCCGCTCGATCCGCTTGCTCTGGGTGGGGTCGATACCCGCAGCCTGCTGTTTTTTCGCCTTAGAGCGCTCGTCCCTAGCTTCCGCCAACGAGACCGACGGATAGGAGCCAAAAGATAAACGAGACTCCTTACCGTTTGCTTGACGCACTTTCATCCGCCATAGCTTTGTGCCTGTGGGCATCACCTCTACATAGAGGCCGCCGCCATCGGAGAGCTTGTAGGACTTATCTGCCGGCTTCGCATTGCGAACCTGAATGTCAGTGAGGGGAAGTATTTGTTTGGGCATTTGGGGGCATGGGTTTTTGAGCATAGTAACACTGCCACCAAAACTGCCCCTTAAAAACTGAGCTGCCCCGAAATAATCTGCATCGTCTTGAAACAAAAAACCCGCGCTATCACTATGACAAACGCGGGTTATTGAACGCTCATGAAATCCTCTGAAACAGTTTCCTGGCGGAAGCGGTGAGATTCGAACTCACGAACGGCTCACACCGTCGCCAGTTTTCAAGACTGGTGCCTTCAACCGCTCGGCCACGCTTCCTGCAGACCCGCATTATACATAAATCACCCCGCCCTGGGCGGCGCGGTCCCGCCCTCTAACTGATCAACAACCAATTATCCCGCAGCGACGCTTCGAACTGATCGGCCGGCACCGGCTGCGAGAACAAATAGCCCTGCACCTCGTCGCAGCCGGCGCTGCGCAGAAATTCATACTGCTCCACCGTCTCCACCCCTTCGGCGATCACCTTGTGATGCAATTGTTGCCCAATGCTGATGATCGTCGCGGCGATCGCGCAATCGCTGGCGTCATCCGGCAGCCCGGTGGTGAACGACCGGTCGATCTTGAGCGTATCGATCGGAAAGCGCTTCAAGTACGACAGGCTCGAGTAGCCGGTGCCGAAGTCGTCCAGCGACAGCGCCACCCCCAGCTTGTGAATCTCGTCCATGATGCCGATCACGTTCTCGATCTCGTTCATCAATGTGCTTTCGGTGATCTCCAGCTCAAGCCAGCTTGGATCGAGCCGGTAGCGTCCCAGCGTGCTGGCCAGCCGCCCCGGCAGCGCGCTGGTAAATTCGCGCGCCGACACGTTGACCGCCACCCGGAACGGCAGCAACCCGGCATGCTGCCAGATCGCCGCCTGCGCGCAGGCCGCCTCCAGCACCCACTCGCCCACTTGCAAAATCAAGCCGGTGGTCTCGGCCAGCGGAATGAATTCGCCCGGCGGCACCAGGCCGCGCTCGGGATGCACCCAGCGCACCAGCGCCTCGGCGCCGATCAGACGCGCGCTGCCGATCTCGAACTTCGGCTGGTAATGCAGCAGCAATTCGCCATGGCCCAGCGCGTGCCGCAGGCCCGATTCCACCCGCATCCTGCGCTGCATGCCAATATTCATGTCGCGGCTGTAGAACGCCACGCTGTCATCGCGCGCCGGCCCTTCCTTGGCCCGCACCATCGCGATATCGGCCAGCCGCAGCAGCGTTTCGCTGTCGCCCGCGTCCTGCGGAAACACGCTGATGCCGATGCTCGCGCCCACGCTCAGCGTGTGGCCGTCGATCTCGAACGGCGCCGTCAGCGCCGCTTGCAGCTTCTGCGCCACCGTGGTCGCCTCGAAGTGCTGGCGGATATCGAACAGCCCCACCGCGAATTCGTCGCCATTGAGCCGCGCCACGATGTCCTCGTCGCGCAAGCTGCGTTTGAAACGCAGCGCCACCTGTTCGAGCAGCGTGTCGCCGATCGGCCGACCCAGCGCGTCGTTGATCAGCTTGAAGCGGTTGAGGTCGACAAACAGCACCGCCCCGCGCCCGTCGTTGCGCTGCGCCATGCTCAGGGCCTGGTCCACCAGCTTGTTGAACAGCGTGCGGTTCGGCAATCCGGTCAAGGCGTCGTAATAGGCCAGGTGGTACAAGCGCTCCTCGGCCTGCTTGCGCTCGGTGATGTCGCTCAGATAGGCGATCACCCCCACCTGGCGCTCGGCCAGGTCGCGCAATGGACTGAAAGACATGCTGGCCCAAAACACGTCGCCCGACTTCTTGCGCCGCCGCACCTCGCGCTTGCGCCCGCCCTGCGCCAGGAAGGGATCGTGAAAATCGTGGTCGTCCTCGGCGTGCAGGAATTGAAAGTTGTTGCCGATCGCCTCAAGCGCGCTATAGCCGAACATCGCCTCGGCGCCCTGGTTCCAGCTGGTGATGTAGCCGGTCAGATCCATCGTCAGCACCGATTCCTGGATCTGGTCGAGGACTTGCGACTGTTGCGCCAGCCGCGCCTCGACCTTGGCAAAGGCGTTGGTCGAGCGTTGCGCCAGTGAATGGACCTGCAGCAGATTGGCGGTCAACGCGGCCAATGCCGCCAGGTTGCGGCGCTCGGCCTCGCCATAACTAACCCGGCCCGCGACAGCGTACTGGCCGAACGGCTGCCCCTCGAACACGACGTCCTGGCACAGGCTTTGCGCGCCGTCGACGAACAGCTCGGCGGTGCCCTGCGGCGCAGCGCCGCCAGTTGCCACGAACACCCCGTACGGACTGCCGAGCAATGCGCGCGCCACGCGTCCGAGTTCATCTGCCAGCGCGTCGCCGCGCAGGCGCAGCACGGCGTCGCACACGGCGCCGCTGCTGCTGGCAAAGTCGGAAACGGGGGGAGCGTACATATTTAGTGGGCCCAGCCGGCCTTCGGGGCAACCCGGCGCGCTATGGCAGGATCGGATGCGGCCACGCGAGCGCCAAGACAGCCCGGCACCGCGCCAGCGAGGCGCACTTTGGTGATGCGTAAACACAACAACGCACGCGCGCCGGCGACGGTGTATTTGTCCAGCGGCGTTCGCACTGTGGAGTCGGACCCTGCCATGGCATCTCTCTAATAGGTATCCGACCCATACTATTAGATCCATTAACCAAAGGCAATCAAAATATATTGTTTGCAATATACGCACGACCGTTCGCGTCGTCGACAAATCCATGCTCGGGCATGAATTTATCGCTCCGTTTCGCTGTCTAACTGCGCAAAGGTGCAGCACTTCACCACCAAGGAGACACCATGAAACGTCTTACTAGCCACCTCGGATGGGCCGGGCTGTCTGTGCTTGGCGCCGCCGCGCTCGCTTATATCGCGCTCAATCGGGGCGAAACCATCAACGCCGTCTGGATCGTCGTCGCCGCCGTCTGCGTCTACCTGGTCGCCTACCGCTTTTACAGCCTCTTTATCGCCAAGCGCGTGCTCGCGCTCGACCCCGGCCGCCAGACCCCGGCCTACAAGCACAACGACGGCCTCGACTACGTGCCGACCAACCGCTACGTGCTGTTCGGCCACCACTTTGCCGCCATCGCCGGCGCCGGCCCGCTGGTCGGGCCGGTGCTGGCCGCGCAAATGGGATACCTGCCGGGGGTGCTGTGGATTCTGGCGGGGGTGGTGTTCGCCGGCGCGGTGCAAGACTTCATGGTGCTGTTCATTTCCATGCGGCGCGACGGCCGCTCGCTGGGCGACCTCATCAAGTCCGAGCTTGGCGAGATACCCGGCGTCATCGCCCTGTTCGGCACCTTCCTGATCATGGTCATCATCCTGGCGGTGCTCGCGCTCATCGTCGTCAAGGCCCTCACCGGCTCGCCCTGGGGCAGCTTCACCGTCATGGCGACCATCCCCATCGCCCTGTTCATGGGCGTGTATTCGCGCTTTCTGCGGGTCGGCAGAATCGGCGAAATCTCGGCCATCGGCTTCGTGCTGCTGATGCTGGCCATCATCGGCGGCCAGGTCGTGCACGATTCGCCCACCTGGGGTCCGTTGTTCACCTTCACCGGCCCCGAACTGACCTGGATGCTGATCGGCTACGGCTTCGTCGCCTCGGTCATCCCGGTCTGGCTGCTGCTGGCGCCGCGCGACTACCTGTCGACCTTCCTCAAGATCGGCACCATTCTCGCGCTGGCGGTCGGCATCCTCATCGTCGCGCCCGACCTCAAGATGCCGGCCCTGACCCGCTTCATCGACGGCAGCGGCCCGGTGTGGTCGGGCAGCTTGTTCCCCTTCCTCTTCATCACCATCGCCTGCGGCGCCGTGTCGGGCTTCCACGCGCTGATCGCCTCCGGCACCACCCCCAAGATGATCGAGAACGAACAGCACGCCCGCTTCATCGGCTACGGCGCGATGCTGATGGAATCGTTCGTCGCCATCATGGCCCTGGTGGCCGCCTCGACCATCGAGCCCGGCATCTATTTCGCCATGAACAGTCCGCTGGCCGCGCTCGGCGCCACCGGCGAGAGCGCGGCGCGGGCGATCGCCAACTGGGGCTTCGTGGTCACGCCGGAGATGCTGGCGCAAACGGCGCGCGACGTCGGCGAGCACAGCATCGTCGCGCGGGCCGGCGGCGCGCCCACGCTGGCCGTCGGCATGGCCAACATCCTCGCCGGCGTGTTGGGTGGCAAGACCATGATGGCCTTCTGGTACCACTTCGCCATCCTGTTCGAAGCGCTGTTCATCCTCACCGCCGTCGACGCCGGCACCCGGGCCGGGCGCTTCATGCTGCAAGACCTGATGGGCGCCTTCGCCCCCGGCCTCAAGCGCACCGAATCGCTGCTGGCCAACCTGCTGGCCACCGGGCTGTGCGTGGCGGCCTGGGGATACTTTCTCTACCAGGGCGTAGTCGACCCGCTGGGCGGCATCAACACCCTGTGGCCGCTGTTCGGGATCGCCAACCAGATGCTCGCCGGCATCGCGCTGGTGCTGGCGACATGCGTGCTTTTCAAGATGAAGCGGGCGCAATACGCCTGGGTGACGATCACCCCGACCATCTGGCTGCTTGTCTGCACATTGACGGCGGGCTGGCAAAAGATCTTCGATGCCGATGTGCGGGTCGGCTTCCTCGCGCACGCGTCCAAGTTCCAGGCGGCGATCGACCTGGGCCAGGTGCTGGCGCCGGCCAAGACCATGGTGCAGATGCGGCAGATCGTGTTCAACGACTACCTCGACGCCGCCATGGCCGCCCTCTTCATCTTCGTCGTGCTGGCGGTGCTGCTGTATGGCGTGCGGGCGATCATGCAGGCGCGCGCCAACGCCAGCCCGAGCGCGATGGAAACGCCGTTCGCGCCGGCCCCGCTGGTGCCGGCGCCATGAACGCCGCTGCGCTGGCGCAGGCTGGCCGCTACCTCGGCCAGAGCCTGCGCCTGATGGTGGGCCTGCCCGACTACCGGGCCTATCTCGATCACATGGCGCGCGCACATCCGGACCGCCCCGTGATGAGCTACGAAGCCTTCTTCCGCGAGCGCCAGCAAGCCCGCTACGGCGGTCGCGGCAAGGGTGGCGGCTGCTGCTAGCGGAACGTACGCGACTGTCCAAACTCGCTGTCCACAAAGCTGGGGGTCAGGTCCGAAAAGTGGACAGGAGCTCAAGCGCCGCTGGCCTACCGGCTAGCTTGGGGCGCTAATCCACAACGCTGGGGGTCAGGTCGAAAAAAAGGACACGAGCTCAAGTATCGCCGGCCTTCCCGGCCAGCTTGGGCCGCTCAAATTCCGCACAACACAGAGCTGAGGGTCAGGTCCGAAAAAAGGACACGAGCTCAAGCATCGCCGGCCTTCCCGGCAAGCTCGGGCAACTCGTATTCCGGGAACGCCCTGCGCAGAGGGCGCGGCAAGCGACCGCCCCGCTTCGTCGACGCCCAATCCGCAGCCCAAAAATCTGGTCGCCGGTGACGATGCGCGCAAGCCCACGGTCGAATCTGCCTTCGCCGAGAGAGTCCAACTAAGGCAGCAATTCAGCGCCGCCATTCCCCCTCGCGCCACGCCCAAACGCCGCCGATCCGCCCGCT
>JBDSTZ010000488.1:0-14897 GCA_039927975.1 Massilia sp. | reverse complement strand
TGGTGGTCTCCATGCTCAATAGTTACTCTGGCTGGGCGGCCGCCGGTATCGGCTTTTCGCTCAATAACGCCATGCTGATCATCGCCGGTTCGCTGGTGGGTTCGTCGGGCGCGATCCTCTCCTACATCATGTGCAAGGCGATGAACC
Organism: Massilia sp.; assembly: GCA_039927975.1. Lineage (GTDB taxonomy): Bacteria > Pseudomonadota > Gammaproteobacteria > Burkholderiales > Burkholderiaceae_D > JBDSTZ01. Next base: position 14,750 of record JBDSTZ010000488.1, on the reverse strand, counting down.
GCTCGTTCTTCAACGTCATCCTGGGCGGCTTCGGCGGCGAGGCGGCGGGCGCCGGCAGCGGCGAGGCGGCGCCCCAGCGGCCGGTCAAGTCCGGCTCGGCCGACGACGCGGCCTTCATCATGAGCAATGCCGAAACCGTGATCATCGTGCCGGGCTACGGCCTCGCGGTGGCGCGCGCCCAGCATGCATTGAAGGAGCTGGTCGAGAAGCTGACCCACAAGGGCGTGATCGTGAAGTACGCGATCCACCCGGTGGCCGGCCGCATGCCGGGCCACATGAACGTGCTGCTCGCCGAGGCCGAAGTGCCTTACGACCAGGTGTTCGAGATGGAGGACATCAACGGCGAATTCGGCCAGACCGACGTGGTGCTGGTGCTGGGCGCGAACGACGTGGTCAATCCGGCGGCCAAGGATCCGAAGTCGCCGATCGCCGGCATGCCGATTTTGGAGGCGTACAAAGCCAAGAGCATTATCGTCAACAAGCGCTCGATGGCCTCGGGATACGCGGGTCTGGACAACGACCTGTTCTACCAGCCGAACACGATGATGGTGTTTGGCGACGCCAAGAAGGTGATCGAGGCGATGGTCAAGGCAGTCGAGTAGCCAGGGTCGTGTGCGCTTGGATTCAGTTCTTTCGCAGATGGACCAATTCAGCGCACACCTGCAGGACGAGACAGAAGATGATCGCCGCCACCGCGCTCATGGCGTCCCCCGCGTCCAGCGAACCGTGACGGATGTAATGAGCGACTGAAATCGCCATCACGATGAGAGCCGAGCCAAGCAGGTCCTTCCGTATAACCGTGAGGAGGGCGACGCGAAGATTCCGCATAATCTGTTATCGATAAAATGGTTGCAGGAAAGGCACTGTAGACCAAGTGGCCACCTTACGTCAAACCATTTGACGGCGAACTTGCAAGTAGCGATGACCAGATGATATTGCCTGTGGCTACTTTAGTGAGACAGCGTTTAATCGACGCGTGGTAGTACGGAAGCGCTATAAACCACGTATCGGCAGGCTGACGACTTCGAGGAAGCATGTTGCCCAAAGACGACTTTCCGCCCATTCTCCGAGTTGGCATCCACAGAAAGACCATGGATACCCATCGCGAAACCTTCGTTTCCCCGATGCCTGAGGCAAGCCGTCGATTGCAACTATTTTCGCAACTTGACCAATGGGTAGCCAGGCTTCGGCAGCTCAATGTTACCGCAACTCTGTGGCTGGACGGCTCGTACGTTACCAGGAAGCCGGAGCCGGGTGACTTGGACTGTGTCCTTTGGAATCCCGCCTTCGTGGGGCCAATTACTGACGAGGGCAAGGTGGAATTACTCGCGATGACGGATCGCGCCAAGGCCCGGGCGGCATTCGGGATTGATTTGTACACTGAAACGCCAAGTCCGGACGCACAGATGAATCGTGAGGCATACTGGCGGGGCCTGTTCGGATTTCAGCACGACGGGCGCAGCGCTAAGGGTTTTGTGGAGTTGATAGTATGAGCACCGATTTTCTCGAACGTCATGCCGGCGAATTGCAGCGCGAAGCGCGGCAGACTGCTGAGCGCGCCGCCAGTGCTCCTGGCGACTTTTGGCTGAACGTTGCTGCCACTAATCAAGCAGACGCCGCACGGGAAGCTACGCAAATGCTAGCGCAAGAATATGCTCGCGCCTCAGGCGAGTTGCTCGATATGCGCTTTCTTGGTCCAAAGGCTAACGGATCAATCCTGCTCGATTCATTCTTGAAAATTGTTGATCCATTGAACCGGGCTTGGAAAGCTGCCGCGTATCACCTTCGACACGGTGTGGTCGAAGGCAGGATCGGCTTCGATATTGGCGACGCTCTGAATTTGAAACTTGCTGGATTGGCGCCTGGGTCCACGCGGATTCTTCTGACGGGAAACGGCGCTGCAGACCTGGCGGGGGAAAGTCTACTTCGCGACATCTTCACTCAAACCTTCCAGCTTCTATTGGCACCAAATGATGAATTCTTCGATGCCGTCGATGCGGTCGGTGGACGGGCCGCGCAACTGTTCGGCGAAGCGCTAAAAGCGATTGACGCGGCCGGCCTGTCAGCAGAGTTCACTTGGCAGGACCGGGGTGCCCTGCATGTCTGGCATGGAACTTCTGCCGAGGTCGTGAGAATCAAGGCGCTGCTGGATGGCGTGGCGGAATCCCAGATTTATGAGGAAACCATTGAAGGTGTGGTGTCTGGTATTTTTGAGAGTGGGAAATTGGACATTCGCACGGAATCGAAAAAAGTCAGGGTGCGTTTTCCTTTGGATATGATTCCGTTTGTCCAGAGCCTGCAAATCGCCGCCCCTACATCGGTGCGCGTTCAGACCACGCGTTACACCGACCCGATTACACATCGAGACGTTGAAACGCATCAGATGATTCCCAACACGTCGGCCTTACTTATCGGGTAAGGTTTCGCGATACGCCGATGTGGATTACTGCCCCGGAGAGTACGCCCATGCGTTGGAGTGCGCTGGGCAGATGCGCACCGCAGTCTGCTTGCTTGGGTTTCTCACGAAGGATTCCTTGCTTGCTTAGCGCCGGCCGTACATCATCGCATCGGCCAGCAGCGAGCGTGCCGGCGCGACCGCGTCGAGCACGCCGAGCGACAAGCCAAGCAGTGCCTGTAGCGGCCCGGTGCCCGCAAACACGCGCGCCATCGCGTCCGTCAAATTGACGGTAAGTTTGCGATCGAGCGTGCGCGCATCGGCGAACTTGGCCAACTGCTCCGGCGTCATTCCCTTTGCGAGTAGGCGCGCCAGCACCGCCGCGTCGCGCAAACCAAGATTCAAACCCTGTCCCGCCACCGGATGCAGCGTCTGCGCCGCATTGCCGATGGCGACCGTGCGGGCGGTCGCGCGCGGCTCCGCGTTCAGGCCGAGCGGATACGCGATACGCGACGAACAGCGCGTGAATGATCCAAGCCGGGTGCCGAACGCTGCCCCCAACTGCGCCAGGAAAGCGGCATCGTCCACTGCCAGCAGCGCCTGCGCATGCTCGGGCCGCACGCACCACACCAGCGCGTACTGCAAGCCGTCGGCGCCTTCCTGCGGCAGCAGCGCGAGCGGGCCTTCGTTAGTGAAACGTTCATAAGCCCGGTGCGCGATCGGCGCGCTGGCCGCCACCCGCGCTATCACCGCGCTCTGGCCGTAATCGTGCTGGCGCGCGCGCGCCTGCTGCTCGCCGAACAAGCCGCCTTCGGCCTGCGCCACCAGCGCCGCGTCGAGCGTGCCGCCATCGTCAAGCTGCAAGCTGACGCCGTCTTCCCGCTCGTCGCAGGCGGTGACCTTCACCGGCCGCAGCGGCGCGATGCCGGCCCGTTCGCAGGCGACCGACAGCGCATTGACCAGGTCGCCGTAGCGGGTGACATAGCCTAGCGCCGGCACCTGCTGCGCTTCGCGCTCGATCATCGTGCGGCCGAACTGGCCGCGCCGCGAGACGTGAATCTGATGGATCGCGGTGGCCGGCAGCGGCCAGGCGCCGATCCCTTCGAGCAGCATCCGGCTGCCGTAGGAAATCGCGATCGAACGCGGATCGCTGATGGCCTGGCCGAGCGACTTGGCGTCGATCAGCGCGATGTCCGCCGGCGCCACGCCGCCTTGCGCCAGCATGAGCGCGGCCGCCATGCCGACCGGGCCGGCGCCGCAAATGGCGATCTCCACACGGTTCGCCATCAGCCGCCCTTCATCCATGCTTCGATCTCGGCGACCTGTTTGGGCGCCGCTTCGCTGAGCACCGCGTAACCGCCCGGCGTGACCAGCACGTCGTCCTCGATGCGGATGCCGATATGCCAGAACTGTTCCGGCACGCCGGGCGCCGGCCGCACGTAGATGCCCGGTTCGACCGTCAGCACCATGCCAGGCTGCAGTGGACGCGACGGCTTGCCTTCGGCGTGGACGTCGCGGTAGGCGCCGACGTCGTGCACGTCGAGACCGAGCCAGTGGCCGGTGCCGTGCATGTAGAACTGCATGTGGGCGCGCTCGGCGATGACGTCGTCTACGCCGCCGAACTTGGCCTTGTCCAGCAGGCCGAGGTCGAGCATCCCTTGCGCCAGCACCCGCAGCGCGGCGTCGTGCATGCCGCTGTAGGGCAGGCCCGGAACGATGGCGGCCAACGCCGCCGCCTGCGCCGCCAGCACCAGCTCGTACAATGCCTTCTGCGGCGCGGAGAAGCGGCCGTTGACCGGATAGGTGCGGGTGATGTCGGCGGCGTAGCTGTCAAGTTCGCAGCCGGCGTCGATCAGGATCAGGTCGCCGTCGCGGCTTTGCGCCTGGTTGGCGTGATAGTGCAGCACGCAGGCGTTGGCCCCGGCCGCGACGATCGGCGTGTAGGCCGGCGCCTGGGCGCCCTGGCGGCGAAATTCGTGCAGCAGCTCGGCCTCGATCTCGTACTCGAACATGCCCGGCTTCGAGGCGCGCATCGCCCGCGCGTGCGCCTGGCCCGAGATGGTGGCGGCGCGCAGCATCAGCGCCTGCTCGCCATCGTCCTTGAACACGCGCATTTCGTCGAGCATGGCGAGCAGATCGTGCGCCGCCGCCGGCGTGCTCACGCCCGCGCGGGCCTGGCGCCGCAGCTGGCCGAGCCAGGTCTTCATCTGCACATCGAGCGCCGCGCTGTGGCCGAGCGCGTAGTACACGGCCGGCGCGTTGGCCATCAGCTTGACGATATCGGTGTCGAGCTCTTCGATCGGATAGGCGGCATCGAAACCGAAGGCGACGCGCGCGCCATCCGGGCCGTGGCGAAAGCCGTCCCAGATTTCGCGTTCGAGGTTTTTCTGGCGGCAGAACAGCACCGCGCGCGCCGGCGTGTCGCCGCGCGCCGCGACCAGCACCAGCACGCTGTCCGGCTCGGTGAAGCCGCTCAGGTAGTAGAAGTAGCTGTCGTGCCGGTAGGGGTAATCGCTGTCGCTGTTGCGCGCCACTTCCGGCGCGGTCGGCAGCACCGCCACCGCGCCCGGCGCCATCTGCGCGCACAGGCGCGCGCGCCGCGCGGCGAAGGCACTCACGGCGCTCACGTCGTCCGCGGCGCGCGCGGCGCGGCGGGTGCGTTGAGGGCATCAAGCTGTTCGACCGTGCCGACGTTGACCCACTCGCCTTCATACACCTCGCCGCCGACCTGGCGGGTGTCGCAATACTGGCGGATCAGGGGCCCGAGCTTGGCGTGATCGCCCGGCGTGATGTGGCGGAACATCTCCGGCCGGTACACGCCGATATTCCCGAATGTCCACTTGGGCGCGCCGTCGTTCGTGACCGAGTACATCGTCATGCCGAAGTCGCCGTCCGGATTGTGATCCGGATTCTCGACCAGGTACAGCCAGCAGACGTCGCGCTGCTCGGGCGTGTAGGCGTTGCCCATCACGTCGTGGTCGTGCAGCACGTCCTTGACCTGCTCGAAGTCGAAGTAGGGACAATAGATATCGCCCGATATCGCCAGGAAGGGCGCGTCGCCCAGCAGGTGGAGGGCCTTGGCGATGCCGCCGGCAGTTTCCAGCGCGGTCTCCTCGTGCGAATAGTCGATCGTCGCGCCGTACTTGCTGCCGTCGCCCAGTTCGGCCTCGATCAGATGGCCGAGGTGGGCGTGGTTGATCACGATCTCGGTGATCCCGGCGCGCACCAGGTTGAGCACGTGCCAGGTGATCAGCGGCCGTCCGCGCACCTTGAGCAGCGGTTTCGGGCAGGTGTCGGTGAGCGGGCGCATGCGCTCGCCGCGGCCGGCGGCAAAAATCATCGCTTTCATGCTGGTACTTTCAATGCTTAAAAGGTGTAGCCGACTTGCGGCGCCTTGTCCTCGAACGCATCGAGCAGGCGCACCAGCGGCTTGAGGACGGTGTAGCGGTTGGCGGTCTTGCGCACATAATCGAGCACGGTCGGCAGGTCGCCCAGGTAGTTGCTCTTGCCGTCGCGGTAGTTCAGGCGGCAGAAGATACCGAGGATTTTCAGGTGGCGCTGCAAGGCCATGAATTCGAAATCGCGGTAGAAGGCGTCGATGTCGGGATTGACCGGCAGGCCGACCTGCTTGGCGCGCTGCCAGTAGCGCACCACCCAGTCGAGCACCACTTCCTCGTCCCACTGGATGTAGGCGTCGCGCAGCAGCGAGCCGAGGTCGTAGGTGACCGGGCCGAACACGGCGTCCTGGAAATCGAGCACGCCGGGGTTGCCGGTGTCGAGGAACATCAGGTTACGCGAATGGAAATCGCGGTGCATATAGACCTGCTGCTGCGCCAGCACGTTGGCGGTGATCGCCTCGAACACGCCGTTCAGCTGCGCGGTTTGCGCGTCCGTCATCGTCACGCCCAGGTGGCGGCCGATGAACCACTCGGGGAACAGGTTCATCTCGCGCAGCACGAAGGCGCGGTCGAATTCGGGCAGCACGCCGGGCTGGCTGTGCAGCTGGAACTTGATCAGCGCGTCGACCGCGTCCGAGTACATGAAGGCGGCGTTGTCGACGCCGAGCCGCTGCAGGTAGGTGGTGGTGCCGAGGTCCGACAGCAGCAGGAAGCCGTTGGGCACGTCGCGCGCGACGATCGCCGGCACGCTCACGCCGGCTTCGAGCAGCAGGCCGGCCACCTGGATGAAGGCGGGGACGTTCTCGCGCTCGGGCGGCGCGTCCATCGCGATCAAGGTGTCGCCCAGCTTGGCGCGCAGGGCCGGCAGCACGTCGAGCCGGAAGTAGCGGCGGAAGCTGGCGTCGCTCGAGGCGGAGCGGCGCGAGCCGGTGTCGACCAGATCGAGCGTGCCGAGCCAGGCGGTCAGCGCGGCCAGGCGGGCGTCGGCGGCGACCGGGTCGGGGGTGGCGGAAAGTGAAGTCATGCGGCGACCTGTGAAAAACGAAGGGTGAACAGAGAGTCAAAACGCGGCCGGCGCTCGGCAGCCCGGCAATGTGGCTGCCATGATACGCGATTAGCTACCGTGTCGCAGTCCAATCGGCGATCCTGCCTTTGCCTGGATGGCGCCTGGCGAGCCATTTGAGAGGCGTCCTGCAAGTTCGGCTTTCGAAGACAGAGCTAGTTGATTAATATCAAAAACACACTAAAGTGCGCACTTTAATCAACATGGCGTTTCGCCTAACATGGTGCTTGCCAACTCCGCTTTGTACCCGTCGCCACCAAGGAACAACCCAATGAGCGCCGCTTCCCCATTCCGTATATTCACGGCAAAAGAGGCCAAGACCAGGTTCGGCGAGCTGCTCGACGAAGCCTTGCTCCATCCAGTCGGCGTGTCGAAACACGACAGATTGATGGCCTACCTGGTATCAAGAGGCGACTTCGACGCCTTGCTTGCGAAGATCTCCGCGTTGGAAGACGAACTTTTGCTAGCGAAAGCTGAGCTTGCCCGCCGGGAGGGTTTTGTCGGCGCCGATCGTGTCGATGCCCTGCTGAGGAAAATTGTCGCCCTCGAAGATGCTGAAACGAGAGATCAGCCGTAAAGCGGGTAAATTCTGTCAGCCTTGCAATCGAAGCAATGCACGATGACCTGACGCGTCGGACCGCCGCGCACCGACTTCCCCTATAATGGCGGATTCGACATTCGCAGATACCGATCCATGGTGTTGTTGCTTCTTCCTACATGAACTGGTTCCCGGCCCCGTTCCCGCCGCGGCGCGTCGCGCTGGCCCTGGCCGCGCTGTTTTGCGCGGCGCCGCTGCATGCCCAGATGGCGCAGCTGCCGGTAGCCGCCCCGGCCCCTCCGGCGCCGGCGCCCGCTGCCGCGCCGGCCGCCGACGACAAGGTCCTCGTGCGCGCCGAGGAAGTGACCGGCCAGGCCGACCGCCAGGTCAATCTCGACCGCAACGTCGAGATCATCGAGGCCGCCACCCGCATGACGGCCGACTCGGCCTGCTACAAGATTCCCGAGGATGAAGTCACGGCGCGCGGCAACATCAACATGTGGCGCAACGGCGACCGCTTCAAGGGCGACGAGCTGCAGTTGAACCTCAGTTCCGGCAAGGGCTGGCTGCTGCATCCCGAATACAAGATGAAGCTCAACAATGCGCAAGGCAATGCCAACCGCATCGACTTTCTCAGCGAGGACGAGGCGCTCGTCAGCCGCGGCACCTACAGCACCTGCGACGGCCCCAATCCCGACTGGTACCTGACCTCCAGCACCCTGCGCCTCGACCAGGGCCGCGACGTCGGCGTGGCCGGCAAGACGGTCATCTATTTCAAGGGCGTGCCGATCATGGGCACGCCGGCGATGTCGTTCTCGCTGTCGGGCGCGCGCCGCTCCGGCTGGCTGCCGCCGAGCGTCGGCTTTAGCCCGACCGGCTCGGCCGAGGCAATGGTGCCCTACTACGTGAACATCGCGCCGAACCGCGACCTGACGCTGTACCCGCGCCTGATCGTCGACCGCGGCCTGCAAATGGGCGCGACCGCGCGCTACCTGGGCGAAACCGCCGCCGGCCCCTACGCCGGCAGCACCCAGTTCGAGCTGCTGGTGCACGACCGCATCACCAAGACCGACCGCTGGCTGCTCAATTCCGTGCACAACCAGTCGCTCACCAAGGCGCTCACTTTCGGCTGGAACGTGCGCGCGGCCTCCGACAACGAATATCCGAGCGACTTCTCGCAGTCGATCGCCGGCAGCGCCGAGCGCCAGCTGCTGCGCGAGCTGCGCACCGACTACCAGAGCCGCTACTGGAGCCTGTCGGCGCGCGCCCAGAGCTACCAGATCCTGCAGGACCCGGCCGCCGCCGCCAACCCGGCCTACACCGTGGCGCGCCCCTACGACCGCATGCCGCAGATTAACTTCCACAGCGGCCGCTACGACGTCGCCGGTTTCGACTGGTCGGTCGACGCCGAGGCCACCCGCTTCTGGCATCCCGACCTAGTGCGCGGCAACCGCGTGGTGGCGCTCGGCCAGGTCAGCTATCCGTGGATCCGCCCCGGCTACTTCATCACGCCGAAGCTGATGCTCAACGCCAGCCAGTACCAGCTCGACGGCAGCGGCCTGTCGAGCACCAGCGGCAGCATCGGCGGCCAGGGCGCGCTGACCACCATCGTCAATGACGGCAGCCCCCTGTCGCGCGTGCTGCCCACCTTCTCGCTCGACAGCGGCCTGGTGTTCGAGCGCGACAGCAAACTGTTCGGCCGCGCCGTCACCCAGACGCTCGAACCGCGCCTGTTCTACGTGCGCACGCCCTACAAGGACCAGTCGCGCTTCCCCAATTTCGACACCGCCGAAGCGGGCTTCAGCTTCGCCCAGATCTTCAGCGAGAACCGCTTCATCGGTTCGGACCGCATCTCCGACGCCAACCAGGTCACGGCGGCGGTAGTGTCGCGCTTCATCGAGAGCAACGGCGCCGAGCGGCTGCGCATGGCGATCGGCCAGCGCTTCTATTTTAGCACCCAGCGGGTTCAGCTCGACCCGCTCGCCACCCCCAACGCCAGCCACTCGGACGCGCTGGTGGCGGTGTCGGGGCGGGTCTCCGATTACTGGAATTTCGACAGCGCAGTACAATACAATGCGAGTACCCGCAGCCTGTATAGTGCGAATTACGGGGTGCAGTGGCAGCCGTCGCCGAAACGCGTGATCAACGCCGAGTACCGCTTCCAGCGCGACAGCTTCCGCAACGTCGACCTGTCGACCCAGTGGCCGCTGTCGGCCCGCTGGTACGGCGTGGGGCGGGTCAGCTACTCGCTCAAGGACCGCAAGATGCTCGAGAGCCTGATCGGACTCGAATACAAAGCCGATTGCTGGGTGTTCCGGATGGGAGCCCAGCGCTTCGTGACGGCGGCGCAAACGGTGTCGACGCCGAAGTTTTTCCAGTTGCAGCTAAATGGCTTGTCGAAGCTCGGATTTGGCAATCCGCTCGAGTCGTTTTACAAGAACATCCCCGGTTACACACGGCTGAACCCCGAAGCGGGCCGCCAGTAACCGGCGACGGATTTTTTCATTCACCTGAATATGAATGTTTCCCAGATTATGCGCACTATCCGACTGCACCCACTCTCCCTGGCCGCCGCCCTGATGGGCGCCCTGTGCGCCGCCCCGGCCTCCGCCCAGAACGCCGCGCCGGCCGCCGCCAAGCCGGCCGCCACCGCACCGGCAGCCACTGCGCCGGCCGGCGCCGCCAAACCTGCCGCCGCCGCCAAGACCGCCGGCTTCGTGCCGCCGGCCACCTCGAGCGGCAACCTGATCGACGCCGTCGCGGTGGTGGTCAACGATGAAGTCATCACCAAGAATGAAATCGACGCCCGCGTCAAAACCATCGAGCAGCGCATGAAGGCGCAAAACGCGCCGATGCCCGACGCCGCCGACATGCGCCGCCAGGTGCTCGAACAGATGATCGCCGAGCGCGCGCAAATTCAGCTGGCCAAGGAAATGGGCGTGCGGGTCGACGACCAGATGCTCGACCGCGCCATCGGCCGCATCGCCGAAGGCCAGAAGATCTCGCTGCAGGACATGCGCAACCAGATCGAAAAAGACGGCATGAGCTACGCCGGCTTCCGCGAAGAGATCCGCAACGAGATCATGCTGCAGCGCCTGCGCGAGCACGAGGTCGACGGCAAGATCCAGATTTCCGACGCCGAGGTCGACACCTACCTGGCGACCGAAAAAGCCGCCGCCGCCGAGCAGGTCGAACTGAACATCTCGCAGATCATGGTGCGGATTCCCGAAAACGCCGGTCCCGAGCAGATCGCCGCGCGCAAGGCCAAGGCCGACGACGTCGCGCGCCAGCTGCGCACCGGCGCCGACTTCGCCAAGATCGCCGCCACCTATTCGGACGCGCCCGACGCCCTGCAGGGCGGCGCGATCGGCTGGCGCGACCCCAACAAGCTGCCGCAGCTGTTCGCCGACCAGCTGATCAAGCTGCGTCCCGGCCAGGTCACCCCGGTGATCAAGACCTCCGGCGGCTTCTACATCCTGAAGGTGGCCGACAAGCGCAACCCGGCCGCCGCCGCCGAAGCGGCGCCGATCCAGCAAGTGCACGCGCGCCACATCCTGCTCAAGGTCACGCCGACCATGACGGCGGCCGAAGCCAAGCGCAAGCTGCTCGACCTCAAGGAGCGCCTCGACAACAAGGCCGCCAAGTTCGAGGACCTGGCCAAGCTGGTGTCGAACGATTCGTCGGCCACCAAGGGCGGTGACCTGGGCTGGCTGTATCCGGGCGACGTGGTGCCGGAAATGGAAGCCGCGATGGCCGACCTGAAACCGGGCCAGGTCAGCGGCGTGGTCGAAACCCCGTACGGCTACCACCTGATCGAAGTCATCGAGCGCAAGAGCGAGGACGTCTCCAAGGAGCGTGCCCGCAACGCCGCGCGCAACGTGATCCGCGAGCGCAAGCTGGCCGAGGCCACCGACGACTGGGCGCGCCAGGTGCGCGACCGCGCCTACGTCGAGTTCCGCGAGGACCGTTAAGCCCATGGCCGCCGCCCGCCCGGTGCTCGCCATCACCACCGGCGAACCGGCCGGCATCGGCCCCGAGATCGCCATCCGCGCCGCCTGGGCGCTGCGCGCGCAGGCTGACTGCGTGCTGCTGGGCGACGCCGCCTTCCTGGCCCTCACCGCCAGCCTGATCGACCCGGCCATCCGCCTGGCGGCGCTGTCGACCCAGGCGCTGCGCAATGGCGGCCTGCCGAAGTTCGGCGCCGAGCGCATCGCCGTGGTCGACGTGCCGCTCGGCGCCCACGTGCGCCCCGGCGTGCTCGATCCCGACAATGGCCGCGCCGTGCTGGCCACCCTCGACCTGGCGGTCGAAGGCGTGCAGGCCGGCTGGTTCGAGGCGATCGTCACCGCGCCGCTGCAAAAGAGCACCATCAACGATGCCGGCGTGGCGTTTTCCGGCCACACCGAATACCTCGCCGAGCGCACCGCCACCGACCAGGTGGTGATGATGCTGGCGGGCGTGCCCGGCCCGGGCGAGCCGCCGCTGCGGGTGGCGCTGGCCACCACCCACCTGCCGTTGGCCAAGGTGGCCGCCGCCATCACGGGCGACAGCCTGGCGCGCATCCTCGACATCATCGACACTGACCTCAAGCGCAAGTTCGGCATCGCCGCGCCGCGTATCCTGGTGGCCGGCCTCAATCCGCACGCCGGCGAAAACGGCTACCTCGGACGCGAAGAGATCGACACCATCATCCCGGCGCTGGCGGCGGCGCGCGAACGCGGCATCGACGCGCGCGGACCGTATCCGGCCGACACCCTGTTCCAGCCGAAGTACCTGCGCGAGGCCGACTGCGTGCTGGCGATGTACCACGACCAGGGCCTGCCGGTGCTCAAGTACGCCACCTTCGGGCGCGGCATCAACATCACCCTCGGCTTGCCGCTGATCCGCACCTCGGTCGACCATGGCACCGCGCTCGACCTGGCCGTGCGCGGTCTCGGCCTGGCCGACGACAGCAGCATGCGCGAGGCGATCAGCGCCGCGCTGCGGATGGTCCAGGCCAGGCGCGCCCACGCCTGACGCCGGCGTTTTCCACTCCACGAAAAAAATCCACTCATGAAGCACGTTGCCCGCAAACGCTTCGGTCAGAATTTCCTGACCGACAAAATGGTCCTTGCCGACATCATCGACGCCATCGGTCCGGCGCGCGGCCAGGCGATGGTCGAGATCGGCCCCGGGCTGGCCGCCATGACGGCGCTGCTGGTCGCCCAGCTTGATCACATGCACGTCGTCGAGCTTGACCGCGACCTGGTGGCGCGCCTGGAAAAATCCTTCCCGCGCGACAAATTGACGGTGCACTCGGGCGACGCTCTGAAGTTCGATTTCAGCCAGATTCCGGTGCCGGCCGGGCAGAAACTGCGGGTGGTCGGCAACCTCCCCTACAATATTTCGAGCCCGCTGCTGTTCCACCTGGCCGAGTTCGCGCACCTGATCGAAGACCAGCATTTCATGCTGCAAAAGGAAGTGGTCGAGCGCATGGTCGCCGCACCCGGCAGCAAGGTCTACGGCCGCCTGTCGGTGATGCTGCAATGGCGCTACGACATGGCGCTGATGTTCATCGTGCCGCCGACCGCCTTCGATCCGCCGCCGCAGGTCGAATCGGCCATCGTGCGCATGGTGCCGACCGCGCGCAAGCTCGCCTGCGACGGCGCCACGCTCGAAGCGGTGGTGCTGAAAGCCTTCTCGCAGCGCCGCAAGGTGATCCGCAACTGCCTGGCCGGCATGTTTACCGAGCCGCAGATCGTCGCCGCCGGCATCGACCCGGGCGCGCGTCCCGAGGCCATCGGCCTCGAGCAGTACGTCGCGCTGGCCAACCTGCGCAAGCCGCAGGACTGAGCCGGGGCACAGGGGGACGTCGGGGCGCTGCCCGCGCCAAACGGAACAGGACCGGCGCCGCCCCGGTGCTATGATCCGTTTCCCCTGATTCGATCTCCGCCCCCGGCCCGCCATGCGCACTCCACCCACTAGCCTGCAACGACGCAACAACATCCAGCTGCACGGCGAAGGCCCGGCCACCATGGTGCTGGCGCACGGCTTCGGCTGCGACCAGAGCATGTGGCGCCACCTGGTGCCTGCCTTCAAGGACCAGTTCCGCCTGGTGTTGTTCGACCTGGTCGGCAGCGGCGCCTCCGACCTGGCCGCCTACGACAAGCGCAAATACGCCAGCCTGCGCGGCTACGCCGACGACCTGCTCGAGATCGTCGACGGCTGCGCGGAGGGCTCCGTCATTTTCGTCGGCCACTCGGTCAGTTCGATGATCGGCCTGCTCGCCGCCAACACCGCGCCATCCCTGTTCGGCGCCCAGATCATGGTGGGGCCGTCGCCCTGCTACATCGACGACGACGGCTATCGGGGCGGCTTTTCGCGCGCCGACATCGACGACCTGCTCGACACCATGGCCGGCAACTACCTCGGATGGTCGAGCAACATGGCGCCGGCCATCATGGGCGCGCCGGACAAGCCCGAACTGGGCGTCGAGCTGACCAACAGTTTTTGCCGCACCGATCCCGACATCGCCGAGCATTTCGCGCGCGCGACCTTCCTCTCCGACCATCGCGCCGACCTGGCCAAATCGACCACCCCGACCCTGATCCTGCAGTGCAGCGACGATCTCATCGCGCCGATGGAAGTGGGCCAATTCATGCACCGCGCCATGCCGCGCAGCCAGCTGGTGGTCATCGAGAACACCGGCCATTGCCCGCACCTGAGCGCGCCCGACGCCAGCATCGCCGCGATGCGCGCCTTCCTCGCCGGACTCGCTTGACGCCATGAGCGGATGGCGCGGATCAGACGGCGATCTGTGGGACGAGGCGCCGTGCGGTCTGCTGGTCGCCGGCGCCGACGGTCTGGTGTTGCGCGTCAACCGCACCTTGTGCCGCTGGCTCGGCTATGACGCGGCGGAGTTGGCCGGCCGTCTGCGATTCTCGGCCCTGATGCCGATGGGCGCGCGGGTATTCCTGCAAACCCACTGGACCCCGCTGCTGCAGATCCAGGGCTCGGTGTCCGAGGTGCAGCTTGACCTCTTGCACAAGGACGGCCACCGGGTTCCCATGATGCTCAGCGCGATGCGGCGCGAGCGCGACGGCCGGTTGCAGGACGAGATCGCCGTGCTGGCCGCCACCGACCGCAAGCTCTACGAACGCGAACTGCTGGCCGCGCGCGCCAAGGCCGAGGCGGTGGCCGGCGAACTGGCGCAGGCGCAGGACAAACTGCGCCAGGCCGTGGAGGCGCTGTCGGCCCAGGACCGCCGCAAGGATGAATTCCTGGCCACCCTGGCGCACGAGCTGCGCAATCCGCTCGCGCCCATCGCCAACGTCATCGCGCTGATGAAGTTGCGTGGCGCGCGCGCCCAGCCTGCCG
>JBDSTZ010000487.1:0-13165 GCA_039927975.1 Massilia sp. | reverse complement strand
TCAAGGAATTCGGCGCCGGCGGCCGCATCGAGTTATCCGCCTTCTATTTCAGACGGCTCAAGCGGATTGTGCCGCCGGTACTTGCGCTGATCGCCGCAGCGGTACTGGTGACGCCGTTCCTGTCGGGCGACGATGCCGCGCCGTACGTGCGCGAACTACCGTCGGCGCTTGGTTTTTTTGCCAACTGGTGGCAGATCGTCGTCAAGCAGTCCTATTTCGATCCCACCCCGCACGCGCTCAAGTATCTGTGGTCGCTGGCGGTCGAAATGCAGTTCTATCTGCTCTGGCCACTGATCGTCTGGGGGCTGCGTAAAAAAATGGGGGCGAAAGCGACCGGCTGGGTGTCGATCGTGCTCGCGCTCTTGAGTACCGCCTGGATGTGGTTTTTATACGAACAAAACAGCGCTGGTTCGGACCAGAACCGGATCTACCTCGGCACCGATACGCATGCCATGGGTTTGCTGGCGGGGGCGGCGCTGGCCGGCTTCTGGAATCCATCGGCGCCGGCGACCGAACGGCCGCTGCTGCGCCGGCTCGCGCGCGTGATCGCATTACTCGCGCTGGCGATGCTGGCATTTATGACGCTGGTGCTTAATTCGGCCAGTCCGGTTTTGTATCAGGGTTGTTTTCTGGTCGTGCCGGTGCTCACTTGCATCCTGATCTATTGCACCGTCAGCGACCCGGCCTTTTTTGTATCGGGCTTGCTGCGCCACCCGCTCATGCAATGGACTGGTTCGCGCTCTTATTCGCTTTACCTGGTCCATTGGCTTGTATTCGTGTGGATGCGCCTGCTCGGCTTTAAAGATTTCTCGGTGTGGTGGGTTTTGGCGGGTGGCCTCGCCGCCGTGGTGGCCTTGTCGGAGCTGATGTTCCGCTGCGTCGAATCGCCGAGCAACACCTTCAAGGCGCAAGGCTGGAACAATGAGCAGATGCGCTCAGTCGCTTACGCCTATGCCGCGCTCGCGGTGGCGGTGGTGACAACAGCAGCCTTTCTGCCTGCGGCGACGCTGGAGGATAAAGGCGCCGCCGTACCGGCCGCGTCGGCGATCCCGGATGCCGACAAACTCCTCGCACAAAAAGGAGGCGCGCCCGCCAGTCCGTCGGACGTAGCGGCGCCGCTGGCAAACGCGATCGACAGTTCGCCCTACAATGGCGAGCGCTATTCCGGTGGCGAAGATATCCACGTCATCGGCGATTCGGTCATGCTTGGCGCAAAATACCACTTGTCCAAGGCCATCCCCGGCATCCAGGTCGATGCCGTCGTCGGGCGGCAAGCCAGTCAGGGCTTATTGGTCGCGCAAGAGTGGCGGCGCAGCCCGCATTCAGCGTCGACCGTGCTGGTGCACCTGGGGACCAATGGCTATATCAATGAAGGCCAGTTCAGGGATATGTTGCGCGAGCTCGCGGACTGCAAATCGGTCGTCATCGTGAATGTGCATGCGGAGCGGCGCTGGACGGCGCCGAATAATGAACTCATCGCGCAAATGCAGGATGAATTTCCCAACGTCCATGTCATCAATTGGAGCGCCATCAGCGCCGAGCGGCCCGACTACTTCGTCAAGGATGGCATTCATCTGACGACGCAGGGAATACGCGCACTGACTTCGGAGATCGCGCTTGCCACCGGGGGAAAACTCATGCCTCCACTTGAAACCGATAGAATGCTGGCGGATGCCGGTCACGTCCATACAACGGGGCGCAAGGCGGCTCGGGCCAACGGCAGAGTGCACGCCGCACGCGCAACGGCGACGACAGGGTCGGTGAAAGACGCCGGCCAGCCGCAAGGCGCGCCGGCAGCCGGTCCGGCGGCGGAGTCGGGCACCCCGGAAGCGGTGATCGCGCCGCCGCCCGTGCTGTCGAAGACGCTGCAGATTGAATAGGCGGAAAGATAGCGCGCCCGCATGGCGAACGCGCCTTTTTTCGACGCTTGGACAAGGAATGCCATGAATGCTGCGCGAAGTTTGCTGATTTTAATCCGGGTGGTGGGTGTGCTCGCGCTGGTGCTGATGCTCTATGTGTGGGTGTACCCGGCCAGCGTAAAAAAGTGGATCGGCTCGGAGCCGGTAGCAGTTGCGCCGGCGAGTACGGTCGCAGTCGCCGCGCCGGCCGCCGATATGCCTGCGCCTGCCGCTGATAAGCCCGCGCCAGCTGCTGAAAACCCCGATCCTGCAGCTGGTAGCCCCGCGCCCGAATTGCCGCCGGCGCTCAAGCCGTCGAAGTCGCAGGAGGCGGTGGCGCTGTGGCTCGGGACGAAATACCACGTGGTGCCGGAAGCGATCGAGACCCTGGTCGTCGAGGCGGACAAGCTCACCAAGCAATACCACCTGTCGCCGAATTTGATCATCGCCGTGATGGCGATCGAATCGAACTTCCACCCCTACATTCAAAGCGAGGCCGGCGCCCAGGGACTGATGCAGGTGATGCCGGGTATCCACGCCAAGCGGCTCGCGCAGTTCAAGGAGAAATCGAGCTTTGCCGATCCGATTGTCAGCCTGAAGGTAGGCGCCGATATCCTGCGCGATTGCGTTAAGCTGCGGGGAGGTTCGGAAAGCGAAGGCTTGCGCTATTATTTTGGCGGCGGCCCCATGAGCGGCACGTACATTGAAAAAGTGAAAGCCGAGCAGCGCCGGCTTAATCTGGTGGCCGCCGGCACCCACGTACCGGTTGATTAAGACTTGTTATATTTATTCGCCGGCAGATTGCCGGCGACACGGAGAGTTCATGCGCAGGCCGTTATTGTTGATGTTATTTGCGGCCACCATGCTGCCTGTCGCGGCATTTTCCCAGCAGCTCACGCCGTCGGTGAAGAAGCTGCTCGTGCACGCGCACGCCGATGTCGGCGACCTGGCTTGCGAAAAGAAAACGCCAACCCTGCGCCCGCCGACGGCGCCGAACCTCGATCCAATGGAGGTGCCAAGCGACGAGATGGTGGAGCTGATGGGGGCGCCGCAGGCGTCCGCTGTTCAGCCCAATGGCACCGCCGCACCGCTGTCGCCCTTGCGGCTCACGCCGTCCAAGGGCGTGTATCGGATCGCGGTATGGGGCGACAGCCATCTGGCCGCCGGCTTTTTTACCGAGGAACTGGTGAAGCAGCTCAAGCTGACAAGCGACGCCGTTCCGAATGCGATCATTCCAGCCAATATGGGCAGGGCGGGCGTGCGCCTGCCGATTCGCCGCTCCTGCGTTTCGGCGCAATGGAGATACGAACCCGGCTATCTCGGCGGCGAAAGCGCAGCAGCACCAGGCCCCGGTCTGGTCAATATGTTCAGCGACCAGGCCGGCGCCACGCTGGCCTGGGATCTCAGAAAGGACGCGCAATCGCCCGGTTATGAGCGCGTCCGCATCCTGTATCAGCAGACAGAAACGCCAATGGTCATTGGCCTTGCCGTCGATGGCGAGGCCGAAAAGGAAGTGACGCTGGATGAGAAAGCCGGCCCCGCCGTGCTGGAGCTGATGGCCGAACAGCCTGTCTCGCAAGTGAGAATCCGCCTGATCGACGCCCGCTTCCGCTTCCACGGCCTCGAGTTATTGTCCAGGCAGCCGAACCCGTTTCAGCTGGATGTTTTCGGCTATCCGGGCGCGACTGTAGCTGCGTGGAAAGCGGCCAATCTCGATTATCTGGGCGCCTGGTTCAGCCAGCCGGCTTATCAACTGGTCCTGCTCGAATTCGGCACCAACGAAGGCAATGTCAAACCTTTCGATCTGGCCAGCTATCGTAAAACCCTGAGCGAGTCGGTCCGCAATATGCGCACCGTGTTTCCGGCGGCCGCCTGCATCCTGATCGCGCCTGGCGATCGCGGCATATTGGTCAGGCGCTCGGCGAATATCCGCCACAAGGCCGCCCCGGCCGGGGCCCGGCATAAAACCGCGGCCAGCAAAAAACAGGCGGCCCAGGCCAAACGCAACAGCAAAGCCAAGGCCGACCCGGCGATCGACCTGCTGGTGTATTCGAGAATCCACGCCGACATCGGCCGGGTCCAGGCCGAGGTGGCCGAAGCGGCCGGATGCAGCGCATGGAGCATGATGCACGCGATGGGCGGTCCCGGACATTCTTACCAATGGGCACATCAATCGCCGGCCTTGATGTCCACCGATCTGATTCACTTCACGGTTGCCGGTTATCAGCGCCTGGCGCAGAAATTTGTCAGGGATATGGGCTGGACCGGTGCGATCAATAACAACGACGCCGGAGTTGATAAGCTGGGAGGGCGCTGACCGGGACATTGGCAGGGCAGGGGATCGACAAGCATTCAAGGACCGCATGGAGCTGCAAATGGAACAATGCCAGGATCGAATCGATTGCGATGTGCTGGTGGTCGGCGGCGGCATCAATGGCGCCGGCATCGCACGCGACGCCGCCGGCCGTGGGCTGTGCGTGATCCTGTGCGAAAAGGACGACCTGGCTGCGCATACCTCCTCGGCGTCGAGCAAGCTGATTCACGGCGGCCTGCGCTACCTCGAACAATACGCCTTCGGCCTGGTGCGCAAGGCCCTGATCGAGCGCGAAATCCTGCTGCGCAGCGCGCCGCATATCATCCGGCCGATGCGCTTCGTGATGCCGCACGACGCCGGCCAGCGCCCCGCCTGGATGATCCGCAGCGGCCTGTTTCTGTACGACCGGCTGGCGCGGCGCGAATTTTTGCCCGGCTCGCAGGCGCTGTCGCTCGCGCGCCATCCGGCCGGCGCACCGCTCAAGACCGAGTTCACGCGCGGTTTCGAATACTCCGACGGCTGGGTCGACGATGCGCGCCTGGTGGTACTCAACGCGATGGACGCGCGCGAACGCGGCGCGCGCATCGTCACCCGCACGCTGTGCAGCGCGCTCGAACGCCATCCCCGCCACTGGAGCGCCACGCTGAGCGCGCGCGACGGCCGCCAGCGCCAGGTCAGCGCGCGCTGCCTGGTCAACGCCGCAGGTCCCTGGGCCGCGAGCTTCCTGCACGGCGCGGTCAAGGCGCCGGCGGTGCACACGCTGCGCCTGATCAAGGGCAGCCACATCGTCGTCAGGCGCCTGTTCGAGCATCCGTATTCCTACATCTTCCAGCATCCCGATGGCCGCATCGTGTTCGCCATTCCGTACGAGCGCGACTTCACCCTGATCGGCACCACCGACCTCGACTACAAGGGCGACCCCGACCACGTGGCCATCAGCGCCGAGGAAGTGGCGTATCTGTGTCAGCTGTGCAACCGCTACTTCAAACAGAGCATCGCCCCGGGCGACGTGGTGTGGAGCTTTTCGGGCGTGCGTCCGCTGGTCGAAGACGACGCCGCCAGCGCCTCGGCCACCACGCGCGATTTTCGGCTCGACCACGACACCGACGGCGCGCCGCTGCTGTCTGTTTTCGGCGGCAAGATCACCACCTTTCGCAAGCTCGCCGAGGAAGCCGTCAACTGGATCGCGCCGGCGCTCGGCAAGCCGGCCAAGGGCTGGACCGCCGACGCCTGCCTGCCGGGCGGCGACCTGTATGGCGAACGGCCGTCCAAGCGCTCGGTGCTCGAATTCGACCAGTGGCTGATCGGCATGCAGCGGCGTTTCGGCTGGCTATCGCCGGCGCTGGTGACGCGTTACGCGCATGCGTATGGCACGCGCATCACCACCATGCTGGCCCATTGCAGCAGGCTGGCGGACCTGGGACCGGAAATTCTGCCCGGCCTGTACGCGGCCGAAGTGGAGTATCTGCTGTTGCACGAGCTGGCGGTCAGCGCCGACGACATCCTGTGGCGCCGCACCAAGCTGGGACTGCACCTGCCGGCGGGCAGCGCGCAAATCCTCGAACTGTGGCTGGCCGATCGCGCACGCAACGCCCACACCGCCTCGGCGCCGCTGGCGACCACCTGATCGCGCTTGCCGCCGCTACCTGGCCTCCAGCCGGAAGCGCAGTTCGATGGTGTCGTCGACCCGGATGGCGCCGCCCATCACCGACATTGGTGTAATGCCGAAGTCGCTCTGGCGCAGCTGGACGCTGCCGGTGGCGACGACGCCGGCGCCGGTCTGTTCGATCGCCACCGGCAGCGTCACCTCGCGGCTGACCCCATGCAGCGTGATCGTCAGGCGCATGCGCCCGGCGTCGTCCGCCACGCGCTGCGCGTGCAGCGCTACCCACGGGTAGCGCTGCGACTCCAGCACCTTGGTCAGCATATTGGCGCGCGTGCCGGCGATCGCCTCGGCGTCCGGCGTGGTATCGAAGCCGGCCTCGCGCCGCAATGCGGTTTCGTCGACCGTCATCTCATCGAGCCGGAACTGGAAGTCGGCGCGGCCTTCGCGCGGCGCGGCGAAACCGCTGACGGTGCGGCTGGCCACCACGTGGTCGTGCCCGAGCCGCGCCAGCGGACCGGCGCGCCGCACCGTCACCGCGATGAGCGACGCGGCCGGATCGATCGTCAGCACTTCGCTGCCGGCCGCCCTGGCCTGGCGATACCACGCGGCCGCGCCCGGCGCCGATGCCTGTGTCGCAGGCGGCGCCGACGCGCGCTCCGCGCAGCCGGTCAGCAGCGCGCCGGCCAGCAGCAGGCATGCATAGCGCCGGCGATCAACTGCCATGGCGCGCCAGCCAGCTATCGATCGACGCCAGGCGTGAACTGCGCACCTTGATACGCTCGGCGATGTTGGCGATCGCGGTATCGACATCGCGCCGCGAGCCCGGCGCCAGGCGCGCGCTGGCAAAGGCGTCGAGCTTGCCGATCATCGCCGGGTCGGCCGACCTGGCCGCGAGCTTGGGGTAGTAGCGGCTGCGCGAAGTGGTGTCGAGGCGCTGGTCGACCTTGTCGAGGTTCGACATCGCAAAGTCGAACGCCAGCTCCGGATGCGATTGCGCCACCTGCACCAGCATTTCGGCGCCGGTCGTCGCGCCCGGTTCGTCGCTTACTGCCAGCGTCAGGGCGCGGCGCGCCAGCGCGTCGTCCTCCGCCACCGACACCAGGCTGTACAGCTGGTCCTTGAGCAGCGGCGATTTTTCGGCTTCGGCGGCGGCTCGCAACTGGTTCCAGGTGGCCCCGTCGGCATGGCGCGCGACGACGTCGAGGACCGCCCTGCGCAGCCTGGCGGGCAGGGCGGCCGGATCGCTCAGGCGGGCGGCAAAGCGGCGCCGCGCCTCGGCGATGGTGGCGGCGTCGTCGAGCTTTCCGAGTGTTTCGATCAGCTGCGCGCGCAGCACCGTCGTCGCCGCGCTTTCGCCATCGCGCGCGTTCCAGCCGGTCTGCGCCATCGCCGGCGCCAGCAAGGCCACCGCCTCGCGGTCGAACTGGCGCCGGCGCGCCGGGCTGTTTTTGTAATGCTCGTCGATCTCCAGCAGCACCGAGGCGATCTTGCCCCACACTTGGGGACCGGCGTCGGGCGGCACCCGGGCGGCGAGGTCGAGGACATCCGCCGCCGGCTGCAGGCCGGCCTGGCCAAGCGCCCAGCTGTCCGACAGCAGACCCATTTGGTCGATCGGCGCCAGGCGCGCAAACTGCGCGGCCAGCGCCGGCATCTGCGCGTGCCCGTACAGCGTGCGGTAGTAGCCGTTCTGGCCAGCGTTGACGATCAGCGCGCCGCAACCAGGCACGCTGGCGCTGGCCGCGCCATTCTCCACCAGCAGGCGGGTCTGCTGCGCCGAACCGGCCAGTCGCAGCGTGACCGGCACGCGCCAGCGCCGGCTCTTGCGCTGCGGCTGGTCGCGGCTGAATTCGGACTGGCTCAGGTGAACCACGGTGGCGCCGCCCTCGCAGCGCGCGCTGTCGACCCGGATCAGCGGCACGCCCGGCTGCAGCGTGAAGTCATGGGCGATGCCGAGGATCGGCCGCGCGGCCGCCTTCTCCATCGCGCGCCAGAAGTCGTCCGACACCGTATTGCCATACGCGTGGGCGGCCATGTAGGCGCGCACACCTTCGCGCCAGGCGTCGGCGCCGACGTATTGTTCGAGCATGCTGATGACCGCCTGGCCCTTGCGGTAGGTGATGTCGTCGAAGGCCTGGCTGGCCTGTTCCACCGTTTCGACATGCTGCACCACCGGGTGGCTGGTGACCAGCGAATCGCGCGCCATCGCCGATTCGCGCGCCTTGATGAGCCCGAGCCGGGTGTTCCATTCAGGGTGCAGGCGGGCGGTGGTGCGCGCCGCCATCCACGAGGCGAAGCCTTCGTTGAGCCACAGGTCGTCCCACCAGCGCATGGTCACCAGATTGCCGAACCACTGGTGGGCGATTTCGTGGGCGGCGACCAAAAACACGCCCTGGCGTTCGGTCTGGCTCGACGTCGCCGGGTCGAGCAGCATGGTGTGCTCGAAGGTGAAGATCGCGCCCCAATTCTCCATCGCACCGAAGAACTGGCTGCGTCCCGGCGCGGCGACATTGTCGAGTTTGGGCAGCGGAAAGCGCACCCCGAAATAGTCGTTGTACTCGCGCAGCACCGATTTCGAGGCGTCGAGTGCGAAGGCCGCCTGCGGCAGGCCGCCGCGCCGTGTGATGACCCCGACTTCGGTGCCGTCGCCGCTGGCGGTGACGCGCTCGAAGTCGCCGAGAGCAAAAAACAGCACGTAGGTCGACATCGCCGGCGTGCGCCCGAACACCACGCGCTTGCGGCCGTCGGCCAGTGCGGTCGATGTCGCCGCCGGCATATTACTGACCGCCATCTGGCCGGCCGGGACCACCGCTTCGAGGTCGAAGGTGGCCTTGTAGCCCGGTTCGTCCCACGAGGGCAGTACGCGGCGTGCATCGGAATTCTCGAACTGCGTGTAAAGCGCGCGCTGGCGCGTGCCGCCGCTGTCGTAATCGAGGGCGAACATGCCGGCCGCCTGCCTGCCAATCAAGCCGCTGTAATCGAGCGCGAGCCGGTAGCGGCCCGGCGCGAGCTTGTCGGCGAAGGTAAAGGTGGCCGTTTGCGCATCGGCGTCCTGCGCGATGGTGGCGCGCGCGGAGGCGGCGCCGTCCCGCTCCGGCGCCACGCTGGCGCGCGTGATGCGCAGATCGGCGGCATTGAGTGTGACGGTCTTGGTTGGCGACAGCACCGTGATCGCGATGTCGACATGGGCGTCGAAACGCGAGGCGGCGGCATCGGGCGTGATCGACAGGGCGTAGTGGCTTGGTGTGACGTTGCGCGGAAGCTGGGTGGTAACTGCCTGGGTGGTGATTGCGGAAGGAGCGGGCGCTGCGCCGGCGGCCGACAGTGCGCACAGCACCATCGCGGCGGTGGAAAAAACATGGCGCTGCATAGTCTACCTTTGTGGTGTTGGACACGGACGTGTGAGCTTGTGGCTCGGCCCGTCGAACAATCTAAAGCGAAAGGCCGGGCCTGTCAACGGCGCTTCGCCAGCGCGGCGGGGTCGCCGGCAAGGCGGCCCGAATCGGGCTATGATCGGCGCTTCGCAATGTGAATCCATCGTTGGGAGAAAACCATGATCGACCTGTACTCGGCCGCCACCCCGAACGGCCACAAGGTGTCCATCGCGCTCGAAGAGCTGGCGCTGCCCTATACCTTGCACGCGCTCGAACTGCAGCGCAATCAGCAGAAGGAGCCATGGTTCCTCGCCATCAATCCAAACGGCCGCATTCCCGCCATCGTCGACCGTGCCGACGACAATTTCGCCGTGTTCGAGTCGGGCGCCATCCTGATCTACCTGGCCGAAAAGACTGGTCAGCTGATGCCGACGTCGCCCAAGGGCCGCTCGCTGGTGCTGCAATGGCTGATGTTCCAGATGGGCGGCATCGGCCCGATGATGGGCCAGGCGAATGTGTTCTACCGTTATTTTCCCGAGAAGATTCAGCCGGCGATCGACCGCTACCAGGGCGAGAGCAAGCGCCTGTTCCGCGTGCTCGACGCCCGCCTGGCCGAGCACGAATACCTGGCCGGGGACTATTCGATCGCCGACATCGCCAACTGGGCCTGGGTGCGTACCCACAACTGGTCGGGCGTGCCGATCGACGATTTGCCGCATCTGCGGCGCTGGGTCGACCAGATCGCCGCGCGGCCGGCGGTGCGCAAGGGAATCCTGATGCCGCCGTCGGCGCGCGACATCAGCGCGGCGGCCGGCGGGGAAGCCGATAAATTCGCCGCCGAGGTGCGCGGCATGCTTGAAACCGGCCAGTCGCGCACATGAAACTCTATCTCAATACCTTCGCGCCCAATCCGCGCCGGGTCACCATGTTCATCACCGAAAAAGGCATCACCGGCGTCGAGCATATGCAGGTCGACCTGAACGCCGGCGAGCACAAAAGCGACACGTTCCTGGCCAGGAATCCGCTCGGCCAGCTGCCGGTGCTGGAACTCGACGACGGCCGCGTATTGACGGAGACGCGCGCCATCTGCACCTGGCTCGAAGGTCTGCGTCCCGAACCGAACCTGATGGGCGTGGACTACGAGGAAAGGGCGTTCATCGAGATGGCCGACCGCCGCGTCGAACTGGGTCTGTTTTCCCGCATCGCCTATTGCGTGCGCCATACCCATCCGGGCCTGGCGGTGCTGGAGCAGCCTCAGTTCGGTGAGTTCGGTGTTGAGCAAGGCCGCAAGATGCGCGAGAGCGCGCGCTGGCTCGACGGCGTGCTGGCGCGGCAGCCGTTCGTGGCCGGCGAGCGCTTCACGATCGCCGACATCACCGCCTTCTGCGCGCTCGAATTCGCCCGCGCGCTGATGAAGTTCCGGCCCGGCCAGGAAGGCATGGCGCATCTGCAGGCCTGGCGCGACCGCATCGCGGCGCGGCCGAGCGCGGCCAGGTAGCGCGGCCAGTTAGCGTGATTCAGGCGATCCGCTTGTACCAGCTTTGGCCGGGAAACACCGGCTGGTAATGCGCGCTGGCTTCTTCGCTGTCGCCGATCGGCCGGTCGATGCCGATCACGCCGAACAGCGACAAACTGTCGTGGAACAGGCGCATCACGCGCTGGCGCAGCAGCGGGCCGAAGTCGGGCAGGGCGCGCTGGCACACGATCAGCTGGAATTCATTGAAGGAAGCGTCGGTCACCAGGTTGTACTGGGCCCAGCTGATGCGCGCGCGCAGCTGCGGCAGCAGGCGCGCCACCCCATCCTTGATCTCGATATAGTCGGCCAGCGCGCCGTTGCCGCCGCTTTGCCGATAGCGCTCTTCCAGCAGCGGCAGGCGCTCGGGCGCGATGCCGGCGCTGTCCACCTCGGCCAGCAGGTCGGAATTGGCCACCGTGGCGTGGATTTCGGTACGCGAGTGCAGCTGTTCCTCGGCCAGCAGAATCGCCACCGACCAGGCTTCCTCGGCGCTGGCGCATTCGGCCAACCAGATTTTCGGCAGCGCCGAGGCGCGCAGGCAGGACGCCAGCACGATGCGCAGCTGGCGCGCCTGTTCGGGATCGTCGAACAGGCCGCCCGGCTGCACGCTCAGGGCGCGCAGCAAGGCGGCACTGGCGGCCGGCTCGTGCAGCACCCGGTCCTGCAGCGACGAAACCGTCGCCAGCTGGCGCTCGCGCATCAACTGCTGCACCTTCTGGCGCAGCGGTCCGCGCTCGTAGGATCGGAAATCGAAGCCGAAACGCTGGAACAGCGCTTCGAGCAGCAGGTCGATTTCCAGTTCTTCCGTCGCCAGACCGGTGTCTGGCATCACGGGCATCAGATGCCCCATCAATGCAGCCAGACCCGCATCAGCGACAGCAGCTGCGCCACGTCGACCGGTTTGGTGATGTAGTCGGAGGCGCCGGCGGCGATGCATTTGTCGCGGTCACCCTTCATCGCCTTGGCGGTGAGCGTGATGATCGGCAGCGACTTGAATTTCGGGATCCGGCGGATCGCCCGCATCGTGTCGTAGCCGTCCATCTCCGGCATCATGATGTCCATCAGGACGATCTCGATGGTCGGATCCTTCTCCAGCACTTCGATGCCGTCGCGGCCGTTTTCGGCGAACGACACCTGCATCTGCTGGCGCTCGAGCAAGGAGCTGAGGGCGAAAATATTGCGCAGGTCGTCGTCGACGATCAGCACCTTGCGGCCGGCCAGACCGCCATCGGCGGCGTGGATTTCCTCCAGCATGCGGCGCTGCAGTTCGGGCAGGCTGGCGTGCGAGCGGTGCAGGAACAGCGCCGTTTCGTCGAGCAGGCGCTCGGGCGAGCGCGCATCCTTGATCACGATGGTCTTGGCGTAGCGTTTAAGCTTGGTCACTTCCTTGCGGTTCAATTCCTTGGCCGTGTAGATCACGATCGGCAGGTCGCGCAGGGACGGCTCCTTGCCGATGGTGTCGAGCAGGTCGAAGCCGCTGATGTCGGGCAGCGTCAGGTCCAGCACCATGCAGTCGAAATGCGAGTCGCGCAGCGCGGCCAGCGCTTCGGCGCCGTTTTCCACCGCCACGATGCGCAGGTCGGAGTCGCCGATCAGGGCGACGATCGAGTCGCGCTGCATCTTCTCGTCGTCGACCACCAGCAGGCTGCGTTTTCCGCCCATCAGGAACTTCTGGATGCGGGTGAATTCCTCTTGCAGCGCGTCGCGGCTGACCGGCTTGTTGATGTAGGAGATGGCGCCCTTGCGCAGCGCGCGCTCGCGCTCGCGCAGGCTCGACATCACGTGCACCGGAATATGCCGCGTGCTCGGGTCGCGCTTCAAGCGGTCGAGCACCGTGAAGCCGTCGATGTCGGGCAGGTCCAGGTCGAGCAGGATCGCCGACGGCAGGTAGTCGCGCGCCATCGACAGCACCGAGTCGCCCAAGTGGGTGACGATGCCCTTGAAGTTCTTCTCGCGGGCGAATTCGAGCACCATGGCGGCGAACGGCTCGTCGTCCTCGACGATCAGCACCGATGGGTCGCCCGGCGCGACCAGGCTGCGGTCGTCGTGCATGGCGCCGAATTCGACCGCCTGGATCTGGCTGCCGGCGCTGTTGATGTCGCCGCTGTGCTCGATCTGCGGCGCCGAATAGACCACCTGCGGCGGCGCCATGCGCGCCGGCTGCGGCTGGCGGGCCTGGTCGTAGTTGATGAAGCCAGCCCGGTTATAAGGCAGGAACAGGGTGAAGGTGGAACCGGCGTTGACCACCGATTCGACCCGGATCTCGCCGCCCAGCAACCGCGCCAGTTCGCGTGAAATCGACAGGCCAAGGCCGGTGCCGCCGTACTTGCGGGCGGTGGAGCCGTCGGCCTGCTGGAATGCCTCGAAAATGAGCTGCAGCTTGTCGGCAGCAATACCGACGCCGGTGTCGCGCACCGAGAACGCCAGCACCGCGTCGGCGTGCACCAGGTTCGGGTGGTC
>JBDSTZ010000486.1:0-8141 GCA_039927975.1 Massilia sp. | reverse complement strand
CCGACACTGCCGCCCGCTTACCGCCGGCGGCAGTTTTCATTTTGGCGCTGTCCGCGCCGCGTTTAGTAGCAGCAGCGCCGGCTAGCGCAGCATGTCGATGTGGGCGATGCCGTCCTCGTCGTACGGCGCGCCGATCACGACAAACCCGAAGCCGGCGTAAAAGCGAGCCAGATGCCGCTGGGCGCCTATGCGGATGCGCTGGCCCGGCCAGGTCGCTTCGGCGTGCACGATGCCGCGCGCGACCAGGTCGCGGCCGATGCCGGCGCCGCGCGCCTCCATGCTGGTGAGCACCCGCCCGAGCGACAGTTCGGCAAACTTGACGCCCGGCGCCAGCGCGCGCAGACAGGCGGCCAGCCGGCGCTGTCCATCGACGATGCGCCAGCCAAGCAGGTGGTGGGCCTCTTCGTCGAGACCATCGATGTCGGGGTACAGGCAGCGCTGTTCGAGCACGAACACTTGCTGGCGCAGGGCCAGCAGCGCATACAGTTCCGTGGTCGACAACGCGCTGAAATGGCGCCACTGCCATTCGATCGGCACGCGCATCGGTCAGAACCCCGGACAGGCGTCGCCGAAGCGCGGCGCCGCGCACTCGCCAGGCACATTGCGTTGAGCAAGCTGATATCGCGGCATGGCTACTCCTTTTCGACAGGGTTCACTTCAACCGGATAATCAGGCGGCCGTCTCGAAACCTTCGAGCACGTTGACCACGTTGATGCCGATTTCAGGCACCGCCAGCCCGCCCTCGAAGACGAAGGCGCAGGGCATGCCGAGGTGGGCGATGCGCTCGCCGATGCGCAGGTAGTCGGCGCTGTGCAGGGCGAAGCGCGATTGCGGGTCGCCGGCGAAGGTGTCGACGCCAAGCGAGACCACAAGCGCGTCCGGCGCGAAGCTGGCCAGCTTGATGCAGGCCGTCTCCAGCGCGGCGAACCACTGTGCGCTGCCGGTGCCGGCCGCCAGCGGCAGATTCATATTGCAGCCAAGGCCGGCGCCTTCGCCGGTCTCGTCGGCGTGGCCGAGATAGAACGGAAAATCGGTGCGCGGATCGGCGTGGATCGACACGCACAGCACGTCGCCGCGCGCGTAGAAGATGCTCTGGGTGCCGTTGCCGTGGTGGTAGTCGAGGTCGAGGATGGCGACCCTTGCGGCGCCGTCATCGCGCAGGTGCTGGGCCGCCAGCGCGGCGTTGTTGAGGAAGCAGGCGCCGCCGAAAAAGTCGGCGCCGGCGTGGTGGCCAGGCGGGCGCGTGAGGGCGAAGGTGCCGCGCTCGCCCAGGCGCAGCGCGTGGGCGGCGTTGACCGCGCAGTCGGCGCCGGTCTTGGCGGCGATCCAGGTGCCGGCCGTGAGCGGGGTGCCGTTGTCCATCGAGTACAGGCCGAGGCGCGCGCAGAAATTGTCCGGTTCGACGTCGGCGCGCAGGCCGCGGATCGGCCACACCGAGGGGAACGCGTCCCTGCCGGCGTTGGCCGGGTCGAGCGCGAGCCACTCGCTCCAGGCGTTGCGCAAAAAGTGCAGGTAGCGCGGCGTGTGCACCCGTTCGAGCGACACCAGCGGCACGCCGTGCGGCGTGACGATCTGGCCGAGGCCGCGCCGGCCCAGTTCGGCCACCACCAGGTCGGCCCGCTGCGCCGTCTCGCTGCAGCTGACCAGCTCACCGCGGTGGAATTCAAAGCGGCCCTGGTGCTGGGCGTGGTGTTCGTTAAAGAAGGTCAGCATGGAAGGTGGGCAGGGCGCGCGGGTTTAGTCACCGCACAGTGTACTGCTGTTGTAGGCGGCAACGAAATCGTCGAAGTTGCCGGTCTGGGTCTGCTCCAGCACCAGCTGCTCGGCCAGCGAGACGGCGGCCATCTCGGCGAACATCGCTTCCTCCGCCGGCATCAGGGCGCTCTCGCGGAAGTAGGCCGCGTGCAGCTCGCTCTGGCGCAAGCCGAAGGCCAGCGAGGAACCCATCGCGCGAATTTCTTCGAGCACGCGGGCCGACGGCGTGCGCGCCGGATCGGCGATCTTGGCGATTTGCGTGGCCAGCGAGGCGATGTGTACGCCGTCGTCGCTGTACTGCTCCTTGTGCTGTTCGTCGAGCAGGGCGGCGACCGGCCGGATCCGCTCGATCAGTTCGGCGGCCCAGGCGGCCATGCCGACTTCGGCGCCGTCGCGCGTAAGGGTCAGGCCGGGGCGCCGGCCCTCCTTGACCACGCGGGCGAAATTGCGCGCGTGGATGGCGTTTTCGGGCATCGCGATCAGCGGGCTGTCGTCGAGCGCGCAGAACAGCAGGAAGGCGTCGAGGAAGCGGCCGGTCTCGAGGCTGATGCCGATCGGCTCGAACGGATCGACGTCCATGCAGCGCACTTCGATGTACTGCACGCCGCGCTTGCACAGCGCCTGGATCGGCCGCTCGCCGCTGCGGATCACCCGCTTGGGCCGGATCGTCGAATAGTATTCGTTCTCGATCTGCAGCACGTTGGTCGACAGCTGGATCCACTCGCCGTCCTTCTTGGTGCCCAGTTCGGCGTACGGCGGATACGGCCGGTTGACCGCGTCCATCAGCGTCGTGACGTAGCTTTCCAGGCTGTTCTCGTGCGGCGTGAGGCCGGACTGGCCTTCGTTCTGGTAACCGAGGTCGCTCATGCGCAGGCTGGTCGCGTAGGGCAGGTAGAGGGTGTCGTCCGACAGCGTCTCGAGCTGGTGCTTGCGGCCGCGCAGGAAGCAGGTCGACAGCGCCGGCGAGGCGCCGAACAGGTACATCAGCAGCCAGCTGTAGCGCCTGAAATTGCGGATCATCGCGATGTAGCTTTCGGACTGGAAGTCGCGCAGCGCGTGGCGCCGTTCGTGGCCGATGCCCTGATCGAGCGCCAGCAGCTGCCACAGCGCCTCGGGCAGCGAGTAGTTATAGTGGATGCCGGCGATGCACTGCATCGCCTTGCCATAGCGTAGCGCCAGGCCGCGCCGGTACACGTGCTTGAGCATGCCGATGTTCGACTTGCCGTAGTTGGCGATCTCGATCTCGGGCTCCGGCGGCAGCTCGCAGGGCATCGATTCGCTCCACAGCATCTCGTCGCCCAGCTTGCTGTAGGCGTGGCGGTGGATGGTGTCGAGCTGGTTCAGGGTCAGCGCGATATCGTGTTCGGCGGGCGTGATGAATTCGAGCAGCGCTTCGGCATAGTCGGTGGTGATCTGCGGGTGGGTCAGGGCGGCGCCGAGGGCGGCCGGATGCGGCGTGCGCGCCAGGCGGCCGCGCGCGTCCATGCGCAGGGTCTCGCGCTCGATGCCGCGCAATCCCTGGCCGAGCAGGGCGCGGTTGGCGTCGTCTTCCAGCAAAGCCAGGCGGCGGGTCAGTTGCTTAGACACTGATAGTCCTTTCTAGTACTGCTTGCAGTATTGGCTTGTGTTATTAGTTGGTGCAGAGAGTAACCGAAAACCGCCAACTTCGCCGACGCCCGATCAAAACCGCTGAGCCGGATCAGGGTTGCTGCGCGCGCGTCCATGCCTTGATCTGTTGCTCCAGCAATCCCATCGGCAAGGGGCCGTTGTCGAGCAGTGCCTGATGGAAGCGGCGCAGGTCGAAACGCTCGCCCAGCGCGCTCTGCGCCTTCTGCCGCAGCGCCGATATTTTCAGCTGGCCGATCTTGTAGCCGAGCGCCTGGCCCGGCCAGGCGATGTAGCGGTCGATCTCGATCTCGTTGTCGGACGGCGCGTTGGCGGTGTTGGTGTTCAGGTAGTCGAGCGCCTGCTGGCGGCTCCAGCCGCGCGCGTGGATGCCGGTGTCGACCACCAGCCGGGCCGCGCGGAACAGCTCGGAATTGAGCTGGCCGAAGCGCGAGAACGGATCGCGGTAAAAGCCCAGCTCGGACCCGAGCGTTTCGGCGTACATGGCCCAGCCTTCGCCGAACGCCACGTACCAGCCGAAGCGGCGGAACTCGGGCAGGTCGGCCAGTGCGTGCGCGCGCGCGGTCTGCAGGTGGTGGCCGGGCCAGGTCTCGTGCAGCACCACGGTGTCCATCGCCCACAGCGGATGGGCGTCGAGGCGCGCGGTGTTGACCACCAGCGCGGCGGGGCGGCCGTCGGCGGTCGCTTCGTAGTAGGCCGCCAGCGGCTGCTCGGGCGGCGCGGCCTTGACCACGATCTCCTCGTCGGGGACGGTGACGAACAACTTGGGCAGGCCGGCGGCGGCGCGCTCGATCATGCGCCGGTAGCGCGCCAGCAGCGGCTCGGGTTTGCCGAAGAACAGGCGCGGGTCGGCGTTGGCGAAAGCGGCGAACTCCTTGAACGAGCCGCCAAAGCCGGTCTGCGCGATCACCGCCGTCATCTCGGCGCGGATGCGCGCCACTTCGCGCAGGCCGAGCGCGTGGATCTCGGCGGCGCCCAGCTCCGGGCTGGTGTAGCCGGCCGCCAGGAAGCTGTAGTAGTCGCTGCCGCCTGGCAGGCTGGAGGCGGCGATGGTGTCGCGCGCCGCCGGCAGGTATTCGGTGCGGATGAAGTCTTCAAGTTTTTGCAGCGCCGGCGCGGCCTTGGCCAGCAGCGCGGCCGGCCCGGCCTGGGCCAGCTCGTCGCGCACCGGTTTGGCGATGGTGCCCGGAATCTGGCGAAACGGCTGGCCGAGCGGGCCGGCCACCAGCGATTCGCGCATTTGCCGCAGCATGCCGGGCAGCGGGCGCATCACCGCTTTCGGCGCGGCCCAGCCGCTCCGCATGTTTTCGCGCAGCTGCTCCATCAGGCCGTCGATGTGGCGCGGCAGGGCAGCGATGCGGGCCAGGTAGTTGCGGTAGCCGGTTTCGTCGGCGAACGGCATTTGTGCCACCAGCTGGGCGAAGCTCAGGTGGATGCCGCTGTGCGCGGTGATCGGCTGCACCGTGTATGGGTAGAAGCCGGCGGCCTTGAGTGTGCGCTGGTGGTCGTAGATGAACAGATCGTAGGACAGCTGGTTCTGGCCGGTCAGGCGTTCGCGCTCGATGGCGCGGGCCTGGTCGAGCATGGCGCGCGCATGAAAGTTGGCGGCCAGGCTGGCGGCCAGCGAAGTGTCGGCCAGGGTGGCGTCGAAGCGGTAGTCGCCGACGCAGGTGGCCAGTTCAGGCTGGTGCTGCATGGTCCATTGCCAGTCGGCGTCGAACAGCGCGCGGGCTTGCTGGTCCGCCGTGGCCGCCGGGCTGGGCACGCCGCTCGCCGCGCTTGCCAGCGGCGCGAACACGAAGACACAGATAGCGAACAGTTTGCGCATGCAGGCTCCGGGGAAGAGGACCATTTTATCAAAATGGCCAAGTTCTCCGCGCCAGCCTGCGGGGCGCAGCCCCGTTGCGCGGGGCGCGCCCTTTCATTCGATCAGTTTCTCAGATAGCCGGTGTAGGCCTCGCCGGATGCGTACAGGGTGCCACCGGAGCAATAAATATAGGTGTTGAGGACTTGCGTGCTTTGGCCGCTCAGCATGGGACCGAAGGAAAACGCCGAATTCCACGAATAGCTGTAAAAGACGCCGGCGCCGCAGCCATCTTCGTATTGGCCGGTGGACGGGTTGTAGACCGAGGCGGGGTTGTAGAACGGGTCGATCATTTCGGCAAACGCCATGCCGCTGGCGGAGAGCGTGGCAGCGGCGAGCAGGACTTTCAGTTTCTTCATTTTTTGCTTCCTTAAGTGTGGTATCGCATCAAGGCTCCGATGAGCAAACGGCCGACGCGCACTGCCTCGGCCAAGGAGCAATTTATCAGGTTAACGATAACAACATTAAGGAAGAGACAAAGTTTCAATCATTCGTGGTATCGATACCACGACTGCGGTTTTTGGGAGTTGTCACGCGGGGCGGAAACGGTTCCGTCAGCGATGCCCACCGCTGACCCGCTCGATGCCGCCGAGGTCGCGCCAGCTTTGCACCTCGGCGTAACCGAGCGCCGCAAGCATGGAGCGCACCCGGTCGGCCTGGTCGTAGCCGTGTTCCATCAACAGCCAGGCGCCGGATGTCAGGTGAGCCGGCGCGCCTTCGGCGATGTGGCGCAGCGCCGACAAGCCGTCGGCATGGTCGGTCAGCGCGCCGGAAGGTTCGAAGCGCAGGTCGCCCTGCGACAGGTGGTCGTCGCCGGCGGCGATGTAGGGCGGGTTCGAGACGATCAGGTCGAAGCGGGCGTCCGCTTCAAGCGCGGTGTACCAGTCGCTGCGCAGGAAGGTGACGGCGGCCCGGTTGGCCAGCGCGTTGGCGCGCGCGACCGCCAGCGCGGCCTCGCTGACGTCGAGCGCGCTCACGGCCAGGTCGGCGCGGCTATGCGCGAGCGCCACCGCGATGGCGCCGCTGCCGGTGCCCATGTCGAGCACGCGGCCTCCCTGCGGCGCGCGTTCAAGCGCCAGTTCGACCAAGAGTTCGGTGTCCGGGCGCGGGATCAGCACCGCGTCGCTGACCTGGAAGGGCAGGCCAAAGAATTCGCGCTGGCCGACGATGTAGGCGATCGGTTCGCCGCGCAGGCGCCGTTCGACCAGTGCATTCAAGGCGGCCGCTTCGTCCTCGTGCAAGATGCGTTCGGATTGCGTGATCAGGCCGACCCGCGTCAGGCCGAGCGCATGGCACAGCAGGATGCGGTTTTCGAGCGGATCGAGCGGCAGCTTGGCCTGCAGCGCGCCGACCGTGACGCCGGCTGCGATCATCGGGCGGCGCGCCGCACCAGCAGGTAGACCAGCGCCGCCGTCAGCGCGACGAACGAGATCGCCGACCACTGCGGGATCGAGAGGCCGAGGATGGTGTCGCGCGCGTCCTCGCAGATGCCGTCGGCCTGGAACAGCCAGGGCATCGCGGTGGCGGTGGGCAGCTTGTTGAGGACCGTCTCGACCGGGTCGATGCCGCACGAGCGGCCGGGATAGGCCAAGACCCACAGGTGCTTGCCGACCACCCCCAGGCCGCCAAGCGCGGCCAGCAGGCCGAGGCCGGCGCCCAGGCGCGGCTTGCCGAAGGCGCCCACCAGCGCGCAGATGGCGATCGCCAGGAACAGGTAGCGCTGGATCACGCACAGGGGGCAGGGCAGCAGGTCCTTGACGTGCTGCAGGTAGAGGGCGACGCCGACGACGCCGATGCTGAAGGCGGCGATGGCCAGCAGGAGGTTTCGTGATTTTGTCATGGGGCTTTTTTTGATTGGGCAGTGGGATTCCACGTCGTTCCCGCCCAGGGACCTTAATCGTCGTTGCGGCGCAGGCACTTTAATCGTCGTTCCCGCGCAGGCGGGAACCTATAGCACCCAGAGGTCACAGGTGGCATGGATTCCCGCCTGCGCGGGGAAGACGTTCTTACGACAACAATGATGGGGCGCGAATGGACATTTTCGCATATCGGAGCAACAGTTCATTCTTGATCTAGCAACTTAACCCTGGCTTAATCCCCCAGCGTCGCAAGCAGCTTTAATCTCCCAGCGCCGCAAGCAGCTCGGCCTGGTGCTCGGCGGCCAGCGCGTTGGTCAGATCGGTCAGTTCGCCATCCATGATGAAGTCGAGCTTGTAGAGCGTGAGGTTGATGCGGTGGTCGGTCATGCGGCCCTGCGGGAAGTTGTAGGTGCGAATGCGCTCGCTGCGGTCGCCCGAGCCGATCAGGCTCTTGCGGGTGGCCGCCTCCTTCGACTGCTGCTCGCGCAGCTGCACGTCCTTGATGCGCGCGGCCAGCACCTTGAGCGCCTGGGCCTTGTTCTTGTGCTGGCTGCGGTCGTCCTGGCATTCGACCACGATGCCGGTCGGCAGGTGGGTCAGGCGCACCGCCGAATCGGTCTTGTTGATGTGCTGGCCGCCGGCGCCGGACGCGCGGAAGGTGTCGATGCGCAGGTCGGCCGGATTGATGTTGACGTCCTCGACCTCGTCGGCCTCCGGCATCACCGCCACCGTGCAGGCCGAGGTGTGGATGCGGCCTTGCGTCTCGGTGGCCGGCACCCGCTGCACGCGATGGCCGCCCGACTCGAACTTGAGCTTCGAGTAGGCGCCGTTGCCGATCAGGCGCACGATCACTTCGCGGTAGCCGCCCAGGTCGGAGGGCGACTCCGACACCATCTCGACCTGCCAGCGATTGCGCTCGGCGAAGCGGGTGTACATGCGCAGCAGGTCGCCGGCGAACAGGGCCGACTCGTCGCCGCCGGTGCCGGCGCGGATCTCGAGGAAGATGTTGCGCTCGTCGTTGACGTCCTTCGGCAGCA
>JBDSTZ010000485.1:0-2322 GCA_039927975.1 Massilia sp. | reverse complement strand
CGGCACGTCGAGCAGGCGCGCTTCGATCGTCAGGTCGAGCTCGTCCCAGCGCAGGATGTCGAGCTTGACCTGGGCGCCGCGCGCTACTGCCGGCATGCCCGGCAGGCGCACGATCAGGGGAATCTCGACCAGGCGCAGCACTTCATCCTTGAGCACGACGGCGTCGACCTGGCGGGCGTTTTCCTGGCCCAGCCAGCGCAGGCACCAGTAGCGTTCCATGTTCTGCTGGAAGTCGTTGTAGGCCGCGTAGGCCGCGTCGAAGGCCGAGACGATGGCGAACAGGTTGGCGTCGCGCGGCTTGAACGGCGCCACCAGCGGCGCCGTCACGCCATGTTCGGCGCAGGCGAGGATCTGCCACTGGTTCACCAGGTCGGTGTAACGGCGCAGCGGCGAGGTGCTCCAGGCGTACTGGTCGACGCCGAGGCCCTGGTGCGGCGCCGCGTGGGTGACCATGCGCACCTGCATCTTGGCGGCCCAGCCGGCGCCACTGCCGGCGCCTTGCGAACGGTAGATACCGGGCACGCCGCTGTCGTGCATCAACTTGCCCCAAGTGCTGTTGGCGAAAATCATCAGCTCGGCGACGATCTTGTCGAGCGGGGCGCCGCGCTTGCGGCGCAGCACCGTCACGACGTCGTCCTCGACGTAGAAATTGAAGTCGACCCGGTTGTTCTGCTCGGGTTTCAGGCCGAAGGCTTCGCGCTTGACCATGCGGCCCGCTTCCAGCTGCAAGGCCCACTGCCACAGCAGGCCGAGCTCTTCCTTGTGCGGATAGTCGCCGGCGCCGCTGGCCAGCGCTTCCTCGGTCACCAGTTCGTCGAGCGTGTTGTTACGCAGGTTGCTCTTGATCGGCACCAGTTCGGCCCGCGTCACGGTCGAGACCAGGCGCCAGTCGGCCGGGTCGAGCGTGGCGTACAGCGATACCGCCGGGCAGTTCTTGCCTTCGGCCAGGGTGAAGGCGTTGACCACCTCGTCCGGCAGCATGGTGATTTTGTCGCCCGGCATATACACGGTGGACATGCGGGTGCGCGCCATCTTGTCGATGACGTCGTCGGGGCGGATCGCCAAGCCCGGCGCGGCGATGTGGATGCCGACCCGCAGCATGCCGTCGTCCAGCCGCACGACCGAGAAGGCGTCGTCGATCTCGGTGGTGGTGACGTCGTCGATCGAGAAGGCGGCGACGTCGGCCAGCGGCAACGCGCTCGGCGCGGCCGGCACCGGCACCGACGGAAAGCCCGGCCCGCGCGGGAAATTCTCGAACAGGAAGCGCGCCATGTGCAGCGCCTTGGGCGAATCGAAGCCGCCGGTCGCCAGCATCAGGCGCGGCGCCGTGGTGTGCAATTCGTCGCAGGCCGCTTCGAGCGCCTTGTATTCGATGGTGTTCTTGTCCGGCTTGAACAGCAATTGCTGCACCAGCGGCTGCATGGCGGCGGGCAAGTGGTTGGCTTTCAGTTCGTCGACATACGCGGCCTGCACCAGCGCCTGCTGCTTTTTCTTTTCGATGCCGGCCTGGGCGGCGCGCAGCGATTGCTCGGGCGCGGCCTTGTAGCGGCCACGGCCTTTCTTGTAGAAATAGATCGGCGCGTTGTGCAGCGCCAGGATCAGGCCGGCCGCTTCGGGCGGCAAGGGCGCGTGGCCGAAGTATTCGGCGCCCAACTCGGCGAAACCGAATTCTTCCTGGCCGGCCACTTCCCACAGAAATTCCAGGTCGACGTCGGCGGCGACCGCCTTGGCGGTGTCGAGCAGCTCGGCCGCGGTCGGCTTTTCATATTGCAGCAGCACGTCCTTGACCTTGACCTTGGTGCGCTTACCGCTCGGCATTTCAACCTGATAGGCTTCGCCGGCTTGCGAGAGCACGCTGCCGACCTTGAAATCGCCGGATTCTTCAAAAAATAGATTCATGTTGTTGTCGCGCTTGCGCGCGTATTCGTGTTTGTGTTTGTGTTTGTTACAGGAGAATGGCGCGGCCGCAATTCCAGCACGGGAGGCAAGAATACCTCGGTGACCAGCAGACTGCCTTGCCGGCGCTGGTAGACACAGCGCCGGGCGTACATGATGGCGTCGCCGGGCGCGCCGCCGAGCGCGGCGCGGGCGCGCTGCATCAGCGGATGGCCGGCGCGCAGGCGGGCGAATTCGAGTTGTCCGCGGCGCACCAGCGGATCGTAAAACAGGGTGCTGCCGAGCGAGCGCTCGCCCAGGCCGTTAAAGCGCGGCCAGTCGGCGGCGATCGCGCCGAGCCGCACCACGGTGTGGGCGAACACCACCGGCGCGTCGTCGCAGCGCAGCAACACTTCGCGTTCCCACACCCGGCCGGGGCGCGCGAGG
>JBDSTZ010000484.1:0-6337 GCA_039927975.1 Massilia sp. | reverse complement strand
AAAAGTCGTTATGCTGAACATGTTGCAGGTTTGGTTTTTAAGTCGGCAAACCGAGGTTACCCCTCGTAAACCAATGCCTGCAACACCTTCTTACTAAGTCAACAAAATTATTCCGGACAGCAGTGCGCCTGCGCGGGAACGACGTGGAAGGAGTCGGCAGGTTAGCCCTGCTTGGCGCTAGCTGAACTGCTC
Source organism: Massilia sp. (assembly GCA_039927975.1). GTDB lineage: Bacteria > Pseudomonadota > Gammaproteobacteria > Burkholderiales > Burkholderiaceae_D > JBDSTZ01. The sequence continues at coordinate 6,145 of JBDSTZ010000484.1, read as the reverse complement.
CCCGCTAGCTGCGCCCCCCCCACTAGCTGCGCCCGCCGTCGGCCTCGCGCGGCGACACCAGCACGCGGTCGATGCGCTGCTTGTCCATGTCGACCACCTCGAAGCGAAAGCCGCGCCAGTCGACATGGTCGCCCGTGCGTGGCACGTGGCGCAACTGGTTCAGCACGAAGCCGGCCAGGGTCTGGTAGGCGCTGTCGCCAGGGTCGGGAAAATCGTCGCCGAGCTTTTCGCACACCCGTTGCAGCGCGATGGCGCCATCCATCAGCCAGCTGCCGTCGTCGCGCAGCACGGCGTCGCTGTCGCGCTCCTCGACCCCGGGCACCTCGCCCACCAGCGTGTTCATCAAGTCGGCCAGGGTGACCAGGCCCTTGACCTGGCCATGTTCGTCGACCACCAGCGCCAGCTCGGCGCGATGGCGGCGGCACTCCTCCAGCAAGTCCATGGCGCTGACCGAGTCGGGCACGTACAGCAGCGGCTTGACGGCCGCGCCGATGTCGACCCCGCCGATCGCCTTGTTGCGCACGGCCTGCTCGAACAGGTCGCCGGCGTGCACCATGCCGACGATGTTGGCGCGGTCGCCACGGTAGACCGGAAAGCGGCTGTAGGGACTGCGCGCGATGCGTTCGAGGTTGTGTTCGACCGGGTCGTCGAGGTCGATCAGTTGAAGGTCGATGCCGGGCGTCATCACCGCGCTCAGGCGCTGGTCGCGCAGGGCCAGCGCGCGGGTGACGATGTCGTACTCGTCCGGCGCGAGCACGCCGGCGGCGGTGCCTTCCTTGAGCACGCCGCTGATCTCCTCCTCGGTGGGGGCGTCGTCCCTCGGCTTGTCGAGGCCCAGCAAACGGACGATCAGATCGGTCGTCAGCGCGAGCAGCTTGACGATCGGCGCAGCCAGGCGCGACAGCGTGCGCAGCGGACGCGCGATGGCGGTGGCGAACAGTTCCGGATTCTGGAACGCGATGCGCTTGGGCACCAGTTCGCCCAGCACGATGGAGGCGAAAGTGATGCCGGCCACCACCAGCGCCAGCGCGGCCGGCTCGGCGCAGGGCGCCAGCAGCGGCACCGCCGCCAGCTGCGGCGTGAGCCTGGCCACCAGCGACGCTTCGCCGAAAGCGCCGTTGAAGATCGAGATGAGGGTGATGCCGACCTGCACCGTCGAGAGCATGGCGCTGGGCTCGTCGGCCAGCGCCAGCGCCGTGGCCGCGCCTTCGCTGCCCTCGGCGGCGCGGCGCTCGAGCCGGGCGCGCTTGGCCGACACCAGCGCCAGCTCGGCCATGGCGAACACACCGTTGAGCAGAATCAGTCCCAGGATGATCAGGATTTCCATGGAGGAAAGTCAGGAGGTCGGCGGCCCGTTGAATCCGTGACGATACGGCGCGGCTTCCAGCGCGCGTTTGCGACAGGCCAATTGTGCGCGGCGCACGCGGCATGACAAATCTGAAAGTCGGCGTCGTTATTCGGCAAGCCGCGAGCGATCAGCTCGCATAGAATGACAGCTCCCCCCGACCCGAGGTGCGACCATGACCCATCCCTCCCGTTCCGGCGGCCAGATCCTGGTCGACGCACTCAAGATCCACGGCGTCGAGATCGCCTTTGGCGTGCCCGGCGAAAGCTTTCTCGACGTGCTCGACGCCCTGCACGAGTCGGACATCCGCTTCATCGTCAACCGCCAGGAGGGCGGCGCGGCCTTCATGGCCGAGGCCCACGGCAAGCTGACCGGCCGACCCGGCGTGTGCTTCGTCACGCGCGGACCCGGCGCCACCAACGCCGCCATCGGCGTGCACACCGCCCACCAGGATTCGACCCCGATGATCCTGTTCATCGGCCAGGTCGGGCTCGACTTCATGGACCGCGAAGCGTTCCAGGAAATCGACTACCGCCGCATGTACGGCCAGATGGCCAAGTGGGTGGCCCAGATCGAGCGCGCCGAGCGGATTCCCGAATACCTGGCGCGCGCCTTCCAGGTCGCCACCAGCGGGCGCCCCGGCCCGGTGGTGCTGGCCCTGCCCGAGGACATGCTGACCAGCCGCGCCTGCGTGGCCGACACCGCGCGCTACCGGCCGGTGCAGGCGTCGCCCTCGCAGGAACAGATCGCCCAGTTGCGCGCCCTGCTGGCCGGCGCCGCGCGCCCGCTGCTGCTGGTCGGCGGCGCCGGCTGGACACCGCAGGCCTGCGCCGACCTGCAAACCTTCGCCGAGGCCAACGCCTTGCCGGTGGCCTGTGCCTTCCGCTTCCAGGACCTGCTCGACAACGCCCATCCGCACTACGCCGGCGACGTCGGCATCGGCATCAACCCGCGCCTGGCCGCGCGCATCGGCCAGGCCGACCTGCTGATCGCGCTCGGCCGGCGGCTGGGCGAAATGACCACCGGCGGCTACACCCTGATCGAGGCGCCGCTGCCGCGCCAGCGCCTCGTGCACATCCACGCCGACCCGGAGGAGCTGGGCAGCGTGTACCAGGCCGCCCTGATGATCAACAGCGGCGCGCCGCAAGCCTGCGCCATGCTGGCGGCGATGACGCCGGTCGAACCTGGCGCCTGGCGCCACACGGTGGCCGAGGCGCGCGCCGAGCTGACCGAGTGGCAGCGCCGCCCGCCGATCTTCCAGGACGGCGCCGCCCCGCTCGACCTGTGGCAGGTGGTGCAGGACCTGATGGCGGCCACGCCGAAGGACACCATCATCACCAACGGCGCCGGCAACTACGCCACCTGGGCGCACCGCTTCTTCCGCTACGGGCCGATGCGCACCCAGCTCGCGCCCACCAGCGGCGCGATGGGCTACGCGGTGCCGTCGGCGATCGCCGCCAACATCATCGATCCGGCCCGCACGGTGGTCGCCTTTGCCGGCGACGGCGAATACCTGATGAACGGCCAGGAGCTGGCGACCGCCGTGCAGCACGGCGCGGCGGTGCTCATTATCGTCTTCAACAACGGCATGTTCGGCACCATCCGCATGCACCAGGAACGCCACTACCCGGGCCGGGTGTCCGGCACGGGCCTGCACAACCCCGATTTCGCCGCCGTCGCGCGCGCGTTCGGCGCCCACGGCGAAGTGGTCGACAGCACCGCCCAATTCGGCCCGGCGCTGCAGCGCGCGCTGGCCCACATGCGCGACCACCGGCTGCCGGCGCTCATCGAGCTGCGCTACGACGGCAATCTGCTCACGCCCAACGCCACGCTGGAGGCGATCCGCGCGGCGGCGCTGGCGGCCCAGGCGAAGCGCCCTGGCGAAACGCCGGCGCTCTGATAAACTGGCCTCATGAAGACGAGGATGAGGCAATGGTAAAACGCACATGCATGGACGACGCCAGCTGCCCGGTGGCGCGCGCGCTCGACACGATCGGCGACTGGTGGGCGCTGCTGATCGTGCGCGAGTCCTTCGCCGGGGTGCGCCGCTTCGGCGACTTCCAGAAGCGCCTTGGATTGGCCAAGAACATCCTCAGCACGCGCCTGCGCACCCTGGTCGCCGAGGGCATCCTCGAAATGCGCCCCGCCTCCGACGGCAGCGTCTACCAGGAATACGTGCTGACCAAGAAGGGCCGCGGCCTCTACAAGGTCATGGTCGCGCTCTACCAGTGGGGCGAGGAGCACCTGTTCGAGGACGACGAACCGCGCACCGCCCTGCTCGAACGCGCAACCGGCAAACCGCTGCCGGCACTCGAAGTGCGCTCGGCCGGCGGCGCTCCGCTGGCGATCCGCGATCTGATCGTATTCCCTTCCGAGGCGCCGCCATTCATCAGGCCGGATTGATTTTTTTTCATTAAATTGGTTGCATGTTTAAACTAGTTGGGCTATTCTGGTTTCAACATTAAACCACTTGGGGAAAAATCATGGCCTTCAGATACTCGGCGACCGCGGCGATCCTGCTGTTGGTCAGTGGCGTGGCGCTTGCCGATACAGACAAGCCGGCAACCGGTTGCGGCAATGCGGCGGCAACGAGCGCGCGCGGCGGTTCGGCCAGCGCCGGCAGCAGCGCCAGTGGCGGACCGGTGTCGCGCGAAGCAACCCGGACGCGCAGCGAGGTCCACGCCGAAGCGGTGGAAGCGGCCCGGCAAGACCGCCCAACCCTCGCCCGCGAACTTGATTTTCTCAAGAACTGAGCGGCCGCCATGGCCGCCATCCTGGTATTAATGGGCGTGGCCGCGTGCGGCCATCTGGCACGCGGCGTGTGGCAGGTCGCGAACATGATTCCGCGCTGTAACGAGGACATGGTTCTGTAGTCCACGCTCGTCCACGCTCCGTTAAGCGCATCGCCGGAGATCGCGCTTTTGTCTCGAAACGCTGAACCAATTGGCCGTCGCCGGGGTCTGATAGATATCAGACCGGGTTTGGCGAGAGGTGCGATGCAGGAGGCTAACCGGCGCCAGCGTTCTGATGGGACCGGAGTAAATCAAAACTTGCACGGCCGGATTGGCAGGCTTGACGTTTTTAAGCGTGAACGGCGGCCTATTCCAGCCCCAGTTCGGCCGGCAGCGGCAGCGGTTTGTCGTACGCGCTGTGTTCGCTCGCGGGGCTGGTGAAAAACAGCGCGACCAGCGCAATGAAAAGGGCACATACAATCGTGCGCATGGTCACGGCGCCGCCGGCGCGCACTTTGCTGTCGTCGAAAATACGGCGAAAGAACACAGAGAATTTCACGGGGGAATCCTGGACGGAAGGAAGTGGAATTGGGGAACGAACAATTTATAGCAGCCCCCTATTCGCGCTCCTGATGCGGCGCAACCGTGCTAGCGAGCCAGCGGGCGCCTGCCGCCGGAGCTCCGCAACCTCCCCGATACACCCTTCTCCATTCAAGCTTCCCTGTTCACCTTCCCTGTTCAAGCTTCCCTGTTCAAGCTTCCCTGTTCAAGCGTCCCTGTTCAAGCTTCCCTGTTCAAGCTTCCCTGTTCAACCTCCCCTATTCACCCTTCCCTGTTCACCGGCGCGCGGGCCGAGGTCCTGGCGCTAGCTTCTCCCGCGTGCCTTCAGGAAGCGCATCAGGGCGCCCAACACCGGCAGTTTTTCGTAGAGCTCCTCGGCCGCGTCCCAGTAATCGCGGTGCAGCGTCACCAGGCCGGCACCGTCGAAACACAGATGGGTCGCGCCGCGTATGCATTGCGGCGCGGCGGAAAAGCGCTTCATGCGGAACGTGAAATTCCAGGTCAGGAAGGCGTCGGCGTCCTGCAACACGCGGGTGCGCACCGCAAAGCGCGGCGCGTCGACTTGCTCGTACATGTGGCGGAAGATGCGGCTGATCGCTGCCAGCCCTTGCACCTCGTTGAATGGATCCTTGAATTGCGCGTCCGGCGCGTAGATCTCGTTCAGCCGTGCGATGGCGGCAGGGTCGATGGTTTCATAGAAGCGCACCAGGCGCGCGAGCGCGGCAGCGTGATTCACCGGCGCTTCAATAATGCTCCCGCCGTTCGTGCTCCCGCCGTTCGTGCTCCCGTCGTTCATGGTCGTGTCGTTCGTGCTCCCGTCGTTCATGGTCCCGTCGCTCATAGTCCCGTCACTCTGTGAATCAGCCAAAAATACATCCGGTAAGGCAGTAGGCGCGCCAGCCGCATAGCATTGGTAAAGCGGCGCGGAAAATGAATGTGGAACCGCCCGCGCTCGATACCCTCAATCATGGCATGGGCGGCGGCGTCGGCGCTCATCAGGGCAGGCATGTTGAAGTCGTTGTTCGCCGTCAGCGGCGTATCGACGAAGCCGGGATTGATCTGGTAGACGGCGATGCCGCGCGGGCGCAGGTCGAGGTAGAGCGATTCGCTCAGGTTGATCAGGGCCGCCTTCGTCGGCCCGTACACCAGCGCCTTCGGCAGGCCGGCGTAGCCGGCCACCGACGCGACGATGCCGATGCCGCCGGCGCGCTGGCGCAGCAGCAGCGGCAGCGCGGCGTCGAGGCAGTTGAAGACGCCGCGCAGGTTCAGGTCGACCAAGGCGTTGGCGGCGGCCAGGTCGAAACTGTCGGCGCGCATTTCGTTGTAGCCGCCGGCGACCAGCAGCACCAGGTCGATGCCGCCCCAGGCCGCGACAATCGCCGCGCACACCGTCGCCACCTGTTTGTGGTCGGTGACGTCGAGCGGCAGCGCGAGCATCTGGCGCGAGCCGGCGGCGGCGCGTTCGAGCGCGGCGGCGCTGCGGGCCGACAGCGCGACCCGCGCGCCG
>JBDSTZ010000483.1:0-4378 GCA_039927975.1 Massilia sp. | reverse complement strand
CGCTGTTCCCGCTTGGCGTGGGGGCGGCGCCGGCCATGCTGCGCGCGGTCGGCCCCGGCGTGGTCTGGGTCGCGGCCCTGCTGGCCTGCACGCTGTCGCTGGGCCGCATGTTCGGTCCCGACCACGCCGACGGCACGCTCGAACAGATGCTGCTGTCGTCCGAACCGCTGGTGCTGATCGTGCTCGGCAAGGTGCTGGCGCACTGGCTGGTGTCGGCGCTGCCGCTGGTGCTGCTGGCGCCCTTGCTTGGCCTGCAGTTCGACCTGGCGCCGGCTTCGCTGGCGCCGCTGGTGGCCAGTCTCTTGCTGGGCACCCCGGTGCTCGGGCTGGTGGGCGCGATCGGCGCCGCCCTGACGCTGGGATTGCGCGGCGGCGGTGTGCTGGTGGCGCTGCTGGTGCTGCCGCTGTCGGCGCCGGTGCTGATCTTTGGCGCCAGCGCGGCGGCGGCCGACCCCGCGACCTGCCAGCCGCAGTTGATGCTGCTGGGCGGATTGTTGGCGGCATCGCTGGCGCTGGCGCCACTGGCGACCGGCGCCGCCCTGCGCATCGCGCATGAATGAATGACCTGATACCCGATATTTGCAGAGGAACCCATGTTGACCGCATCCGCCACCCAGGCCGCGCACCCGGCGCCCGCCAGGCGCTGGCTGCGCTACGCCGCACCGCAAGCCTTCTTCCCGCTGGCCGGCAGATTGACCCCGTGGCTGCTGGCGCTGGCGCTGATCCTGGCCGTCGCCGGACTGACCATCGGCCTTGGCATTGCGCCCGCCGACCACCAGCAGGGCGAGGCATACCGCATCATCTTCATCCACGTTCCGGTGGCCTGGCTGTCGATGGTGCTGTACCTGGCGATGGCCTTCTGGGCCGGCGTCGGGCTGGTGTTCAACACCCGCCTGTCGGCCATGCTGGCGAGCGCGCTGGCGCCGACCGGCGCGCTGTGCACCATCCTGGCGCTGTGGACCGGCGCCTTGTGGGGCCGCCCGACCTGGGGCGCCTGGTGGGTGTGGGACGCGCGCCTGACCTCCGAACTGCTGCTGCTGTTCCTCTACCTCGGCTTCATGGCGCTGCAGGCGGCGATCGACGATCCGCGCCGCGCCGACCGCGCCGGCGCCGTGCTGGCGCTGGTCGGCGTGGTCAACGTGCCGGTCATTTATTTTTCGGTCAAATGGTGGAACACCCTGCACCAGGGCGCCTCGATCACGCTGCGCAGCGCGCCCAGCATGGCGCCCAGCATGCTGGCGGGGATGCTGCTGGTGACGCTGGCGCTGTGGGCTTACTGCGCGGCGGCGGCGCTGCTGCGCCTGCGCTGCATCGTGCTCGAACGCGAGCGGCATGCCGACTGGGTGCAGGCTTATCTTGGAGCGCAACAATGATCTGGAACAGCTGGGCCGATTTTCTGGCGATGGGCGGCTACGGCCGCTATGTGTGGGGTTCGTTCGGCGTGGTGGCGCTCGCGGTGGCCGGCGAACTGGCGCTGCTGCGCGCCCGCCTGGCCGCCGCCCGCGCGAAGGAGCCGTCATGACGCGCCGCCAACGCCGCCTGGCGCTGGTCGGCTTCGGCCTCGCCGCACTGGGCGTGGCCGCGTGGCTGATCCTGTCCGCGTTCCAGAAAAACCTGGTGTTCTTCTTCACCCCGACGCAGATCCTGGCCGGCGAGGCGCCGCGTGACAAACCGTTTCGCATCGGCGGCATGGTCGAGAAGGGCAGCCTGCAGCGCGACGCCGACGGCGTCAGCGTGAGCTTCATCGTCACCGACACCGTGCAGCGCCTGCCGGTGCGCTATACCGGCATCCTGCCGGACCTGTTCAAGGAAGGCAAGGGCGTGGTCGCGCAGGGACGGATCGGCGCAGACGCGCGTTTCGTCGCCGACGAAGTGCTGGCAAAGCACGACGAAAACTACATGCCGCCCGATGCTGCCTACGCGCTCGACAAGGCCCGGCAGGCCAGCGCCGGGAAGGGGGCCGCGCGATGATTCCCGAAATCGGCAACCTGGCCCTGATGCTGGCCCTGAGCCTGGCGCTGGTGCAGGCGGTGCTGCCGCTGCTGGGCGCCTGGCGCGCCAACGCCGCCTGGATCGCGCTGGCGCGCCCGGCCGCCGGCGCCCAGTGCCTGTTCGTGACGCTGGCCTTTGGCTGCCTGCTCGCGTCCTTCGCGGCGAACGATTTTTCGGTCGCCTATGTCGCGGCGAATTCGAATTCCACGCTGCCGCTGCACTTCCGCCTGGCGGCGACCTGGGGCGGCCACGAAGGCTCGCTGCTGCTGTGGGTGCAGATTCTTGCGCTCTGGACCCTGGCGGTTGCCACACTGAGCCGGCGCCTGCCGCCGCCGATGGTGGCGCGCGTGCTCGGCGTGATGGGCCTGATCAGCGTCGGCTTCCTGTGATTCATGCTGTTCACCTCCGATCCTTTCGACCGCCTGCTGCCGGCCGCCGCCGACGGGCGCGACCTCAATCCGCTGCTGCAAGATATCGGCATGATCATCCATCCGCCGCTGCTGTACATGGGGTACGTCGGCTTTTCGGTGGCCTTCGCGTTCGCCATCGGCGCGCTGCTGGGCGGCCAGCTCGACGCGGCGTGGGCGCGCTGGTCGCGGCCATGGACGCTGGTCGCCTGGTCCTTTCTCACGCTCGGCATCTTCATGGGCAGCTTCTGGGCCTACTATGAACTGGGCTGGGGTGGCTGGTGGTTCTGGGACGCCGTGGAAAACGCCTCCTTCATGCCCTGGCTGGTGGGCACCGCCCTGATCCATTCGCTGGCGGTGACGGAAAAGCGCGGCAGCTTCAAGAACTGGACCGTGCTGCTGGCGATCATCGCGTTCTCGCTGTCGCTGCTGGGGACCTTCCTGGTGCGCTCGGGCGTGCTCACTTCCGTCCACGCCTTCGCCACCGATCCCCGCTGCGGCCTGTTCATCCTGATTTTCCTGGCGCTCGTGATCGGCGGCGCGCTGCTGCTGTTCGCCTGGCGCGCGCCGAAGATCGGCCTGGGCGGCCAGTTCGCCCTGTTCTCGCGCGAGTCGCTCCTGCTGCTCAATAACGTGCTGCTGGTGGTGGCCGCCGCCACCGTCCTGCTGGGCACCCTGTACCCGCTGTTCGTCGACGCCCTCGGGCAGGGCAAGATCTCGGTCGGCCCGCCGTACTTCGAGGCGGTGTTCACGCCGCTGATGCTGCCCTTGCTGCCGCTGCTCGGCGTCGGGCCGTTCGTCGCATGGAAAAACGCCTCGCTGCAAGCGCTGGCGCTGCGCCTGCGCTGGCTTGGCCTGGCCGTGCTTGCGGCGGCGCTGGCGCTGCTGCTGGTATGGAAAACCTCGCCAATGGCGGCGGCCGGCCTGTCGCTGTCGCTGTGGGTGCTGCTGACCACTTTCGCGCACCTGCAACAGCGCCTGCGGCCGGCGTCCGGCGGTCCGGGACAGCTGTGGCGCAGCGTGCGCCAGCAGCCGTTCGGCTACTGGGGCATGATCGCCGCGCACGCCGGCGTCGCCGTGTTCGTCGCCGGGGTCACCCTGGTCAAGAGCGGCGAGAGCGCGCGCGACGTCAGCCTGCGGGTCGGCGACAGCGCCGAGAGCGGCGGCTATCGCTACAGCTTCACCGGGCTCGAAAAAATCGACGGACCGAACTACATGGCGGCGCGCGCCACCTTCGAGGTCTGGACCGAGGACGGCCAGGCCGTGGTGCTGCATCCGGAAAAACGCTACTACACGGTGCAGCAAATGCCGATGACCGAGGCGGCCATCGACCGCGGCTTCACGCGCGACCTGTACGTCTCGCTCGGCGAGCCGGGCAAGGATGGCGCATGGGCCGTGCGGATCCAGCACAAGCCCTTCATCGGCTGGATATGGGCCGGCTGCGTGATCATCGCCTTTGGCGGCCTGCTGGCCGGCGCCGACCGCCGCTACCGCCTGGGCGCGCGCAAACGCGCGAGCGCGTCGGCCACCGCCACATTGTCGACCAACCCCGCCTGAGGATCCACCATGCGCCGCTTTCTGCTGCCCGCCGCCGCCTTTTTCACGCTGCTGGTGTTCCTCGGCGTCGGCCTGCGACTCAAGCCGCAGGAACTGCCGTCGGCCCTGATCGGCAAGCCGGCGCCCAGTTTCGCGCTGCCCGAAGTGAACGATGCGAGCCGCATTTTCAATTCGCGCGACATGCGCGGCAAGGTCTGGCTGCTTAATGTTTGGGCCTCGTGGTGCGCGCCGTGCCGCGCCGAGCACCCGCTGCTGCTCGAACTGTCGCGCCAGCACGCCGCGCCCATCATCGGCCTCAATTACACCGACCACCGGCCCGACAGCCAGCGCTGGCTGGACCAGCACGGCGACCCGTACGCGGCATCGCCTTTCGATGGCGACGGCCGGGTCGGCATCGACTTCGGCGTCTACGGCGTGCCCGA
>JBDSTZ010000482.1:0-4667 GCA_039927975.1 Massilia sp. | reverse complement strand
ACTGCTGGTCAAGCTGGTCGCGCGCGACGATGCGCACCCGGTCCTGTTCGACCATTACGTCGCCACCCTTAACCAGCTGGCGCACAATGAACCTGCGCCCATCGTCTTGCGAAAATTCGAAAGAGCCTTACTTAAGGAGACGGGGGTGGCCGCCGAACTGGGCCGCTGCACCGCCACCCGCGCCAAAGTGCTGGCGGACGCGGACTACGTGGTCGATCCCGAGCGCGGGCCGCGGCCGGCGCGCGCGGCCGACACCTGGCCGGTGGTGTCGGGCCAGACCCTGCTCGACATGGAGAGCGACGATTACAGCGCCGCCGCCACCCAGCTCCAGAGCAAGCAGCTGATGCGCTTTTTGCTGGCGCACCAGCTGGGCGGCGCGCCGCTCAATACGCGCCAGATCCTGATCGACCTGTCGCATTTGTAAAGCCTCTTTCGGCACCTTTCACCCTTAACGAGCGCGCATGAGTTTTCTTCAACCCGCCGGCCAGCTGATCGACCTTGGCGTCAATATCGACCACGTGGCGACCCTGCGCAACGCGCGCGGCACCGCGTATCCCGACCCGGTGCGCGCCGCGCTGCTGGCCGAACAGGCCGGCGCCGACGTCATCACCTTGCATCTGCGCGAGGACCGGCGCCACATCAAGGACGCCGACGTTGTCGCCTTGCGCCCGCAACTGGTCACCCGCATGAATCTCGAAGCGGCGGTCACGCCCGAGATGATCGATATCGCCTGCCGCATCCGCCCGCACGACGTCTGCCTGGTGCCCGAGCGGCGTGCCGAAATCACCACCGAAGGCGGGCTCGATGTGCGCGCCCGCTACAAGGAAGTCGAAGCGGCCGTGCGCCAGCTGCAGGCCGAAGGCATTCGCGTGAGCCTGTTCATCGATCCCGACCTTGAACAGATCGGCGCCGCCGCCGACCTGGGCGCGCCGGTGATCGAATTGCACACCGGGCGCTACGCCGAGGCCGGCGCCGACGGCGAAGCGCTGGCGCGCGAACTCGCACGGATTGCCCAGGGCGCCGTCACCGGCGTGGCGCGCGGCCTCAAGGTCAACGCCGGCCACGGTCTGCACTACACCAATGTGCAGGCGATTGCCGCCATTGGCGATATCGCCGAACTCAATATCGGCCACGCGATCGTCGCGCACGCGGTGTTTGCCGGCTGGGAGAACGCGGTGCGCGAGATGAAAGCCATCATGGTGACGGCGCGGCTGGGCGCAGCGCGCGCGGGGAGGGCGGCATGATCTACGGGATCGGTACCGACATCGTGCAGATATCGCGCATCGCCGGCGCGCTCGAACGCAATGGCGACCGCTTCGCGCGCCGCATCCTCGGCCCGCAGGAGCTGGAAAAATTCTATGCGCGGCGCGCCAAGCACGAGATCCGCGGCTTGCGCTTCCTGGCCACGCGCTTTTCGGCCAAGGAAGCGTTTTCCAAGGCGATCGGGCTGGGCATGCACAGCCCCATGAGCTGGCCGCTGGCGCAGATGCTTAACGCGCCGAGCGGCAAGCCGATGATCGTGTGCAGCGGTGCGCTCGATGAATTCATGCGGCACAATCGCCTCAGCGCGCAAGTGACGATCAGCGACGAGGCCGAGTATGGCGTGGCCTTCGTGATCGTCACCCAGGAACCACCACCAATGTACCGTAACGAGGATGTGTAATCAGCATGAGTAGCGACCATGAGTAGCGATTTGCCAGTCACTCCAGAGGCCGAGGCGCCGGCGCCTGCGCCGGCGCCTGCGCCTGCACTTGCACCTGCACTTGCGCCTGCGCCCTTGGCGGCGGTGCCGGCGCAGGCCGACTCGCGCGCCCAGGTGCTGGCCACCGTCGCCAAGCTGCCCAACCTGCCCGGCGTGTACCGCTATTTCGACGCTGCCGACGCCGTGCTGTATGTGGGCAAGGCGCGCGACCTGAAGAAGCGCGTGTCGAGCTACTTCCAGAAGAACCTGGCCAGCCCCCGCATTGCCATGATGGTCGAGCGCATCGCGCGCCTCGAGACCACCGTCACGCACAGCGAGGCCGAAGCGTTGATCCTGGAAAGTAACCTGATCAAGACGCTCAAGCCGCGCTTCAACATCCTGTTCCGCGACGATAAATCGTATCCCTACCTGAAGATCACCGGCCAGGACGTGCCGCGCATGGCGTACTACCGCGGCGCGCTCGACAAGAAGAACCAGTATTTCGGGCCGTTTCCGAGCGCCTGGGCGGTCAAGGAATCGATCCAGATCCTGCAGAAAGTGTTCATGCTGCGCACCTGCGAGGACAGCGTGTATTCGAACCGCACCAGGCCCTGCCTGCTGCACCAGATCGGCCGCTGCAGCGGTCCGTGCGTGAGCGCGATCACGCGCGAGGAATACCGCATCGACGTCGAGAACGCCGGCAAATTCCTGCGCGGGCGCCAGAGCGAAGTGCTGGCCGACCTCGAAGCGAAGATGCATGGTTACGCCGAGCAGCTCAAGTTCGAGCAGGCGGCCACGGTGCGCAACCAGATCCAGTCGCTCTCGCGCGTGCTGCACCAGCAAAGCATGGAGACGACCGGCGACGCCGACGTCGACGTCATCGCCGTGGTGGTGCAGGGCGGACGCGCCTGCGTCAACCTGGCGATGGTGCGCGGCGGGCGCCACCTGGGCGACCGCGCGTATTTCCCGAGCCAGCTGGTCGACGCCGCCGCGATCGCCGAGTCGCCGATCGAAGTCGAGGTGCTGGCCGCCTTCATGGCCCAGCATTACAGCGAAAAATTCATCCCCGCCACGCTGATCCTGAATATCGAATTCGACCAGCCGGCGTTGATGGTGGCGCTGACCGAGCAGTGCGGCCACCGCATCAACCTGATTTTCCAGCCGCAGGGACAGCGCCGCCAGTGGCTCGAACTGGCGCAAAAGGGCGCCGAGATTTCGCTCGCGCGCCTGCTGTCTGAACAGGGTTCGCAGCAGTCGCGCACGCGCGCGCTGGCCGAGGCCTTGTCGCTCGACGTCGAAGACCTCGACACCCTGCGCGTCGAGTGCTTCGACATCAGCCACACGATGGGCGAGGCGACCCAGGCTTCGTGCGTGGTGTTCCAGCACCACGCCATGCAGAACGGCGAATACCGCCGCTACAACATCACCGGCATCACCGGCGGCGACGATTACGCCGCCATGCGCCAGGTGCTGATGCGGCGCTACGAGAAGGTGGCCAACGGCGACGGCGTGATGCCCGACGTCGTGCTGATCGACGGCGGCAAGGGCCAGATTGAGATGGCGCGCCAGGTGTTCGCCGAACTTGGACTCGACATCAGCCTGATCGTCGGCGTCGCCAAGGGGGAAGGGCGGCGGGTCGGACTCGAGACGCTGATGTTCGTCGACGGCCGCGCCTCCCAGGAGCTGGGCAAGGAATCGGCGGCTCTGATGCTGGTCGCCCTGATCCGCGACGAGGCGCACCGCTTCGCCATCACCGGCATGCGCGCCAAGCGCGCCAAGGCGCGCCAGACCTCGCGCCTGGAAGAGATCGAGGGCATCGGCGCCAAACGCCGCCAGAAGCTGCTGGCGCGCTTTGGCGGCCTGCGCGGGGTGGTCGACGCCAGCGTCGAGGATTTGATGTCGGTGGAGGGCATTTCGACCCAGCTGGCCGAAGAGATTTACCGCCAGCTGCATTGAGCGGCGCGCGCCGGCAAGGCGGCGCGCCGAGCGCGGCGCCGCTTGCCGCTTGCAGCGCGCCATTCAAACTGGTTGAAACAGTCATTGCCATGTAGACTAGCGGCGCAAGCCGACAATAACGCCCGACCCGTCTCCGACCTATGCCTTTGAATATTCCGATCCTCCTGACCTGGTTGCGGGTAGCCCTGATTCCGCTCGTCGTCGGCGTGTACTACCTGCCGCTGCACTGGCTGCCGCGCTCGGACCAGGACCTGGCGGCCACGCTGGTGTTCATCATCGCCGCCGTCACCGACTGGTTCGACGGCTTCCTGGCGCGGCGCTGGAACCAGACCTCGGCCTTCGGCGCCTTCCTCGATCCGGTGGCCGACAAGCTGATGGTGGCCGGCGCGCTGCTGGTGCTGGTGCACCTTGACCGGGTCGACCACTTCATTGCCTTCATCATCATCGGCCGCGAGATCGCCATCTCGGCGCTGCGCGAATGGATGGCGCAGATCGGCGCCTCGCGCTCGGTGGCCGTCAGTTCGCTCGGCAAGATCAAGACCGCCGCGCAGATGACGGCCATCCCGATGCTGCTGTTTCACGACATGCTGTTCGGCGCGTTCGACACCCAGCGCTGGGGCGAAGGTTTCCTGATCATCGCGGCGATCCTGACGGTGTGGTCGATGTTCTACTACATGCGGCTGGCGTGGCCGCTGATCAAGGAAAAGGCAGCGCTCGATTAAGCGGGGCGCTTCCTTGACAAGCAGTTCAGATCGTCTATAATGCCTGCCTGTTGTGACGACGCGGGAGTAGCTCAGTTGGTAGAGCGCAACCTTGCCAAGGTTGAGGTCGAGAGTTCGAGACTCTTCTCCCGCTCCAGTAATTGGAGGCGCGTCGTAAAGGTTGCTGGTGAAAACGGGCCTTTGAAAACAGCGTGTTTTCTGCGATAATCGTTGTCTTGCAAACGCGGGAGTAGCTCAGTTGGTAGAGCGCAACCTTGCCAAGGTTGAGGTCGAGAGTTCGAGACTCTTCTCCCGCTCCAGAAATTTGG
>JBDSTZ010000481.1:0-21299 GCA_039927975.1 Massilia sp. | reverse complement strand
AATATAGCTGCGGATTCGCATTGGATTGGATAGGTCAGCCAGCCGCCGCACCCCGCACCGCTGTCTCGTGCATAGCTTTCTCTACCCCGTCACCTGTGGCGCCCAGAATCAAGGCCCGAATAGCCTCAACCTTTGGCTTGTTGCGGGCCTGGAACCGGACTGTCCGGATACCGGCCTGTTCGAGCCGTGCATCCCGCAATTCATCCTTGGTGCGCGTATGCGTTTTATCGTCCAGTTCGACGACGGCAACCACCTCGCAGCTTCTGCCGCAAATGACATAATCGGCGCGCTGCTGGGCAATTCGCAGCCTGTCGGCATGCGCTGTTCTTTTGTCGCTGCTCGCTGTCTCGAGAAGGGCCGACATGGCGACCTGAGGGAAAACGTAATGGTCGGGAAGTGCCGAGACTAAGCGGCCGAAGAATTCCGCCTCGTTGTCGGTCATGAGTTTGCGCCGCCGGTACGCGCCAGTCCGGCTGGGTCCTGTCGCGCCCTTTAACTTCATTACCACGAAGCTCGCTGCGAAGATAAGCAGGACGAGGAGGATGAAGATGATTTTCATGTCTGCGGACTCATTTGATAACTGGTTGAAGGAAAGGGGAAACGCTTGTTGCCGCAGTGGCGTTGCCACCGACGGTATTGTTGGGCTGCCAAGGCCGCAGCCCTTGATCTTTGCTCTCCTGGCTGTCCCTTGTGTGAACGATGCGTAGCCCGAATTGCCGCGCAAGACCAGCCAGTTCCGGCAACGACACCTCGTACATTTCGCGTTCCGCATCGGGCGCGCCGAGCCGGAGACTGATCGCAATGCGTCCTTTCGGCGCAAGCAGCGTTGCCAGCTTTCTCAACGAGCGCTGGCGTGCCGCTTGAGGAATGTGCATCCAGACGGCGGATAGGAGGATGAGGTCGAAACTCAGCCCAAGGCGGCGCACCTTTGCGAGGTCCGGCAGGCTGTCAGAGATCCAGTGAATGCGGCTTGAAGCATGGCGCTCCCGTGCATGGGCAAGCATGGCATCGGACGGTTCCACGGCAACTACGTCATAACCGTTCGCTGCGAACCAAGCGGCGTCGCGGCCGGAGCCGGCGCCGATGTCGAGTACCGTAGCACCGGGTGCGGGCAGCAAGTCGATGAGCGCCTCGTGAACGTCTCGGAACGACAGCGATTCGTACTGTTCGACCAGGCGATCCGCGTGTTGTTCGTAGTGAGGAATGGCGGTCATCGACTGGCGTCAGTGCTTGTTGAGCTGGTGATTATTGTATTCGGGAATTGTTCAATATCTGCGGTTATATTTAGACGCAACTGCGTAGCTGGACTTATAGCGAGTTTCATGCGGCAATTTCGGCGAGCCAAATGGGGAATCAAACCGGTCATTGAGTGTTGGGCCATACCCATACGGCTCGGACTAACGGTCGAACCGCTGATAGACTGATGGCCGGTCCCGGATTAGCCGAAAAATATTTGTTCACGCTGTCGATAACTGGCCGGCCCGTCCGTCGTAGGGGCAAGGCGAGACCAAGCGCATGCAGCGCGACCGGAGTCCGCGCTGTGGCCCCGCCGGCTCAACCCATCAACACCTCAAACAATCGAAAGGCAGCGCCATGAACAAACAAATCATCGTCAACATGTCGGTCAAGGATCTCGACAAATCGAAGGCCTTCTTCAGCGCACTCGGCTACACGTTCAACCCGACGTTCTCCGGCGAACAAGCGGCCTTGATGATCATCGCGGAAGGCAGCATCAACGCCATGCTGATGACCGAACCGTTCTTCAAATCCTTCCACGACAAGAAAATCACCGACACGCGCGACTCGGTCGAAATGTGGATCTCCCTGAGCTGCGAGAGCCGCGAGGAAGTCGACAGCCTGATGGCCAAGGCCCTTGCCGCCGGCGCCACCGCAACCGGCGAGGCGGACGACTGCGGCTTCATGTACGGACACGGCTTCTGGGACCTGGACGGCCATGGCTGGCAACTGAATTACATGAGCGGCGTGCCAGGCTAATTGGCGACGGCGGCAGACAACATCGCCTGTCTGCCCCGCGAACAGGATCAAGCGCCAGCCAGCCAGGCGGTCACGTTTGCTGACGCCTCAGCCACACCGCCGTCTCTTGCTCGCATGGAACGACGAGTCCAAGACACCCGACCCCGGCAAACGAGCACAGCCTTGTGTTCGTTTGCGAACATCCGCTTCCGATTCCGGATGATAGAGTGAATTTCCCCTTCACCACCTGTCATCCCCCCATGCCCCTCGAACTGTCTGTCGATCTCAACGCCCCCGCGCAACCGCTGCGCCATCCGTGGCGCCAGTGCGTCGGCAGCGGCCACGCCACCCTGGCCTTGCGGGCGGACTGGCAGCGCCAGTTGCAGGAGGCGAGTGCCGAGCTCGGCTTTCAGTACGTGCACTTCCACGGCCTGCTCGACGATGACATGGGCACCCTGATCTGCCAGAGCAACGAGTTCGTCTATTCCTTCTTCAACGCCGATCAGATCTTCGATTTTCTGCGCTCGGTCGACATGCGGCCGATCGTGGAGTTGTCGTTCATGCCGTCGACCTTGTCCTCCGGCGACAATATCGTCTTCCACTACAAAGGCAACATCACCCCGCCGCGCGATATTGCCCAGTGGGCTGAACTGATGCGCAGGCTCGCCGCCCACTGGGTCGAGCGCTACGGCATCGATGAGGTCTCGCAGTGGTATTTCGAAGTCTGGAACGAACCGAACCTATCCGCCTTCTGGACCGGCACGCAGCAACAGTATTTCGAGTTTTACGCGGCCAGCTACAAGGCCATCAAGGGAGTCGATCCACGCCTGCGCGTCGGCGGGCCGGCCACAGCCGGCAACGCCTGAATCCCCGAGTTCCAGCAATTCTGCGCCGCCAACGATGTGCCGCCCGACTTCATCAGCACTCACTATTACCCGACCGACGCATTCGGCGAAATCGGCGCCGACACCATCACCCAGCTCGAACACGCGCCGCTCGACGTGATGCGCCAGCACGCCTTGACGGCACGCGAGCAAGCTGCGGGCAAGCCCTTGCTGTACACGGAATGGAACATCACCTCGAACCCGCGCGATCCCATGCATGACAGCGCGGTTGCGGCCGCGTTGGCGGTGCGCATCGTCATGGGCGTGGACGATGTGGTCGAAGCCTACAGCTACTGGACCTTCAGCGATATTTTCGAGGAAAATTATTTCCCGAGCGAGCCATTCCACGGCGGCTTCGGCCTCATGAATCTGCACGGAATCAAGAAGCCGATTTATCACGCCTTCGCGATGGTGGGGCAATTGGGGCCGCGCCATTGGCCGCTGGCGCAAACCCATCCGACCGTCATGGCCTGGGTGGGCGACACCGATGCGCGCACCGGCGTCTGCCACGTTCTTGCGATCAACCAGGCCATGCCGCGCCACCCGATCGGCGACGAGGCGATCAGTGTGCGCCTGACGCCAGCACCGGGCCGGCGGGCGAGGGCGGTCAGTATCGCGCGCATCGACGAGCAACACGCCAACCCGGTCGCGCTGTGGCGAAACTGGGACGCGCCGGACTATCTCTCGGCGCAGCAGGTCGCGCAGCTCAAGGCCGCCGCCCAGCCGCAGCACGAAGCACTGGCGTTTCGTATCGAAGCGGGGGCGCTGGTGATCGACGCGACGCTGGCGCCGCAGTCGGCCAATCTGCTGCGGATCGAGTGGGAGGCCGCGTGAGCGTCACAGCGCCTTCCATCGCCCTGGATGAGCAAACCCGGGCGCTACTCAAGAGCCTGCAAAAGGATTCCTTCGGCTATTTTCTGCACGAGGTCAATCCGCTCAACGGCTTGGTCAAGGACAAGACGGCCGACAACTGGCCGGCCAGCATCGCCGCCGTCGGCATGGCCCTGACCGTCTACACGATCGGTGTCGAACGCGGCCTGATGGCGCGCAGCCACGCCGTGCGCCTGACGCTCGCCACGCTGCGATTTTTTGCCAACAGTGAACAAAGCGAGGCGCCCGACGCCACCGGCTACAAGGGTTTCTATTACCACTTCCTCGATATGGAGAGCGGCCGGCGCGCCTGGCATTGCGAGCTGTCGAGCATCGACACGGGCCTGCTGATCGCCGGCGTGCTCACGGCGGCGCAGTATTTCGACGGCGACGATCCGCACGAGCGCGAGATCGGCGAACTGGCCGAGCTGCTGTACAGGCGCGTGGACTGGCAGTGGATGCTGGCCGGCTCATCCCTGATCTGCCATGGCTGGCGCCCCGAGCACGGCTTCCTCCAATGGCATTGGGAAGGCTATGACGAGGCCCTGATTCTCTACCTGCTGGCGCTCGGTTCGCCGACTTTCCCCATCGCGCCGGAAAGCTACGAAAGCTGGACCGAAAGCTACGAATGGAAGACCATCGGCGTGATCGACTACCTGTACGCCGGCCCGCTGTTCATCCATCAGATGTCGCATCTGTGGGTCGATTTTCGCGGCCTGCGCGATACCTTCATGGCCCGGCACGACAGCGATTATTTTGAAAACAGCCGGCGCGCCACCCAGGTGCAGCGGCAATACGCGATCGACAATCCGATGGGGTTTGCCCATTACGGCGAACATTGCTGGGGCGTCACGGCCAGCGACGGCCCCGGCGACGTGGTGTTGAAGGTCGACGGCGTAGAACGGCGGTTCTTCGATTACCTCGCGCGCGGCGTGCCCTACGGTCCGGACGATGGCACGCTGGCGCCGTGGGCGGTCGCGGCCTGCCTGCCGTTCGCCCCCGAAATCGTGCTTCCGACCATTGCCCACTTCCAGCGACTGCGTCTGCGCGAGGTGAATCCCTATGGCTTCAAGGCCTCGTTTTCACCGACCTTTCCGGCGCCAGAAGGGCGTCATGTGGGCTGGGTGTCGCCCTACCACTTCGGCATCAACGAGGGACCGACTGTGATCATGATCGACAACTACCTGCATGATTTTCCCTGGAAGCGCATGCGCCACAATCCCTACTTGGTGGCCGGCTTGCAGCGCGCAGGGTTCCAGGGCGGCTGGCTCGACCGGCTCACGCGCGGCGAGGCCGGGGCCGGCACGCCCAACACCACTTTGGAGACTCACCATGCAGATCCGGCTTGATGGAAAAATCGCGCTTGTGACGGGCGCCAGCAGCGGCATCGGCCAGGCGATTGCGCGCGCGCTGGCCGATAGCGGCGCGCACGTAGCCATCAATTACATCGTCCATCCCGAAGCGGCCGATGCCACCGTGCAGGGGATTGGCGACGCCGGCGGCGTGGCGCTGGCCGTGCAGGCTGACGTCGCCGACGCCGACGCGGTGCAAGCGATGTTCGAGCAGGTCGGGCGCGAGCTGGGGCCGGTCGACATCCTCATCAATTGCGCCGGAATCGACGGCAAGCCGGCGCTTAGCTGGGAGTCCGATCTGGCGGCGTGGCGCAAGGTGATCGAGGTTAATCTGTTCGGCACCATGCACTGCTCGCGCCTGGCCTTGCAGACCATGGTGGCGCGGCGCAACGGCGTCATTCTCAACATCTCGTCGGTGCATGAAACCATCGCCTGGAGCGGTTACAGCGCCTATACCGCCAGCAAGGCCGCGGTGGCGATGATGACCAAGACGATGGCGCAGGAAGCGGCGCCGTTCGGCGTGCGCGTGCTGGCGGTGGCGCCAGGCGCGATCCAGACCGATATCAATAAATCGGTGTGGAGCGAGCCGGCGCAATTGCGCGACCTGATCGACAAGATTCCGCTCGGACGCATGGGACAGGTGCAGGACATCGCCGGGCTGGTGACGGTGCTGGTGTCGGACGCCGGCGCCTATGTGACAGGGACCACGGTGTTCGCCGACGGCGGCATGACCGATTATCCCGATTTCGCGCACGGCGGTTAGAGCGGCGCGGTAGCGGCCAGGGCGCGCAGCCGGGCTTGCACTTATTCTCAGCCGGGTCGGCGACCCGGCACATCCCGTTTCCCCAGCGGCTTGTCCCCGCATTAAGCCTGCGCCGGGACGAGGATGGCCTTGAGCCGGCGCGCGAACGGCGCTTACTGCGGCGTGCCGCTCATGAACGCCAGTTCCCAGTAATGGCCGTCGATATCCTGGAAGCCGTGGCCGTACATGAAGCCGTGGTCTATCGGCGTGCGCGGTGCACTGCCGCCGGCGGCAACGGCCTTGGCGACCAACTGGTCGACTTCCTCGCGGCTTTCGCACGACAGGCAATTGAGTACTTCCGTCACTTCATGCGCATTGGCGATCTGCTTGGTGGTGAAGGTCTTGAAGAATTCTTCCGTCAGCAGCATCGCGTAAATGCTGTTCTCGGCAATGATCATGCAGGCGCCTTGGTCGTTGCTGAATTGCGGATTGAAGGTGAAGCCAAGCGCAGAATAAAACGTCCTGGATTTGGCGAGGTCCTTGACTGGCAGGTTGACGAAAATTTGCTTGCTCATGGTGTTAGCTCCTTGGATGCGTGGATGAATACAATGTGTGGGCTCGTTGAATGCGTCAGCGCCCGTCAAACCGCGTAACTGGCAGTGCCGCTGTCTTCCCCTCTACGACGATTGGAGGACGAGCGAATCGACATCGCCGGTAAAATAAATCTCGCATCGTCATGCCCTCACGGCCGCTGAACGCCGCTTCCAAACAAGCGGGCATGCGTTGGCCGCTCGTTCACGCGTGTCGATGCGCTCGCGTCTCAGTCTCGCCGGGCACGATCGCGACCTGCCTGGCCGCCTTCCCGCTGAGCTGCCTCGGCATCATCCAATCTTTTTCAAGTTCCTGCAAGGAGCGCGATTTTTCCTGCTCCTCGCCGAACGGAAAGGCGGGCCATTCCTGACGAGCATATATTGCCGCCCGGAGAACGGACCCTGGCGCGCCACGCGGCTCGCTATCGACGACGTTTGAGGTGGCGCAGCCGTGTCGCGCCGCGCCGCGCCACCATAAGTCATGCGTGGAGCCCGAGCTGCTCCCGCCATACCAACCGGTGGGTGTTCCCATGTTTCGCAAGCTACTACTGCGGGTGGCCAACAGCGTGCGGCGAATCGCGCCCATGCAAGGGGTTGTCGCGCTTCCGCAAGGCGCCAGGCCGCAGCGCCTGTCGTTTCTGTTCGCGCCGGCCACACTGTATGGCGCGGTGGCCGTACTGGCGCCGGCGTTCTTCTTTCTTTACGGGCTAGACGCATTTCCCTTGCGCGATATAAACGAGGGCCTGTACGCCGAAATTGCCCGCGAAATGCTCTCCAGCGGCGATTACATCGTGCCTCATCTGAACGGCGTTCCGTACATCGAAAAGCCACCGCTCCTGTATTGGCTGATGAGTCTGTCGATGGCCATCTTCGGGCCGACCGCCGCCGCCGCCCGGCTCGTGTCGGCGCTGTCGATGCTCTCCCTGTGCGTGGCGCTGTTCCGGTTTTGCGCCCTGCGCGGGCAGGCGCGGCTAGGTTGCCACGCTAGCGTCATCCTGGCCAGCGCACTGCCGGTGGCCCTGCTGTCGCATGCCGTGCTGTTCGACCCGTTGCTGACGGCCATGCTCGGCATTTCGCTGCTGTGCTTTCTGCACGCGTACCTGACGCACAGCCGCTCGGCACTGCGCGCAGCCACCGTCCTGCTCGGGTTGGCCACCCTCGAAAAAGGCTTTGTGGCGCTGGTGCTCGAAGTCGGCACGCTGACGGTATTTCTGTTGCTGATGCGCGACCTCCCTGCGTGGAAAAAGCTGATCGACCGAACGGGGCTGGGCATCGTCGCGGCCATGCTCTTGCCGTGGCACCTTGCGGCGGCGCTCAAGCAGCATGGATTCAGCTGGTTTTATTTCGTCAACGAGCACCTGCTCAGGTTCACCGGCCAGCGTTTGCCCGACGATTTTCACCGCGGTCCCTGGTGGTTCTACCTGCCGCGCCTAGTGCTGTTGCTGTTGCCGTGGACTCCGTTCCTGCTCTTGCTGGTGCGCTCTAGCAACGCCACTGCGGTGCGGAACAGGCCCATCGTCTGCTTCTGCCAGGCGATGATCCTGTTTCCCTTGCAATTCTTTTCGCTCTCCCAGGCGAAGGCGGAGTATTACATGCTGGTCGCCGCGCCCGCGCTGGCCTTGTGGCTGGCGGTCGAGACCGGCCCGCGCCTTGGTATTGACGGCGACCGCCTGCTGGCGTGGAGCTGGGGCGCGGCCTTCGCCACGGCCGTGCTGCTGCTAGTGCTGGCGGGCACGCTCGGTCAGTGGCAATTGAAAGCCACGGTGATCATTGCGCTGGCGTTGGGCTGGATCGTGCTGGCCCACGTTGGCGCGCGTGGCTTTGGCAAGCTGCGCTCGCCCTTGCAGCGCGAGCTGGCTATGCTGGTCATTGTGCTGGCCGCCGGCATGGCGCTGGTGCAGGCGTGCCACGGGGTTGGCCGCAGGGGCGAGCGTGACAGCAGTTTCGGCATCGCGCAGCTCATCTTGCAGCGTGCCCAGCCAGCGGGCCAGGTGCTGATCTACCGCGACTTCGAGGATACGTTTTCCACGCTGCCTTTCTATCTGGGCCGCACGCTGCCGGTGATCGACAGCGCCAGCCGGGACTTGCTATTCGGCTGCCAGGCCAGTACAGGCGTCAGCTGTCTCACGCCCGACGAGTTTCGACGGCTGCACCTGGCCGGACCGGTGGCCGTCGCCGTGCATGCACAACGCGCATCCGACTTTCTCGCCATGGCCGGAACGCAGGGCTGGAGCGCGGCGCGGGCGGGCGAGAAGATGGTCTTCTTTCATCCCTGACGGCGGGCCGCGCAGGGTTGCTGGTCGATCGGGAGCTGCCTGACGAAGCGGTATGTGATGGGCTTGCTAGCTTGGCGGGTGCTGCCGGACCACGCCAGCCGAATCCAGTTCGTAGACATCGAAGTCGCGCGCGAGAAACAGACGGCCGGCGTAATGTTGGTGCGCTTCCGCCGCGACGTCCGCCATGCCATCGGCATTGTCGTAGAGCGCGCTGAAGTGGGTCAGGATCAGGTTCGGCAACTGGCGCTCGGCGGCAAACTGCGCGACGCGTTTCACTGAACTGTGAGTCGGACCCGGGCCGACTTTTTGCAGCACCGCTTCGGTATAGGTCGCCTCATGCACCAGTAGCTGGGCGCCTTCGCAGGCCTGGTCGAGCAGGGCGGGCGTGTCGTTGTCGCCGCCGATAACGACTGCGGCTTGCTGCGTTTGTGCAATGCGATAATCGGCGGCGGCAAGCAGCGTGCCGTCCTCCAGCACGACATCTTCGCCGGCCTGCACCTTGCCCCAGAGCGGGCCCGGCATGACGCCGCGCGCGCGCAGCGCCGCGCCGTCGAGCTGCCAGCGGGTCGTCTCCAACGCAAAACGAAAGGCCACGCTTGGCGAGCGGTGCGACAAGGGATAGCGCTCGATCGTCAAGCCGGGCTGCTGGTGGACCAGCTGGTCGGCGGCGACGTCGACGTGGATCAGCGGGAAAGTCAGAAACAGCTCGGTGTGCAGGAAGGTCGCCTCCAGCCACGCCTTGACGGCAAGCGGCGCGATCAGGATCAGCGGCCGTTTGCGGCCAGTCATGGAGGCGCTCGCCAGCAGGCCCGGCAGTCCGTAGCTGTGGTCGCCATGCACGTGCGTGATGCAGATGCCGGCCAGGTCGTGCACGGTGAGGGCGATGTGCTGCAGGCGGTGCTGGGTCGCTTCGCCGCAGTCGATCAGCCACCAGTCGCGGCCCTGCGCAGGTTGCAGGGCGAGGGCGGTGACGTTGCGGTTCCGGGTCGGCACGCCAGAGGAGGTGCCGAGAAATGTGAGTTTGAACATGGCTGCATTATGCGCGGGCGCGAACCGGTTTGTCAGTACGCCACTGCGGGCCGGCACCAGAAGGATGGGCAGGATCGGCGCCTCCCGCAGGGCGCGGCGATGCGGAAAAAAAATAGTCACTTCGCTCTGAACTCTGGCCATTCGTATTTACGATAGCCAGCTGTGATGTATCTGTGGTAACGTGACCATGCATCCGTGGCAATCCTTTTGTTATCTCCTCCAGTCGTTGGTTCGCGGCTGTATGGTAACGTTGTCATATCCCGATTGCGACGCGTGCGGCTTGGATCAATCTCTTAAAAACTAGAAAATAAAGGAGCATGTGTGAAGCAAATCTACCAACTCGCGGCCGCCATGGCCGTTGTCGTCAGCGTTGCAAGTCCGGCCTCGGCCCAATATACGGCCAGCGTCAATGTCAAAACCCAGTATCAAACCTTCGAAGGCTTCGGCACCACCCTGTCATGGTGGGCCAATGGCGTCGGCAGCTGGAGC
Organism: Massilia sp.; assembly: GCA_039927975.1. GTDB lineage: Bacteria > Pseudomonadota > Gammaproteobacteria > Burkholderiales > Burkholderiaceae_D > JBDSTZ01. The sequence continues at coordinate 11,093 of JBDSTZ010000481.1, read as the reverse complement.
GATCCGACCCGTTCCGCGCTGGTCGACGCGCTGTTCGCGCCGGCGCCCACGGGCCTTGGCCTCACGTACGCCCGCTACAATATCGGCGGCGGCGACTGTCCGTGCTACAACACGATTCTTTATCCGCACGCGGTGCCCGGCTATCAGCTCCAGGTCAATGGCGCATTCGACTGGAACGCCGACGCCAATCAGCGCTGGGTCGCCCAGCGCGCCTATGCCAAGGGCGCCGTCTTCCTCGAAGCGCATTCGAATTCGCCGCCTTGGTGGATGACCGTCAGCGGCAGCTCGACGGGCAGCGTCGATGCTACCTCCAGCAATATGTCGGACGCCTACACCGGTAGCGGCGCCAATACCTTTCCGCGCTATCTTGCGACGGTGGCCGGCCACTTCGCCACCAATTACGGCTTGACCTTCCGGCATATCGAAGCGACCAACGAGCCCGATACCTCGTGGTGGAAATTCGGCAGCACCAAGCAGGAAGGCGCGGCGGTCACGCCGGCGCAGCAGGAAACCCTCATCAAGAACCTGGCCTCGCTCTTGCCAAGCTATAGCCCGCTGACGACCGTCGCGGCGATGGATAGCTACGACATCGACCACGGCGTGACGATCTTCTCGGGCTATTCGGCGCAGACCAAGGCGGCGATGACGGAAATGAATACGCACACCTATGCCGGCAGCCAGCGCACCCAGCTCGCCAGCGCGGCAGCCGCCGCCGGCAAGCGGCTCGTGATGTCGGAGTGGGGCAGCGCCGAAACGACGGGCAAGTCGCTCTCGCAGCAAATCACCAAGGATATACGCGGACTCAAACCGCTGGCCTGGGCGATCTGGCAGCCGGACTGGCCGACCCTGATGACGATCGACTACACCAACCACAGCTACACGATCAACAAGAATTACTACATCTACGCGAACTACACCCGCTATCTGAAGCCGGGCTATGTATTCGTCGATATCAACGACGCCAATTCGTTGGCGGCCTACGAGGGCCGTTCCAAAACGCTGGCCATCGTGACCACCAACTGGACCGCCAATACGGTGCCGGTGACCTATGCGCTCAGCAATTTCGCCAGCCTTGGCGCCAGTGCCCAAGGCTATCGGACCAGTGCATCGGAAAACGTCGCCAATATCGGCACGGTGGCTATTTCGGGCGGCAATTTCGTCGCCTCGCTGCCGCCCAATTCGGTGACCACCTGGGTCATCAGCGGCGCCAACTATGCGCCGGCGGCGTCGTCCACCAACGATACCGGCTTCACTTTTTCAAGCAGTAATTGCGGTACGACCTGGTGTTCGGGGAGCCAGACCGGCGCCTATGGCGGGCAGAATCACTGGAGCTCGCAGGCCGGCAGCAGTTATTCGCTGACCTTTACCGGCACACAGGCGCGCATCTATGGTTCGCTGGCCGCCAATCAGGGCATCGCCGGTTTCTCGGTCGACAATGGCGCCGAAACCGATGTCGACCTGTACGCGCCGACCCGCAGCGATAACCAACTCACCTACGTGACGCCGACCCTGCCGGCCGGAACGCACACCATCAAGGTGCGCGTGACGGGCTTGAAGAATGCGCAGGCCACCAGCGTGATCGTCCAGGCCGACCGGATCGATGTGGTGAATTAAGCGCGCAGGTATGCCACGGCAGCCGGGAACCATTCCCGACTGACGTGTTTATTTCGGCCCACAAAATGAATTATTTGCCCAGCAGGGTGAGCGACGTTTTCCATTCGCCCTCCCAGTCCCACAGGAAGTCGTGCGCCTGAAAGCTCCGCTTCAAATGCGATATCGGCACGCGGTAATTGTCATTGAGTGACAGCGCCAGCGTGATGGGATTCCAGAGCGTCTTGCTCTTTCCTTTTTTCGCACTGCCCTTGACGCGGGCTCCCTCGTCGCCAAAGATTCCTTCGCCGGCCGCCAATGCCCTGGCCAGGTCGATGCGTACCAAAGACCCAAACGCCGCCACCGCTTGCACCTGGTTGATGCCCAGTGTCGATTCCTTTGCGGTGACTACTTTCACCGGCTGCGGCTCGGCGTCGCGCTTGATCTTGGCCGCCAGTTTCTCGACTTCCTTTTTCAGAAAACGCAGTTCGTCCAGTTCGCGCCGAAAGCCGGGCGCGGGAAGGCGGGTCACGATCTTGTAAGCGTCCTTGGTGATCGTGATGAGCACATCGTCGCTGCCGGCCGCGAGCCGCGCCGTATCGTCCTCGAAAAAAATCGGCGCCGCGTAACCGCCATTGGCGTCGCCGAACAAGTCGGGGTATGCAGCGTCATAATCGAGCCAGACGTAAGGCGTCAGGCCGCTTTCGATCAGGCGCGCGAGGTTCCACTCGCTCGCGGTCTGCTGGCTCAGCCAGTCGCAAGCTTGTTCGGTGGTGGCGCGAAAAGGCAGTTCGGGTATCGTCATAAGGTCCATTTTAAGCGATGGCTTGGGCCGGCGAACGTGGCATCGGTGCAGTATCATGCTTTATGATGCGTGGCCATAAAATGATACTCAGCCTCAGGGCATGCAAAGGTTAGCGCTTGGAACAACTGCAGCAGGGATTTCTCTTGACCCGCCACTGGCGCGACACCGCCGCCGGCACCGAGGTCGAGTTCTGGCTGGCGACCGACGAGGGCCCGCGCTGCATCCGGCTGTCCGCGCATCCTTGCGTGGCATTCATCCCCGCTGAACATCGCGAGCAGGTCGAGAAGATCTTGCAGGGTGAGCGTGGCTGCGAATTGCGCCCGCTCGATCTGAACGATTTCCACCATCGCCCGGTAATGGGATTGTACTGCGCGCAGTACCGCCAATTGCTCAAGCAGGCAAAGCGCCTGCGCGAGTTTGGCATCGACGTGTATGAATCCGATGTTCGCCCACCGGAACGCTATCTGATGGAGCGCTTCATCACGGCGCCGGTGTCGTTCGGCGGCCAGCCGGACGCGGATTGCCCTGCGCTGCTATTGGACGGTTATCTGAAACCGTCGCCCGGCTATCGGCCGCGCCTGAAACTGGTCTCGCTCGATATCGAGACCACGGCGCACGGCGACTTGTATTCAATCGCGCTCGAAGGCTGCGGCCAGCGCCAGGTGTATATGCTGGGGCCGCCCAACGGCGGCGATGGCGCGCTCGATTTCGACCTCGACTATTGCGACAGCCGCGCCCAGATTCTCGAGCGCCTGAACCAGTGGATCGAACGCCACGATCCGGATGCCATCATCGGCTGGAACCTGGTCCAATTCGATTTGAAGGTGCTGCAGCGCCATGCCGAACGCCTGCAGATACCGCTGCGCTTCGGGCGCGATGGCAGCGTGATGGAATGGCGCGAGCACGGCGGCAAGCAGCAGCATTTTTTTGCCGCCGCCGCAGGGCGCCTGATCATCGACGGCATCGAGGCGCTCAAATCGGCGACCTGGAGTTTTCCCTCATTCAGCCTGGAGCATGTATCGCAAACCCTGCTGGGCGAAGGCAAGGCGATCGACAACCCGTATCAGCGCATGGCGGAGATCGATCGCCGGTTCGCCGAGGACAAGCCGGCGCTGGCGACCTACAACCTGAAAGACTGCGAGCTGGTCACGCGCATTTTCGAGAAAACCGAATTACTGACCTTTCTGCTGGAGCGCGCCAGCGTAACGGGCCTGGCCGCCGACCGCAGCGGCGGTTCGGTGGCCGCGTTCGAGCATCTGTATATGCCGATGATGCACCGGCAGGGTTTCGTGGCGCCCAATCTGGGCGATATCGCCGGCGAGAATAGTCCCGGCGGTTACGTGATGGATTCGCGCTCCGGCCTGTACGATTCGGTGATCGTGCTTGACTATAAAAGCCTGTATCCCTCGATTATCCGCACCTTCCTGATCGACCCGGTGGGACTGATCGTCGGCACGCGTGAAGGCGCCCAGGATGAAGCCACCGTGCCCGGTTTTCGCGGCGCCCGATTCGCACGCGACAAGCACTGCCTGCCGGCCATCGTCAAGCAGATCTGGGACGGCCGCGACCAGGCCAAGCGCGACAAGAACAAGCCCCTGTCGCAAGCGCTCAAGATCATCATGAACGCGTTTTATGGCGTACTCGGGTCGAGCGGCTGCCGCTTTTTCGATCCGCGCCTGGCGTCGTCGATCACCCTGCGCGGCCAGGAAATCATGCACCTGACCCGCAAGCTGATCGAGGACCAGGGCTATCAGGTCATATACGGCGATACCGATTCGACTTTCGTCTGGCTCAAGCACGCGCATTCCGACGTGCAGGCGGCCGAGATCGGGCGCGCGCTGGTGCGGCATGTGAATGCCTGGCTGGCCGATTATCTGCAAAGCGAATTCAGGCTCGATAGCGCGCTCGAACTGCAATTCGAAACGCACTACCGGCGATTCCTGATGCCGACCATCCGTGGTTCGGAAGAGGGCAGCAAGAAGCGTTACGCCGGCCTGGTCACCAAAGCCGATGGCGGCGACGAGATGATCTACAAAGGCCTCGAAACGGTGCGCAGCGACTGGACGCCGCTGGCGCAGCAATTCCAGCAGGCGCTGTATGCGCGTATTTTCAAAGGCGAGCCCTATCAGGATTATGTGCGCGATTACGCCAGGCGCACCGCCAGTGGTGAATTCGACGCACTGCTGGTCTATCGCAAGCGCCTGCGCCGTCCGCTGGGCGATTACGAGCGCAATGTGCCGCCGCATGTGCGCGCCGCGCGCCTGGCCGATGACTACAACCGCGCGCAGGGCTGGCCGCTGCAATACCAGAGCGGCGGCTGGATCCGTTATGTGATCACGGTAGCGGGGCCGGAGCCGGTCGAGGTGCAGCGCTCGGCGATCGACTACGAGCATTATTTAACGCGCCAGCTGCAACCGGTGGCCGACGCGATTCTGCCTTTTGTCGACGATGATTTCACCGCGCTGACGAGCCGGCAGCAGTCGCTGTTCTGACCGCGCCGGCATGGCGGGGCGTGCGCCATCGAACTCGCCCAATGCATTCGTGTGGCAAGCTAGTCCATTCTGCCTTCACAATAGCCATATCGCCGGTCACTCACCTTATGCGGAGAAAACATGCGTATTGCCACCTTCAACGTCAACGGCATTTCAAGCCGGCTTCCCGCCTTGCTGCAATGGCTGGAAGAAACCCAGCCCGACGTCGCCTGTCTGCAAGAACTCAAGGCGCCGCAAGAGAAGTTTCCGGAGGCGGCGATCAACGAGCTTGGCTATCAAGCCATCTGGCTCGGACAGAAAAGCTGGAACGGGGTGGCGATCCTGGCGCGCGGGGTGGCGCCGCAGGAGGTGCGGCGCGGCTTGCCGGGCGACAGCGAGGATGAGCAAAGCCGCTATATCGAGGCGGCTGTCAACGGCGTGCTGGTCGCCTGCCTGTATCTGCCCAACGGCAACCCGGCGCCTGGCCCCAAGTTCGATTACAAGCTCAAGTGGTTCGAGCGCCTGATCACGCACGCCGCCGAATTGCTCAAGAGCGGGGCGCCGGTGGTGCTGGCGGGCGACTTCAACGTCATGCCGACCGAGCTCGACGTCTACAAGCCGGAGCGCTGGGTCAACGACGCGCTGTTCCGGCCCGAGACACGCGACGCCTTTCACCGCTTGGTGGCGCAGGGTTGGTGCGATTCGCTGCGCACCATGCATCCCGACGAGCGCATCTACACCTTCTGGGATTATTTCCGCAACGCGTACGGGCGCGATGCCGGCTTGCGCATCGATCATTTGCTGCTCAGTCCAGCGCTGGCGCCGGCCCTCACAGCATCGAATGTCGACCGCGACGTGCGTGGCCGCGAAAAGCCGAGCGATCATGCACCAACCTGGATTGAACTCGATCTGGATCAGATACCGGGTCACCGGAAAGCCTAGTCCCGGGCACCATTCCTGTTCTCCCCCGTTTCTCCCTCCGCATTAAATCCGCCCATCCCGGGCGCATAAACCTCTCATTTAAATCCGGTAGCGGAGGCGGTCTTATCCGCTTCCGATCACATATTGATCGAATTGCATTTCCGATAATTCTATTTGAATCCGGGCCGTATACGCGCGTCTTTTTGTTCGATAGAATCGATTGCTAAATAATAAATAGGCTCCCAACAACGGCCTGATAAAAAGGCGATGATCGGTGCAGGAACGGCTGATGTATTCGCATTGAATAATCCAAAACCACTCCATTCATGTCCATCTCCGATCCTGCGCAATTAATGCAGCGCGTTCCAGAACTGGAAGCGCTGACCGACGATCCAAAAATCCGCCGGGCGATTGAATCCGGCGACCCCTTCAAAGTCTACCGGGCGCTGGTGCTGGCGCGCCTGTTCTGCAGGCTGCCGGCCCACAAGGAGTTGTTGAAAATGCTGACCGGCGAGCGGCGCCTGTTCGTCAAACCGCTCAAAGGCACGCCTTCGCTGATCAGTTTCAATTCGGTCGGCTTCGGTTTCGTCGGCAAGGCGGAGAAAAATTCCGACGACAGTTATATCGCCATGCACGCGGTGGTGGTGCTGTTTGCGGTGCCGCTGATTCCGCTCGGCGCCTATGTGGTGCGCGACAATGGATCGCGCCAATACCAGATTTACGCGCGCGCACCGCTCGGCATTATGGGCTGGCTTTATACGCGCGGACTCGCGCTGATGCTGGTGCTGTCCGTGTTTATCGGCGCGGCAAGCAGTTACCGCGCCTCCGGCAATCAGGATCTGATCGTGTTGAATGGTTTCGATGTGCCGCTCACGGTCGACATCGGCGCCCAGGCGATTACGCTGGCGCCGAACAGCCGCGCGACGGTCACGCTGCCTGTGGGCAAGGTGACCGGCACGGCGCGCGCGGCCAAGGGCGGCGTCATCGACACCTTCGCGCAGGACATGCACAGCAGTTCGATGCTGAGCATCTGGAACGTCGCCGGCGCCGCGCCGCTCGTGCGCGATACCGTGGTCTACACCAAGACGCCGCGCGCTAACGACGGCAACAATGCGTTCACGGTGTATTGCGGCATCCGCTTCATCGAACTGGCTGGGGTGGAATACGCCTTCGTGCAGCCGCCCCAAACCTTGAGCATGAGTAAGCACCAGGACAGCCGCAGTGTCCAGCACCTTGACGTCATGGATGCCAAGAACATGTCCGGCGCCGATGCCTGCCTCCAGTATGGATTCGGCCAGGGCCACGAGAAGGATGTCGCCAAGGTGGCCGAGGCGGTGGCCCAGCTCAAGGGCTGGAGCCAGGAGTATGCCGGCCTGGCGTTGTTTGCCGCCCAAAACGACTCGCCGGCCGAGGCGGTGCGCGTGGCCCGCCGCGCGGCCGCCGCGCATCCGGACGATGTGCGCTCGGCGCGCATGCTGCAGGACGTACGCGACATGGCCGGCCAGCACGAGGCGATGCTGAAGGAGCATGCTGCGCGCGCCCAGGCGCATCCGGATTCTGCTGTCGAACAGTATCTGTACGCGGTGCTGTTGCCGGGCCAGCCGGGCACCGACGCGATGCAGGCCCTGGCGTTGAAATTCCCGCAAGACGCGGTGATCCTGCGCAGCCTGGCATGGCGCAAGGCCGCCCACGGGGACTACCCGGGAGCCTTGCGCGACGCGACGCGCCTCCACCAGTTGTCCAGGGAGCTCGCGGAAGAGAATATCAACATCGAGGTGCGCACCCTGCTGGCGCTGCATCGCGGCGCGGAAGCGCTCGCCTTGCTCGACCGCACGCTGCGCGATCCGGCGGCGACCCACGACGACGGTGCGCGCGTGGGATATGCGCTGGTCGCCAGGCAGATGGGCGGCGATGCCGACCGCTATCTCAGGCCGGCGGCGGGCGAGAAAGAAAGTGCCCTGCGGCTCGACTGGCTGAGGGTGAACGCCGGTTTGCAGCCTTTGCAGTCCGACAGTGAGAAAGATCCCGCGGTGAAGATGGCGCTGGCCTTGCGCGATGCGCCCGAGGTGGCGTCCCGGGCGGCCGCGACGATATCGCCGTCCGGGTTTGCCGGCATGTCCGCCGGCCAGCTCGCACTCTTGTATGCCGAGGCTGCGCGGCGCCAGCACGCAGCGGTGAGCGAGAAGATGTCCAAGCTGATCCGGCTATCGAGCACCGAGGATGCGCTGTTGCGCCGCTTTGTGCGCGGCGAGGCGGTCTCACTCGACGAGGCGGATCTGGAGATCGACATGCAGGCCGCCGCCTGCTTCATCCGCTCGCGCAACCCAAGCTTGTCCGCCGCCGAACGCGAGGCCCTGCGGCTGCGCGCCGCCAAGCTCGATCTTCTGCAGGGCGCGGTGACCACCGCGCTCAAGCAATGGCCTAAGGAAAGCACGATATGAACAGCAGCGCGACCATGACAAACGCATCGAACCCGCGCCAAGGACGCCTGGCCCAGCGCGCCATGCTGGTACTGGGCCTGTGGCTCGGTTTCTGGATCCTGGCGCTGGGGCTGGTGGCCGGCCTGCTGTGGATACCGTTCGCCCAGGCGACCTACCGCTCGATCGAGTTTTCCGGTTTCATCGCCGGCCTGGCCGGGCTGACCCTGGCCTATGGTCTGCGGCCGCGCCTCGGCGCGCGCGACAAGCAGAATCAGGTGGAACCGCTGTCGCGCGAAACGGCCGCGCCGCTGTACGCGCTGGTCGAGCGCATCGGCAGCGAAGCGGGCATCAACAAGCCGGTGCATATCCACCTGGTCGGCGGCGCCACCGCTTTCATTGCCGGCAAGCGCAACTGGTTCGGCAGGATCACCAAGCTTGACGTTGGCCTCGGCCTGCCGCTGCTCGGCGCCTTGTCGGAAGCCGAGCTCGGTTCGGTGATCGCGCATGAATTCGGCCATTTCGTCGCCGGCGACCTGTCGCTCGGGCCGTGGGTGTACCGGGTGCGGGTGGCGCTGGCCAACACCGTGCACGAGCTGGACGACTCGATGTTTTTTCTCGACGTGCTGTTTCGCTATTACGGCGTGTGGTTCCTGCGCTTGTCGGCGGGCGTCTCGCGCGCGCAGGAATTCGCCGCCGATGCCGCCGCCGCGCGCACCTTCGGCGCGGTCGACACCTGCAATGCGCTGACCAAGGTGCTCCTGATCGATCCGGTGTGGTCGGCGTATTTCGATCTCGATCTGGAGCCGGCGCTGCGGCGCGGCGCCAGGATGCCGATCTTCGACGGCTTTCGCGCCTTCTCGGCGCCGGGTGCGCGGCGCGAGGAGGTCACGCTGGCGATCAGCCGCGCCGAGTCGCGCGCCAAGTCCGAGTTCGACAGCCATCCGACGCTGGAGGAACGCATTGCCGCGTTGCGGCCTGGCGCGCTTGCCGGGATGCCGGCGCTGTCATCCTGCCATCAATTGCTGGGCGGCGAGGCGGCCACCGAGGCGGCCTGGTATGCCCTGTTCGTCAAGAGCGAACTGGTCGAGAGCGACTGGAAGCGCTTCGGCGCGGAGGTGCTGCAGGTGCAGGTGCGCAAGCGTTTCGAAGGCAGCTGGATGGACCCGGCGAACCTGCAAATGAGCGAGCTGCTGCCGATGGCGGCCGACGCTGACGGTTTGTGGGAGCGTTTAAAGCCCGAGCACATCAGCTTTCTGTCGCCGCTCGGCAAGCGCCGGCACGTGCTCGAGATCCTTGAGGAATGGGTGATCGCCTGTCTCGACCAGCGCGGTTACGTGGCGCAGGTTCGGCCCGGCCTGGCGCTGGAAATGACGCTGGGGGACAAGATGCTGCGGCCGGCCGAACTGATGCGCTCGGCGCTGGCCGGCACGCTCAGCGCGGGCGATCTGCCGGCGGCGGCCGTGTCGCTAAAGAAGCACGAGTCGGTGGTCTGACGGTGGTCTGAAGCACGCTCAGCGCAGCAGGGTGCGCAGGCGCTGCACGGCTTGCTCGATCCGTTCGTAGCTGGTGGCGTAGGAAAACCTGACGTGGCGGGCCGGCGCGGCGACGCCGAAGTCGTCGCCCGGCACGATCGCCACATGGGCTTCGCGCAGCACCGCCATGCTGAAGGCGGCACTGTCGCCGCGCGCCGCGTGCGCCACTTCGCTGCAGTCAGCGTAGACATAGAAGGCGCCGTCCGGCATCACCGGCACCTTGAAGCCGAGTTCGCGCAATTGTGGCACCAGGTAATCGCGGCGGCGCTTGAATTCGAGGCGGCGTTGTTCGTACACCCGAATCGACTCGGGATGAAAACACGCCAGCGCGGCGTGCTGGGCGATGGTCGACGGGCAGATGAACAGGTTCTGCGCCAGCTTTTCGATCATCGGCACCATGCGCTCGGGCACCACCAGCCAGCCGAGCCGCCAGCCAGTCATGTTGAAATACTTGGAGAAGCTGTTGACGGTGATGACGTCGTCGTCGAAGCTGAGCGCGCTCATCGGTGGGTGATCGTAGGACAGGCCCTGGTAGATTTCGTCGACGATGGCGAAGCCGCCGCGTTCGCGCACCGCCGCCAGCATGTCGCGCATCTGCGGCGCCGTCATCGAGGTGCCGGTCGGGTTGGACGGCGAGGCGACCACCACGCCGCGGCTGCGCGGGTTCCAGCAGCGCGCGATGTCGGCCGCACTTAGCTGGTAGCGTTGAGTTGCATCGGTCGGCACCAGCACCGGCGCGCCGCCAAAGGCGGTGACGAAATGGCGGTTGCAGGGGTAGCTCGGGTCGGGCATGAGCACCTCGTCGCCATCGGCCACCAGCGCGGCGCAGGCCAGCAGCAAGCCGGCCGAAGCGCCGGCGGTGACGACGATGCGGCGCGCGTCGACCTGCACCCCGAACGCGCTCTGGTAATGGGCCGCGATGGCTTCGCGCAGGGCGTCGAGGCCGAGCGAGTCGGTGTATTGGGTGCTGCCCTGGCGAATCGCTTCGACGGCGGCGGCGGCCACCAGCTCGGGCGCGGTGAAGTCGGGTTCGCCCACGCTCATGCTGATGACGTCGATGCCGGCCCGCACCATTTCTCCGGACACCTTCACCATTTCCATGACGCGAAACGGTTCGATGGCCTGCACGCGCGGCGCCAGTTGGAGGGCGCGCGCGGCTCGTTGTTCGAGGTCACCAGTCGGATTGTTGCTCATCGTCTTCCTTATTGCTTGCGGAGTGTGCATGGCGCGCGAACGCGCATGCGGACATTATCCACTACCAGCGGATGCTTGCGGAAACGAGGAGGAAGGTGAGGGGCAAGCGAAGGTAAAGCGAGGGGGGAAGTGAGGGAGGAAGTAGGGGGAAGCTAGGGGG
>JBDSTZ010000480.1:0-4025 GCA_039927975.1 Massilia sp. | reverse complement strand
GCGCGCCGGTGCTGCCGGCCCTCAACAACGGCCAGCCGCCGGCAGGGGGCGCGATGGCGCCGATGCCGGCGCCGGCCTTGCCGTCGGCTCTGCAACAACAGCAACAACAGCAGCGGCCGGCGCAACCACAGCTGCAGCAACAGCAACAACAACAGCAGCTGCAGCAACAACCGCAAGCGCAACCCGCACGCCCGGCGGCGACGCCATCCGCATCGCCGAACGACTACCGGCCGGTGCAGAAATAAGATGAGTCAACCATGAGTAATCTGCTGCCCTACGCCTTCGCCCGCGACTATGGCGTGCTGGCACGTCCCAGCGAGGAGAGCGAGCACACCGTCGAAGTGTGGGTCTCGGGCGCCAGCGCGCCGGCCGCCATCGCCGAAGTGTCGCGCCGTTTCGGCCTCATTTCGCTGCGCTCGATGGAGCGCGCCGACCTCGAGGCGGCGATCGCCTCGGCCTACGCCGGCGGCGGCGGCGACGCCTCGCAGGTGGCCGACGAATTCGACGCCGACCTCGACCTGACCAAGCTGTTGCAGGACGTGCCGGCCATCGAAGACCTGCTCGAATCGTCCGACGACGCCCCGGTGATCCGCATGATCAACGCGCTGCTCACGCAAGCGCTGCGCGAAGGCGCCTCCGACATCCACATCGAACCGTTCGAGCAAACCTCGGTGGTGCGCTTCCGCATCGACGGCGCGCTGCGCGACGTGGTGCGTCCGCGCAAGGCGATCCACGCCTCGCTGATCTCGCGCATCAAGATCATGGCCCAGCTCGACATCGCCGAAAAGCGCCTGCCGCAGGACGGCCGCATCACCCTGCGGGTCGGCGGCAAGCCGGTCGACGTGCGCGTCTCGACCCTGCCGACCGGCCACGGTGAGCGCGCCGTGCTGCGTCTGCTCGACAAGGAAGCCGGCAAGCTCGACTTGTCGCACCTGGGCATGAGCACCTCGCTGCTGCCCGAATTCGACACCCTCATCAAGCAGCCGCACGGCATCGTGCTGGTGACCGGGCCGACCGGCTCGGGCAAGACCACTACCCTGTACGCGGCGCTGTCGCGCCTGAACGCGACCACCACCAACATCCTCACCGTCGAAGACCCGATCGAGTACGACCTGATCGGCGTCGGCCAGACCCAGGTCAACGCCCGCATCGACATGAGCTTCGCCAAGGCCCTGCGGGCGATCCTGCGCCAGGACCCGGACGTCATCATGATCGGCGAGATCCGCGACCTTGAAACCGCCCAGATCGCGGTGCAGGCGTCGCTGACCGGCCACCTGGTGCTGGCGACCCTGCACACCAACGACGCCGCCGCCGCCGTCACCCGCCTGCTCGACATGGGGATCGAACCGTTCCTGCTGTCGTCCTCGCTGCTGGGCGTGATGGCCCAGCGTCTGGTGCGCAAGCTGTGCGCGCACTGCAAGGCGCCCGACGGCCAGTACTGGCGCGCGGTCGGCTGCGACAAGTGCGGCCACACCGGCTACCACGGCCGGGTGGGCGTCTACGAACTGCTCGCCACCAACGACCAGATCCGCGCGCAGATCCACAACCGCGCCTCGGAAGCGGAGATCCGCGTCAGCGCCCAGCGCAGCGGCATGAAGACCATGCGCGAAGATGGCGAGCGCTGGCTCACCGACGGCACCACCACTCCGGCCGAGCTGCTGCGCGTGACCAAGGACTAAGCGACCATGCCAGCCTTTCGCTACGAAGCCGTCGACGGCGGCGGCGCCACCCGCAAGGGCGTGGTCAACGCCGACAGCGCCCGCTCGGCGCGCGCCGACCTGCGCACCCAGGGCTTGACGCCGCTGGCGGTCGACGCCATCGCGGCCCAGGTCGACGCCGCCGGCGTGGCCAAGAGCCGCGGCTTCGGCGAGCGCCTGTCGACCGTCGAACAGGCGCTCTTCACGCGCCAGCTGGCCAGCCTGCTCGAAGCCGGCCTGCCGCTCGAACAAGCCTTCACCGCCCTGCTTGAACAAGCCGAGCGGCCCTACGTGCGCGACCTGATCGCCTCGATCCGCTCCGAAGTGATGGGCGGCGCGCCGTTTTCCGAAGCGCTGGGGCGCCACCCGCGCGACTTCGCCGAAATCTACCGCGCGCTGGTCGCCTCGGGCGAGCAGATCGGCCACCTGGCGCGCGTGCTCTCGCGCCTGGCCGACTACATCGAACGGCGCAACGCGCTGGTGCAGAAAGTGCGCCTGGCGTTCACCTATCCGGCCATCGTCACCGTGGTCGCTTTCGCCATCGTGATCTTCCTGCTCACCTACGTGGTGCCGCAGATCGTCTCGGTGTTCGCCAACACCAAGCAGAAGCTGCCGCTGCTGACCGTGATGATGCTGGGCGTGTCGAACTTCGTGCGCGCCTACGGCATCTACGTCGGCATCCTGATCATCGGCGCCTTCAGCCTGTGGCGCCGCGCGCTGCGCAACCCGGAACTCAAGCGCCGCTGGCACACCTGGCTGCTGACCGCGCCGGTGTACGGCAAGTTCGAGCGCAGCCTCAACACCGCGCGCTTTGCCAGCACGCTGGCCATCACCATCGGCTCGGGCGTGCCGATCCTGCGCGCGCTCGACACCAGCCGCGACACGCTGTCGAACGTGGCCATGAAAGAACTGGTCGAGGAAGCCTCGGCCAGCGTGCGCGAGGGCGTCAGCCTGGCGCGCGCGCTGTCGGCGCAGAAGCACTTTCCGCCGATGCTGATCCACATGATCCGCGCCGGCGAAATCACCGGCGACCTGCCGGCCATGCTCGAACGGGCGGCCAATTCGCAGCAGCAGGACCTCGAACGGCGCACCCTGACGATCGCCGGCCTGCTCGAACCGGTGCTGATCCTGGCGATGGGCCTGGTGGTGCTGCTGATCGTGCTGGCCGTGCTCATGCCGATCATTGAAATCAACCAGCTGGTGCACTGATGACCAGCGCCGCGCCGCGAACACCGAACAAGCAAGGACCACGATGAAGCGCATGCCCCTCCTTATGACCCTGCTGGCGCTGATCGCCCTGTCGGTCTCGATCGCCTTCTGGGTGATGCAGCTGTACCAGCCGGCCCAGCGGGCCCAGGCGGGCGCGCCGCAGGCCAGCGTGCCGGAACCGGCGATCGACGCGGCCGGCGGGCTGTTCGGCGGCCAGGCGGCCGTGGTGGCCGCCTCGAACTACCAGCTGACCGGGGTGGTGGCGGCCGGCGCCAACGGCGTGGCAATCATCGTCGCCGACGGCGCGCCGGCCAAGGCGCTGCCGATCGGCAAAGAGGTGGGGCCAGGCGTGAAGCTGAGCGAAGTGCATCCGCGCTACGTCATGCTGTCTGAAAACGGCGTCATGAAACGGCTCGACCTGGCCACCGACACCAAGGCCGCCCCCACCACCGTGTCGCCGGACCAGGCCGCGCTGCAACGCAGCCAGCAGCAGCAACAGCAGACCCAGCAACAGCAACAACAGCAACAAGCGCAATTGCAGCAGCAACAAGCGGCAATGCAGCAACAGCAACAGCAAATGCAGCAGCAGATGCAGCAGCAACAACAGCAACAGCAGCAAATGCAGCAGGCGCCGGCGCCATCCCCGGCGCAGCCGAACGGGCCGGTGCAAATGCCGCCGGCGAGCATCGGCGCCGTGCCGCCGACCGAGTAGGCGGCTTGTCGATCCCCGCGCCGGCCACATGAACCTCAGCCGCTTCGCCCTTCGACGTCTGCCCTTGATTGCGGCCTGGTGCGCGGCGCTCCTGCTGTGCGCGGGCCAGCCCGGGCTGGCGGCCGAGCCGACGACGGCGACAGTTGCCACGTTGGCCACACTGGCCACGCCGGCCACCCCAGCCACCCCGGCCACCCCGGCCACCCCGGCCACCCCGGCCACCCCGGCCACACCGGCCACACCGGCCACACCGGCCACACCGGCCACCCCAGCGAGGCTGGTTTCGTCGCCTTCGCCGCGCCCGCGCGTGGCGCTGGTGCTGTCCGGTGGCGGCGCGCGCGGCTTCGCCCACATCGGCGTGTTGCGCGTGCTGCGCGACATTCATGTGCCGGTCGACATCGTGGTCG
>JBDSTZ010000479.1:0-20522 GCA_039927975.1 Massilia sp. | reverse complement strand
TCCTTGACGAGTTCGCGCAGGTCGCGGTCGTAGGCGTTGGCCATGCTGAAAAAGCGCGGGCCGAAGCGGTCGTCGTTGGGGCCGACCATCGGGGTGCCGGGCATCCAGTTGATATGGTCGGTCAGCGCCACCAAGCTGCCGGCGTCGACTTCGGCGCGCAGCGAGCCGGCGGCGTTGGTGACAAACAGGAGCTCGCAGCCGAGCAGCTTGAGGGTGCGCACGGCGGAGGTCATCACGCCCATGCCATAGCCCTCGTAGAAGTGGCCGCGCCCTTTCATGCAGGCGACCGGCACGCCGGCCAGGGTGCCGAGCACCAGTTCGCCGGCGTGGCCGTGCACGGTGCTGATCGGGAAACCGGGCAGCTCGTCGAAGCGGATGGCCACCGCGTCGCTCATCTGCTCGGCCAGCACGCCCAGGCCCGAGCCGAGGATCATCGCCACGCGAGGCGCAAACCCGGGTTTGCGCGCGCGGATGACATCTGCCGCCTCGAACGGAGTGTTGCTGGCCATGATATTTCCTTTTTCAATGCTGTTGTAAGTATCGACCGCACGCCGGCTGGCGGGCGCACAAATGGCGGCTTTTTCCGCAGCCACGCGTCGCCAAAAGAAGGCGGCATCGATGAGCAAAATAATTATTATAACTATGCATGACCCCCAATATGTATGGCAAATACCGTTTTTCTTGCCAATTTATACGAACAATGTATAAATACCGTTAGGAGTTCTTGACAAGACTTTTCCCGCAAAAGTCTTTAATAAATCGCAATTGACAGTCAACGAACATCTGTTTAGCATCAAAAACAATTGTTTAACCGAGCGCCCCGCGTGAACGATCTCTCCAAAAAAGACCAGTTGTACGAGCTCATTCGTGCCAATCCTTTCATTTCGCAACAGGACCTGGCGGTGCAGCTGCGCCTGTCGCGCTCGGCGATTGCGGGGTACATCGCCAGCCTGATCCGCGATCGCCGTCTGCTCGGGCGCGCGTATGTGCTGGCCGACAACCGGCCGGTGGTCTGCCTTGGCGCGGCCAATCTGGACCGCAAGCTGCGCTCGATCGCCACGCTCACCATGGGCACGTCGAATCCGGCGCGCCAGGACGAATCGTTCGGCGGCGTGGCGCGCAATATCGCGGAGAACCTGGCGCGGCTGTCGGTGCCGGTGTCCCTGATCAGCGCGATCGGCGATGACAGTTCGGGCCGCGCGCTGCTGGCGCATGCCGAGCTGGCCGGGATCGACACGCGCGGCACCCTGCACCTGTCGGGCGTGTGCAGCGGCACCTACACGGCGGTGCTGGACGACCATGGCCAGATGCTGCTGGCGCTGGCCGACATGGCGCTGTACGCCGAGCTGACGCCGGCCTTTCTCGCCAGCCGCCAGCCGCAGCGGGCGGCCGCCGCGCTGACCGTGGCCGACCTGAACCTGCCGCACGACGCGATCACCCTGCTGCTGGCCGACGCCCATCGCGACTGCGTGCCGCTGGTGGTGGTGGCGGTATCGCAGCCGAAGATGGCCAACCTGCCGCAGAACCTGAAGGGCGCGCGGCTGCTGATCCTCAACCAGGGCGAACTCGCAACGCGCTGCGGCCATCCACTGGCCTCCGAGGAGGCGATCGGCGACGCCTGCCGCCGGCTGCAGGCGCAGGGCGCGCAGGATGTGATCGTCACGCGCGGCGCGCGAGGTGTATTGTTTACCACCAGCGCCGGACTGCGTCACCTGCCGGCGCCGGAAGCGCGCATTGTCGACGTCACCGGCGCCGGCGACGCGTTTTCGGCGGCGGTGTGCTGGTCACTGTTCCAGGGCAGCGACGACTTGCAGCTGGCCTGCCGGCGCGGCCTGCGCCTGTCGGCCATGACGCTCGAATCGGAGCAGACGGTCTGCCCGCTGCTGCATGCCGACACGCTCGACCAGTTCGACGATTACGACGCGGCGACCGCGCGACCGCAGCCATTCAATACGCTGTATCAGGAATAAGCGGGGATCGCCGGGGATCACCGGGAATCACCAAGAATCACCAGGAATCACCAGAAAAGGACATCCATGCATCAGTACCTGCTGTTTTCGCCCGAAGTAGCCAGCGCGCGCAGCGCCGGCAAGCCGGTGGTGGCGCTCGAGTCGACCATTATTTCGCATGGCATGCCGTACCCGCAGAATGTCGAGATGGCGCGCGAGGTCGAGCAGATCATCCGTGATGCCGGCGCGGTGCCAGCCACCATCGCGGTCATCGACGGCAGGATCTGCATCGGGCTGTCGGCGGACCAGCTGGAGCTGCTCGGCACGTCGCCCGAGGCCATGAAAGTGAGCCGGCGCGATCTGCCGTTTGTGGTCGCCCAGCGGCGGCTGGGCGCGACCACGGTCGCGGCCACCATGATCTGCGCGGCGCTGGCCGGCATCAAGGTATTTGTCACCGGCGGCATCGGCGGGGTGCATCGCGGCGCCGAGACCAGCTTCGACATTTCGGCCGACCTGCAGGAACTGGCACGCACCAGCGTGGCGGTGGTATGCGCCGGGGTCAAGTCGATCCTCGACATCGGGCTCACGCTCGAATACCTGGAGACGCACGGCGTGCCGGTGATCAGCATCGGCCAGCGCGGCTTTCCCGCTTTCTTCACGCGCGAAAGCGGCTTCGAGGCCGACTTCCAGCTCGACAGTGCCTTTGACCAGGCGGCGTTTTTGCAGGCGAAGTGGCAGCTCGGGCTGGCGGGCGGGGTGGTGATCGGCAATCCGGTACCAGACGAGGCGGCCATGCCGAAGGACGAGATCGACCGCATCACCGAACAGGCGCTGCGCGAGGCCGACCAGCAGGGCGTGAGCGGCAAGGCGATCACGCCGTATCTGCTGGGCCGCATCAAGGAATTGACCGGAGGGCGCAGCCTGGCGACGAATATCGCGCTGGTGCGCCACAACGCGCGTGCCGGCGCGGCGCTGGCGGTGGCACTGCACCAGTTGCCGGGCCTGCAGGCCATCTGATCCAATCGAACCAATCTCGATCCAATCTCGATCCAATCTCGATCCTAAGCGAGGCGCCATGTCGATCGACCTGAAACAGTTGAAATACTTCCTGGCGGTAGCGGAGGAGAAAAGCTTCAGCCGCGCGGCCGAAAGGCTGCACATTTCGCAACCGCCGCTGAGCCAGCAGATCATGAAGCTCGAGAGCGAGCTGGGAGTCAAGCTGTTCGCCCGCACCACCCGTACTTTCGAGCTGACGGTGGCCGGCAAGGCGCTGATGGCAGAGGCGTCCGAGCTGCTGGGCCGCATGCGCATGACGATCGACACGATCCGTCAGATCGACCGCGGTGAAGTGGGCCGGCTGCGGGTCGGCATCGTCGGTTCGGCCATGTGGGGACCGATCCCCAGCCTGCTCGAACAGTTCCAGAGCAAGTTCCCGCGGGTGTCGTGGACCATCCACGAGTTCGGCCCCACAGTGCAGTACGAGGCGCTGCGCGCGCGCCAGATCGACGTGGGCTTCTGGCGCGAGCCGAAGATGGACGACGACGAACTCAAACAGCACAACCTGCGCCAGGACCTGTGCTTTCGCGAGGATGTGTGCGTGGCGGTCAACGAGCACAATCCGCTGGCGACCCGGCCGTGGATCGAACTGACCGACCTGGCCGACCAGCCGATGCTGACGCTGGCGCTCGACAAGTCGGCCTTCCCGCGCTACCTGATCGACTGCTGTGTGAAGGCCGGCTTCGAGCCGACCATCTTCCAGGAGGCGTCTGAGCCGCAAACCTTGCTGGCGATGGTGGGGGTGGGACTGGGTGTGACGCTGGTGCCTGAGACGACCGGGCGGATCGGCTGGCCGGGGGTGATTTTTGTGCCGATCAAGACCAACCCGCCGTCGGCCAACCTGTACGTCGCCTACGCCAGCGGGGACGACGCGCCGGTGGTGCGGGCCTTCCTGAATATCATCAACCCGCCGTGACGTGGCGCGGCTGCGGGCAGCGCGCCGCAGCCGGCCCAGACGCCTGCTAGTGCGCCTGTTAGTGCGCCTGCGCCGCGTAACGCTGCAACAGCTTCGGCCACGAGGCGACAATTTCATCGACCAGCTGGGTGAACGCGGCGCGCTCGTTATCGCGCCGCACGCCGTCGGCCGCATCGCCGCTGCCCCACGAGGTCGACAGCGTGCCGGCTTTTTTGGTGGTCTCGTAGGCCGCGTAGACATAGCCGCTGCGCGTATCGAGCAGCAAAGCGGAGGCGGTCGTTACGGCCGCTATTTTGCATGTCGGGGAAAAGCCCAGTGTGATCACGCTGAGCGGCTTGGCCAGGTCGTGGTCGTAGAAGGCCGTGTCAAAGGTGTACAGCAGCACCATGTCGGCCTGCAGGCGGGCGGCGGCGGTGCGGATGTCACGGTCGCTCTCCAGTTTGGGTGGAATCAGCATGCGATTGAGCGCGACCAGGCCGGACACCTGCGGCAAGGAGGCGATCCGCGCGACCTGCCCCGGCTCCTCGGCCTCGCGCGTCATGACCACCGAGGCGCGGCCGGAGCCGAAGGCGCCGCCATTTTGCGCCAGGTAGTAGTTGCCATACGACGCGGCCTGAAGGCGAACGGCGGCAATGCTCGCGGGGAAGGTGGCGACCGGCTTGGCGGCGAAGCCTTCGGCGATGGCGGCCGGCGCGAAGGCTTGCAGATCGGCTTTGGCGCCGGGTGGGATGTAGTTGCTCGCACAACCCGTTAGCAAGCTGAGCATGGTGAGGCAGACCGCAAAACATTTTTTCATGGCGTGACCGAGGAAAGTGGAGGAAGTGTTGATACGATGAGCTTGCCGGAATGGCATGATTCAGAGCGGAAATGTTGCAAAGTATTACAACGACGCAACGTCTTGGAGGAAAAAGCATTGTTGGGACCGATATATATCAACAAGCTATAAATATCCAACAAAAAACGTATTTGCCATACTAATCGGGCTGATGCATAGTTCATACGCTTCTGCACGGTCGTGCGGCTTCTTCACTGAGAGCCAGCGACCGGGCGGCCGCACCGGCGCCGGCTTACCCAGCCGTACCGGGAATTGCGTTGAGTGGGAACCCTACCCTTGGCCGATTGACCACCGTTGCCGACCCCGGCATCGACGGGCTCCAACCCGAGCCCGTCAATTTTTCTCGCGCGTGCCGGCGCAACGCTGGCCCATCCACCATGGAACGGAGCGCATGCAGTACCGAACCCGATACAATAAGTAACGCCTTCGCGCGCGCAGCCCTGACAGAATGTGAGCGGGTCGGAGCGGAAGTGCCGGCCGTGATGTCCGCGCCTTGAAAAGCGCCGGGTACAATATTGAAGATTCCAGGAGTGAGCTCATGAAATTTACGAAACGCGGTAGCACGATGACGGCGATGACGACGACAGCACTGACGGCCGCGATGTTCGTGGCGGCGGGCGCTTCGGCGGCCGACCCCAAGCTGGGCATCGTCTACGACGCCGGCGGCAAGTTCGACAAGTCCTTCAACCAGTCGGCGTATGAAGGCGCGAACCGCTTCAAGACCGAGACCAAGATTTCGTACATCGAGGCGCAGGCGAGCAGCGATACCCAGGCCGAGCAGGTGCTGCGCGGATTGGCGCGCAAGAAGCTCGACCTGATCGCGGCGATCGGTTTTTCGCAGACCCAGGCAGTGCAAAAAGTGGCCGCCGAATTCCCCAATGTGCGCTTCGTGCTGATCGACGGCGTGGCCCAGGGCGCGAACGTCAACTCCGTCATCTTCAAGGAAGAAGAAGGCTCCTACCTGGTCGGCGTGGCTGGCGCGATGGCGTCGAAAACCGGCAAGCTCGGTTTCGTCGGCGGCATGGACATCCCCCTGATCCGCGCGTTCGCCTGCGGCTATGGCCAGGGCGCCAAGGCCATTAATCCGAAAGCCGAAGTCGTACAGAACATGGTCGGCACCACCAGCGCAGCCTGGAACGATCCGGCCAAGGGCGGCGAACTGGCGCGCGCGCAGTTCGACCGCGGCGTCGACGTGGTGTTCGCGGTGGCCGGCGGCAGCGGCATGGGCACGCTGCAAACGGCCAAGGCCAAGGGCAAGCTGGCGATCGGGGTCGACTCGAACCAGAACTATCTGCATCCGGGCACCATGCTGACCTCGATGGTCAAGCGGGTCGACGGCGCCATCTACGACGTCTTCATGCAGCAGAAGAACGGCACCTGGAAAGCCGGTGTGTCCTCGCGCGGCTTGAAGGAAGGCGGGGTTGACTGGGCGCTCGACAAGGACAACCGCGCACTCGTCACGCCGGCGATGGAAAAGCGCGTCAACGAAGCCAAGGCCAACATCATCAGCGGCAAGGTCAAGGTGATCGACTACCGCGCGGCCAACAGCTGCCCGGTTTGAACCGCTCTTGAAGACCCGCAGGGCGCCGCTGCCCGCCTGGCTGGTGCGGCGCGTCCTTGACTGCAGCACCCTCTTATCCTGATTCGCCTATGCAGCCAGCCGTCGAATTTCGCAATGTGAGCAAGGCCTTCGGCGCGGTGCAGGCGAATGCCGACGTCAGTTTCAGCATTGCGAAGGGCGCGATCCACGGGGTGATCGGCGAGAACGGCGCCGGCAAGTCGACCCTCATGAGCATCCTGTACGGCTACTACCGGGCCGACAGCGGCGCGCTGCTGATCGACGGCCAGGCGCGCGATATCCGCAGCAGCCACGAGGCGATCGCGCTCGGCATCGGCATGGTGCACCAGCACTTCATGCTGGTCGAGAATTTTACTGTCCTCGACAACGTCATGCTCGGCGCCGAGGGCGGCTTCAAGCTGGCGGCCCACCGCGCCGAGATCGAAGCCAAGCTGCGCGAGATCTGCCAGCGCTACCGGCTCGACGTCGATCCGCTGGCTACCATTTCGGATTTGTCGGTCGGCGCGCAGCAGCGCGTCGAAATCCTCAAGCAGATCTACCGCAGCGCGAATATCCTCATCCTCGACGAACCGACCGCGGTGCTGACGGCGCAGGAAACCGCCTCGCTGTTCGAGATCCTGCGCCTGTTCAAGGAGCAGGGCAAAACCATCGTGCTGATCACCCATAAGCTCGGCGAGATCATGGAGATCACCGACCAGGTGACGGTGATGCGGGCCGGGCGCGTGGTCGGTGCGGTCGATACCGCCGCAACCAGCAAGGAGCAGCTGGCCAACATGATGGTGGGCCGGCCGATCCAGGGCGAGCTGGCGCGCGCACCGTACAAGCCGGGCGCGCCGGTGCTTGAGGTAAAAGACCTGCAATTGAAGGATGGCGCCGGGGTGCAGGTGCTGGCCGATATCGGCCTGACGCTGCGCGCCGGCGAGATCGTCGCGCTGGCGGGGGTGTCGGGCAATGGCCAGAGCGAGCTGCTGGAAATTCTGTCGGGGATGCGCCTGCCGAGCGGCGGCTCGGTCGACTACCTCGGCAAGCCGCTGCCGTATGCGAGGCGGTCCGGCGCCGATGGCTTGCCGGCGCTGTTTCGCAGGCTGGGCATCGCCCACGTGCCGGAGGACCGCCTGCGCGATGGCGTGATCAAGGATTTTTCGGTCATGCAGAACACGGTGTTTGGCTACCAGGACCGGTTGACGGGGCGCGGCGGCCTGTTCGACTTCAAGGCCATCGCCGCGCGCTGCGCCACTCTGCTGACGGCGTTCGACGTGCGGCCGGCGAATCCGGATCTGCGTATCGGCCTGCTCTCGGGCGGCAACCAGCAGAAGGTGGTGATCGCGCGCGAGGTAGCAGCCAAGCCGACGCTGATGCTGGTCGGGCAGCCGACGCGCGGCGTCGACATCGGCACCATCGAACGCATCCACACCGAACTGCTCAAGCTGCGCGACGAAGGCGTGGCGATCCTGCTGGTGTCGGTCGAAATGGAGGAAGTGCGGGCGCTGGCCGACCGCATCGTCGTCATGTCGGGCGGGCGCATCACCGGCGAACTGGCCATCGAAGAATTCGACACCACCCGCATCGGCCTCTTGATGGGCGGGATGCACAGCTCATGAAAATCACCGAACTGCCACGCTGGGCCAGCGCGATCGCCCTGCCCCTCCTGAACCTGGTGTCGGCCCTGCTGGTCGCTGCGCTGGTGATCCACCTGCTCGGCGAGAGTCCGGCCGAGTCGCTCGGCATCCTGATCAACAGCGCGGTCATCAATCCGGAAGGCTTGTCGTACACGCTGTTCTACGCGAGCACCTTCATCTTCACCGGGCTGTCGGTGTCGATCGCGATGAAGGCGGGGCTTTTCAATATCGGCAGCGAGGGACAGATGTACGTGGGCGGCCTTGGCCTGACGGTGGCCATGCTGACGCTCGACCACGCCTTGCCGGCGTGGGCCCTGATTCCGGCAGCGATGGCCGGCAGCGCCCTGTTCGGCGCCTTGTGGGCTTTCCTGCCGGGCTATCTGCAAGCGAAGCGGGGCAGCCATGTGGTGGTGACGACGATCATGTTCAACTTCATCGCCGCGAACCTGATGAACTTCGTGATCGTCAAATACCTGATCCCGGACGGCCAGCAGAATCCAGCCAGCCGGGTGTTCGCCGAAGCCGGCGCCATGCCGCGTCTGAACGCCTGGTTTCCCGCATTGGGCGACACGCCACTGAACATCAGCTTCCTGCTGGCGATCGCCGCGCTGGCGGTGTACGGCGTGATGGTGTGGCGTTCGGCCTGGGGCTATTCGCTGCGGGCGACCGGGCTCAATGCGCACGCGGCCCATTACGCCGGGGTGTCGATCAGCCGCATGATCATCGTCGCGATGCTGATTTCGGGCGCACTGGCGGGCCTGGGCGCGGTCAATTCGATCATGGGGTCGACCCACTACCTGAGCCTGAATTTTCCGGCCGGCGCTGGGTTTGTCGGTATCGCGATCGCGCTGATGGGGCGCCAGCATCCAGTCGGGATCTTCCTGTCGGCGGTGCTGTTCGGCGCGTTGATCCAGGGCGGCTTCGACCTCTCGCTGGAAAAACCGAACATCCCGCAGGAGACCTTCGTGTTCATCCAGGGACTGATCATCCTGTTCTGCGGCGCGATGGAAAACCTGTACGCGCCGGCCCTGCTCCGGCTGCTCAACCTGCGCGCCGCGCGCCGTCAAGGATAAGCCATGCTCGAAGACCTCCAACTGGCCAGCATCGTCGTCTCGACCATCCGCAACGCGCCGGTGCTGATCTTCGCCGCCATGGCCGGCCTGTTCGCCGAACGCAGCGGCGTGATCGACCTGGCGCTCGAAGGCAAAATCCTGGCCAGCGCATTCGCCTCGGCGGCGGTGGCCTTCACCACGCAGAATCCGTGGTACGGGGTGGCGGCCGGCATGGCCGTCTCGGTGGCGCTGGCGCTGCTGCAGGGTTTTGTGAGCATCACGCAGAAGGGCAATCAGCTGGTGGCCGGCATCGCGATCAACATCGCCATGAGCGGCCTGACCTTCGTGCTGGCGCAATTCTTCTACCAGCAGGGCGGACGCACACCGGACCTGGGCGATGCGCGCCTGACCGACATTGTGCTGCCGGGCAGCGCGGCGCTGGAGAACGTGCCCTTCATCGGCTGGCTGTACGGCCATGTGCTGGGCGGCCATTCGGTGCTGGTGTACCTGGCGTTCGGCTTGATCCCGCTGGTGCACTGGGTGGTGTACCACAGCCGCTTCGGCCTGCGCCTGCGTGCCTGCGGCGAAAATCCGCATGCCGCCGACGCGGCCGGGGTGAGCGTGGAAAAGACACGCTACCTGGCGATGCTGGCGGCCGGGGTCCTGTGCTCGTTCTCGGGCGCCTACCTGGCGATCGTGCAGAGCGGCTTCTTCTTGCGCGACATGTCGGCGGGCGCGGGCTACTTGGCGCTGACCGCCCTCGTGTTCGGCAACTGGCGGCCACTCTACACGGCGATCGGCTGCATCATGTTCGGTTTTTTCAGCGCGGTGCAGATCCAGATGGAAGGTGTCGACCTGCCCGGCATCGGTAAAATTCCCGGTTCGCTGATCCAGATGATTCCCTACGTTGTGACTGTCATCGTGCTGGCCGGCTTCATGGCCAAGTCGGTGGCGCCCAAGGCGATCGGCAAGCCGTTCGTGAAATCGCGTTGAGCCGGGTTCGCTCAAGCCCGCGGCCACGTCACCGGCGCCTCGCGATGCTGTTCATCGTACTCTGTCTCGGCGCCATCGGCGTGCTGTACCTGGTCGGCAGCGTTCTCAGTGCGCCGGCGCGCGCGGTGATCGGCGCGGCGCCGGCCGACCTGCACGCCAATTCGGTGAGCATTGCGGCCAACGGTGTCGCCATCGCCGGCTGGTCGGTGGCCGGCAAGCCGGGCGCGGGCGCGGTGCTGCTGCTGCACGGCGTGCGTTCGAACCGCTTGCAGATGCTCGAACGGGCGCGCTTTCTCTCGCGGCAGGGTTACAGCGTGCTGCTGGTCGACTTGCAGGCGCACGGCGAAAGCGGCGGCGAGCGCATTACCTTCGGCGCGCGCGAATCGAATGGCGTGACGGCGGCGCTGGCGTGGCTGCGCGCGCGCTATCCCGGCGAGCGCATCGGGGTGATCGGGGTGTCGCTGGGCGCGGCCTCGCTGGTGCTGGCGCGCCCGCATCCGGCGCCGGACGCGGTAGTGCTCGAATCGATGTACCCGACGATCGAGGAAGCGGTGGCCAACCGGCTCGGCGATCGGCTCGGCGCGCCGGGACGCTGGATGACGCCGGTGCTGGTGATGCAGCTGCCGCTGCGGTTCGGGGTCGCGCCGTCAGCCTTGCGTCCGGTCGACGCTGCGGCGTCGCTCGATTGTCCGGTGCTGGTGATTTCGGGCAGCGCCGACCACCACACGACGGCGGCCGAAACGCTGCGAATCTTCAGCGCGCTGCCGGGACCGAAGCAGTTGTGGATGATTGACGGCGCGGCGCATGTGGACATGCACGCGCGCGCGCCGGCCGCCTACGAAGCGCGGGTGGGGACTTTCCTGGCCGCGTCGCTGCGGGCGGCGGTGGCGGCGCGCTGAACCGGCGCCGAGCCGCCCTGCCCCGCTATTTTTCCTGCTTGCCGTTGTAATCGCGGCCGATCAATTTGCCGGTGCGGTCGGTGGCGCCGAGCGCATGTTCCTTGCCGGTGGTGGCCTTGTACCAGGCCGGCAGCGCCTTGAAAGTCAGCACCATGTCAAAGTCGGCGGCCACGCTGCCGGCATCCATCGGCACCGTGCCGGGCCGGTTCTGGAACCACTTCATCCAGTCGGTCGAGCCGGGCGCCGGCGAATTCAGATAGGGCTGGCCGCCGAGCGGGGCGACGGTGGCGCCGGGGCTCGGCGGCACCAGCGGCAGCAGGAAGGACACCATGCCCTTGGCCGGATCGCTGGCCTTCCATTGCGCGCTGCTGTGGCAACTCAGGCACGACGAATCCTTGGCGTTCTTGAGGAAGACGCGGCCTTCCTCGGCGGCCACCGAGATGTCGTTCATGGCGCCGTCGTTGGGACCGGAGAGGCGCTCGCCCCAGCCCAGCGTCTCGGTGGCGTAGAGCGGCGCGGCCGGATTGTTCCAGTTCTCCAGCAGCGGCGCGGCCGGATTGACGGTGCTGTTGGCCTGCGGGTCGTTGCCCCACTGGGCGCCGAGCGGCACCATCTGGTCCCAGATGCCGTTGGCGCCGGCGGCCACGTTGCGGTCGTAGACCAGGGTGGTGAACACCCAGCCGGTCTTGGGCGCCGACTTGCTGTCCTTGACGACGATATCGAGCTGCATGAGGTAGGTGTTGGTGACGGTGGGCTTGTCGTTCTGGCCGGTGGTGGCGTTGGTGGTGATGTAGAGCGGCCAGGCCTGGCTGCCGGCCATCACCGGCCAGTGCTCGGGGCCGACCGTCACAAAGGCCGCCTTGACGATCAGCGAGCCCTCGGCGTACTGGGTGGCGCTGGTGGTGATCTGCGGCGTCATGGCGCTTTGGCCCCAGATGTGCGACAGGGTCTGGGCCGCCGTGCGGTCGAAGTAGGTCAGCACGTAGGTCGTCATCGGACGGGTCAGGCCCGAGACGCGGAACAGCGAAGGGTCGAAGGCGCTGGTGCCGACATACATGCCGTGGATCGCCTCGCGCTGGGCGCCGAGCCAGGGCTCGTTGTACCAGCCGCGCTGGGCGGCGTTCCAGTTGTCGTAGTTGAAGAGCAGGGTCTGCATGTCCTTCGCCACCGCGTCCTTGAGCGCCTGGGCGTAGCGCGGCGCGTTCTGCACGCTGATGGGCGCGTTGCCGATCGCTGCGCGCCAGGGCATCGGCGGGGGCGCGACCTGGGACGGGTACTTGTGGCTAAGGGCGAACAAGGGTCCCTTGTATTCGGCCGGGGTGGGAATCTGGCCGTTGTTGCTGGCGAAAGGATTGGCCGTGGCCGCCAGCGCGGCGCCCGACACTAGCGCGCCGCCCAGGCATGCCATGATGAACTTGCTCTTCATATCGTCTCCCCTGCTTCCGTTGGACTGCGAAAAGCTCCATTCTTGATGGCAGGAAATTGGGGAGTTTGCGCTAACGCAAAGTTTTGACCCGTTTCAAACGGTTTGAAACGGTTTCGAAGGAAAGCGGCGCTCTTTCATTGACTGGTGGCGGTCATGGTCGGGGTCGGCGACATGGTCGACGAGCGGCGGAAGGTCCAGGCGATGCCGAAGCCGGCGCCGACGCCGTTGGCGGCGGTCAGCAGCGGGCTGTCGCGATTGGTGGCGGCGGCGTAGCTCTCGTAGCGCAGGAAGCCGAACAGGCGCACGTCGGGCGTGTAGTTGTGCGAGGCGCTCAGGCCGGCGCGCAGCAGCGTCAGGCCGGCGCGCGCATGGTAGGCGGGTCGGCTCGGCAGCGCGTACTGCGGGCTCACGTCGTACAGATAGCGATTGAGGCCGGAGTCGCCGAACACCGCGCCGAAACTCGCATCGACACTGGTGCGCTGCTCGACGAAGCGGGTGCCGAGGCCAATGCGCGGCTCGAAGGTGAAGCCGCGGTGCTTGACGCCGCTGTTGGTCGACAGGACCGCGCGCAGCGGCAGTTCGAGCCGCAGGCGGGTGGTCGGATCGATCTGCAGCAGCTTGATCTTGAGGCGCGGTCCGGCTTCGAGCAGCGTGCCCAGGTCGGGCATGCCGGCGCGGGCCGAGTTTTTGTCGGAACGGGCCGGCAGCGACAGCGAGACGCCGGCGTCAAGTTCGATGCGGTCGCTGGTGATCAGGCGCGCGCCGAGACCGCCGGCGTCGGTGCGCAGCACTTTGCCGCGGTAGACAAAATACGGCAGCGCCAGCACGCGTGAGCTGCGTCCGCTGGAACCGGGATAGGCCGGCGTGAAGGCGGCGCCGCCGATGAGGCCCAGCTCCCACAGCGGCAGGTAGCCATTGGCCACCGTTTGCGGACGGTCGCCAGGTTCGGGCGGGGTATCGGGGGCGACCTGGGCGTGGGCGGGCATGCACAGCGCGGCCAGCAGGGAGGCGGTCAGCACGGAAGACGAGCGCAGGGAAAACGACCGCCGGGAAGACGGCAGCAGCGAAGACGGCAGAATCGAAGACGGCAGAATCGAAGTCGGCAAAAACGAAGTCGGCATAAGCGTGGCGGCGAAAGAGGGAGAGAAAAGGCCAGGCATCGATTACGGCCAGATCGCTTGCAGCAGCCACGCCAGGTGGTAGCCACCCTTGATCAGCTGGGCCTTGGCCAGCGCAGAACTGGGCACCGGATAGTTTTGCGGCACCTCGAGATTCCAGGTGTAGTAGGTGTCGCCCTTCTTGCTCACCTGCGGGGTCAGCTTGCCCGGCACGACGTCCGCGTAGGCCAGCTTGGAGGCGACCAGGGCGTCGTCGGCCCACTGATACGGCCAGCCGGCGGGGTCGCCGGTGTTGCCGCCGACGGCGGGTTTGCTGTCGATGACGGCCTGGGCGAACTGCTCCGGCGTCCTGGTGCTGATGCGGCGCATGGCATAGTCGACCACCGTGGTGTCCCAGTAGGAGTGGAAAGGCTTGGTGGTCGACTTTTGCACGCCGGGCGGCAGCGGCTTGGTTTCGCCGGGAGGAATCAGCGCCGCGCTCAGGGCGGTGAGCTTGTCGTCGTCGAGCAGCAGGTTGTTGCCGCCGCGCGCGTCGTAGATGTTGAGGGTGTCGATGTCGTCGTGCTTTTGCGGGACCACGAACTTGCCGTCCTTGCCGACAAAGGCGGCGCCCACGTGCAGCGGCTGATGGATGTCGCCTGTCATGTGGGTGATCAGGAGCAGCGCCTGGCGCTTGCTGAAGCCGTGCGGATTGAGCTTGGGATCGGTCTTGCCCTGCAGGACGGCGATGGCCTGCTTGAGGGTCTGCACGATGTCGTCCGGGGCGGTACCGACTTCGCCGTCGTGGTAGTGGGCGTTCTGGAAAGGCACGTCGGTGTAGTGGTACTCGCTGTGTTTGGCGTTGGCGCCGACGTAGGCGACCATCTCGGGCGTCTGCGGGCCGCAGTAGGTGCCCTTGACGCAGTCGGCCCAGTTGGCGATCGATTCGAGGCTCTCGCCCGGCAGCAGCAGCGCGGCGACCTGCTTCTGGGCGTTGCTGCCCTTGATCAGTTTGTCGGCGATGGCGCCGACGGCGCGGTGGCCGTCGTTGCCCCACGCGAGCGCATCGGCGGAAATGAAGGCGCTGGTCAGCGCGAGTACACAGGCTAGTTTTTTCATCGCGGTTCCTTGGTGGGTCTCAGTCGGCGGCTGGTTCTGGGGGGGCGCTGGCGTTGGGTCAATGCGGTTGGGCGGTGGCGGTGGCCGCAGCATCGGCGCCAACGCGCTGGAAGCGGCCTTCCGGCGCCGCCAGGCCGGCCGGCGTCGCGTCCTGGTCGTGCTTGACCAGGTAGGCGATGAAGGCGTCGATATCGACAATGTGGGTATCGGTCTTGTTGCGGGCGGCGGCAAACTGGGCGAAACCGTCACCGCCTTCGGCCAGAAAATTATTGGCCGTCACGCGGTAGGTCTTGCTAGTGTCGACCGCGACGCCGTTCAGCGTGAGGCTGCCCTCCACCACCCGTCGTCCGGGCGGCAGCGCCGGGTCCCAGCGGTAGCTCAGGCCGTGCGAGATTTGCAGCATGTTGCGGTCGGGGTCGAAGCTGGGACGCTGCCATTGCTGTTCGAGCAGCTGCTTGAGTTCAGCCCCGCTCAGGTCCATCATGACGAGCGTGTTGGCGAAGGGGAGCGTGGCCTGGACCTGGTTGAAGCGCGCCACCAGATCGTCGCCGACGTCGAGGTCCTTGCGCAGGCCGGCCGGATTCATGAAGCCGATCTGGGCGCCCTGCGCGGCGGTGGCGGCCAGCACGGCGTCGGCCGCCATCGAACCGAGCGGCGATTCGCCGGAGGCGTTCATCTTGCGGCCCATGTGGCGCAGGGCGACGCGGGCGATCGGCCGCGCCAGCGCCGCTTCGCTGCGCTGCTTGACCTCGGCCAGGTAGCTGACCGCTTTCGGATCGGCCGGGTATTCGCCCTGCCTGACCGGCACGTTGCGCACCGCGACCGACTGGACGGCGCGGCTGGCCGGATCGATCAGCAGCTTGATGCGGGTGAGGACGTGGCCGCCCATCTGGGCCTGGGTGACGTCGCGCTGGTCGACCTTGCACTGGTAGCCGGTGTGGCTGTGGCCACTGACGACCAGGCGCACGGCCGGGTCGAGCCGGCGCACGATGCCGACGATGGGGCCCTGCAGTTTGGCGCAGTCGGGCTGGTCGAAGGCTTCCTCGGTGCGGCCGCCTTCGTGGATCAGCACGACGAACACGCTGGCGCCCTGCGCCCTGGCTTCGGCGACGGCCTTGTTGATGGCGTCGGCTTCGTCGGTGAACGACAGGCCGGCGATGCCGGCGGCCAGCACCAGCTTGTCGGCGTCCTTGAGCACGGCGCCGATCCAGGCGATTTTGACGCCCTTGGTTTCTTCGATGGCGAAAGCCGGCAGCAAAGGCTTGCCGGTGGCGCTGTCGATCACGTTGGCGGCCAGGTAGCGGAAGGCGGCGCCGCGAAAATCGGGATTAAACTTGCAGGCCTTGGCCGGGACAGGAGAGACGCAGCCGCCGGCCTGCTTGCGCAGCAGTTCGGCGCGGCCGAGATCGAATTCGTGATTGCCAACCGAGGAAAAACGCATGCCCAGCATGCTCAGGGCGGCGATGCTCGGTTCGTCGGCCCACAGCGAGGACACCGCCGGGCTGGCGCCGACCAGGTCGCCGGCGCCGACGAACAGCAGGTCCTTGTCCTCGCGGCGGAAGGCTTGCAGGGCGGCGGCGATGGCGTCGATGCCGCCGGCCTGGATGGTGGTTTCCTTGTCGCTGCCGGCGCCGGTATAGGCGAACTTGCTCGCTTCGAGGTTGCCGTGGAAGTCGTTCAAGGCGACCAGATTGAGCTCGATCGGCGCCGAAGGACGGGTGGCACAGGCGGACAGGATGGCCGCCGTCAGCAGCATGGCGCCGACGCGCACACAGTGTTTTTTCATAGAGTTAAAGAGTAACCGAATTTGGCCGCGTCAGAGCGCCGCACGGGGTCGCGATGCGACACAAATGTAGAAAAAACGTCGAAAAAAGCGTCGAAAAAAACCTCGAAAAAAACGTCAAAAAAAACGGCCGGTGTCGCCACCAGCCGTTCGGTCTTGCCTGGACCCGTTTAGAACTCGTAACGAATCGTGGCCTGGACCGCCCACTGCGATTCATTGCGCGTCTGTTTGACAACATACGGCTCGACTTCGCTGCGCACCTGGTAGACGTATTTACCATCTTGCATACCGGCGTAGTCGACGAAGCTGCGCGCATTGCCGCCGGCGCTGGCGAAACCGACTTCGCGGATATGGCCCCATTTACGGTTGAGCATATTGCCGAAGTTCTGGAAGTCGAGCACGAACACTGCGCGGTTCTTGTTGAAGAAGCCGGGGAATTCCTGGCTGAAGCGCAGGTCGATGCTGTTGGTCCACGGTGCGAACGCGTCCTGGCGTCCGACCACGCCGCCGGCGGCGCGCTTGAGCTCCTCGTTGGCGTTGACGGTGTTCCAGAAGCTGGTCTCGTTGGTCTTGTCGGTGGCGGTGTCGCCGCGGAAGATCACGTCGCCCGAACCGAAAGCACGCGGGATGTACATCAAGTCGTTCGAGGAAATCGAATCGCCGTTCATGTCGTTGTTGAAGGTCCAGCTGTATGGCTTGCCGCTCTTGCCTTCATAGAAACCGCCGAAGGTGGTCTTGTAGTCGCTGAAGAAGCGGTGTTCCCAGGTCAGGGTCAGGTTGATGCGGTCCTTGACCAGATAGGACGAGTTGGCGGTGACTTCCTCGTTCGGATTGAAGACCGAGCGGCCGCTCCAGCCCGAGCGCGAGGTCGACGAATTGAGCGGGCTGACTTCATTGGCGTCGGTGTAGGTATAGGCCGCCATCCACTTCCAGTCTTTCGAGCGGCCGCTGGCGAGCGACATGGTGGCGGTGTTGCCGCCGCCCTTCTTGGACTTGGTGGCCTGCAGCACATCGGCGAAGTTCGGGTTCGACAGGCCGCGCGCGCGGTAGCCGGTACAGGTGCCGGTTGAGGTGAAGCCGCCGGTGCCGTTGGCGCAGGAGGCCAGATAACCAGGCTCGGTGAAGTACATTTCGCGGCCGTCCGGACCGATACGGGTGGCGGGGCCGAGGTTCAGGTTCTTGTAGTAGATGCCGGTGTTGACGTTGGTGTACATGTACTCGAGGGTGAACACCATGCCGAACCACGGCAGTTCATGGTCGAAGCCCAGGTTGGCCTTCCATACCGAGGGCTGGGCCAAGCCAGGTTCGAGGGTGTCGACCTGGGCGGCCGAGGTGCCGACAAGCTTCTGCTGGGTCGGGTCGGGACTGAAGGTGCCGCCAGTCGCCGGGCAGGCGGAGAAGTTGCTGTTGCCGCAGCCGACCACGATGGTCTTCACGCCGGGGTTGGCGAAGGGATTGCCGAGCCAGACGTTGAGGGCCGCGCCCTGGAACAGGCCGACGCCGCCACGCAGCTGGGTCGGACGCGACATTGGCAATTTGTAGTTGAAGCCGACGCGCGGCTGGACCAGCGACTGGCCGTCGATGGTGACCGTGTTGTCGATGCCGAAGCCGCCGCTGTCGCGCAGCGCCAGCGCGGTATTGGTGTTGTAGGTGCCGACCACGCGCGGCGCGGAGACAGCGGCGTTGCGGGCCGGGCGATCACTGATGGCCGGCGCGTCGTAGCGCACGCCGAAGGTCATGTTGAGCGCCGGCGTGACTTGCCAGGTGTCTTGCAGGAACAGGCCGTAGTTCTTCAAGGTGAGGTTGGCGGAGGCGTCGTCGCGCGAGACGCCGGGCACCATCAATTGCGCGTTGTACGAACTTGGACGGCCGATCGAGAAGTTCTCCAGCACCGCAGCTTCGATTTGCGCGTTGGTAGAGGTCGAGCAGTTGACCGTGCCGATGCTATAGGTGTAGGTCGCGGACGAGTTGGTGCAGTTGAAGGTGTAGGTGCCGTTGACGTTCTGCAGGAAGGCGTTGTACATCTTGTTCTTCGAGTAGTCGCCGCCGAACTTGATTTCGTGCGCGCCCCTGACCCAGGTGGCGCCGGCATAGGCGTCGTCGACATTGGTCGACAGCTCGTTGAGCTGGTGGCTCGCCTCGGTGCCGAAGTTGATGAAGCGCGCGGTGGTCGGCACGGTGCTCGGGGTGCCGGCCGGCGTGGCGCCGATGAAGGACAGCGCCATCGACGGCAGGAAGGCGTTGTTGGCGTTGTGCTTGACGGTGCTGCGGCGCGAGAGCTTCAACTCGGTCGAGAAGGTCGGGGTCCAGTCCGAGAACAGCTGGCCGACGGTCGACTCGATGTTCTTCTGCTCGGTCCACAGGTAGGACGTGAGCGAGATGCCGGAGGCCGAGTAACCGGAAAATTGCGGCTCGCTCTGTTCGGTCTTCTGGTAGCGCAGGTTTGCGCGGTGGTCCTCGTTGATGTTCCAGTCGAGCTTGACCAGGCGGTCGCTGACGGTGAGGTTCAGGCCGGTCGGCGGCTCCGAACTGCCGACCTCGATGCCGTAGCGGCTCTTGGCGATCGACTGCAGGCTGGCGATCGCGCTGGGGGTGATGCCAACGTTGGTCAGGCTGCTGCCGAGCGGGCCGAAGGTCGGCGAGCCGCGCGAGCTTTTCTGGTCTTCGGCGCTCAGGAAGATGAACAGCTTGTCCTTGATCAGCGGGCCGCCGAGGGTGAAGCCCTTGGTCGATTCCTTGAATTCCGGGACCGAAGTGTAGGTGTCGTTGGAGAGGTTCCAGCGAAGGCCGGACATGCGGTCGTCGCGGTAGATATACGACATGGTGCCCTTCCACTCATTGGTGCCGGACTTGGTCACGGCATTGATGTTGGCGCCCGTGTAGGCCTTTTGGGTGACGTCGTAATTCGAGATATTGACCTGCACCGACTGGATCGCGTCGATCGAGATCGGCTGCTTGTTGGTCGGCATGCCGTTCGGCTCAAGACCGAAGGGATCGCTGATGCTGACACCGTCGATGGTGATCGAATTGAAGCGCGAGTTCTGGCCGCCGGCCGAAATTTCGCCGCGTTCCTTGTCGGTCTGCGAGAGGCGAGGATCGGTGCGCGCATAGTCGGCCAGGCTGCGCGAGACCGAGCCGAGGGCGTTGAGCTGGGCGTTGTTGATGTTCGAGCCGGCGCCCATGGCGTTCTTGTTGAACTTGGCGGTGTTGGCCTGGCCGGCGATGGTCACGGTCTGCATCGGCGCGCCAAGCTGGGCGTCGACGTTGGTGGTTTCAGCCAGCTGCAGGTAGACGCCTTCGCGTTTTTCCGTGACGCCGTCCTTGGTGATGATGATCGTGTACGGACCACCGGTGCGCAAGCCGCGCGCCGAATAGCGGCCATCGGCGTCAGCCTTGACGTTGCTGACGGAGCCCGATTCGACGTGGACGATGGACACCGACGCGCCGGCCGCGGGCTGGCCGTTGGCCGACGAAATCTGGCCGCCGACCGCAGACGTGGTGTTCTGCGCGAACGAAGGTGCGGCCGACAGCGCGATGGACAAAGCGAGTGCCAGCTTTGTAAGCTGAATCCGTTTGTGAGTGATCATTTTATAAACCCCAATAGAGACGTCATCATTGTTTTCGATCCGGTATGCCAGCGCCGGGTAGGCGCCGGAAGAACGGCTTCTGTTTACTATTTGCTGCTATTTGCGCGTGGTGCGTGTAACTGGTGGCAGGCGCCAGGACTGGCGCCACGACATTTATCTATCGCGACTGTATCTGTGTTGACGATCGCGCCGAGACGCCCCCGGCGTACGTTACCGGAGCGGTGTTTCACAGTGATGACAGAGGGAAGATCGCCTAAAAAACGCTTGTATTGCACTACGATCAACCAACTATGCAACAAGGCTACAAGGTTGACAAATACGTTTTCATTTAGGGATTTATATGTAAAACCTATAAGTTCAATGAAAGAACCTCATACCATCGAAATAAATGATGTCATGCAATAAATGGGGGATGGGCTGATGATAGAGGTGCGATTTGCGGCACATTATGGTGCGCAAGCTATTTCAAAAGGACCGCTGAAATAGCCAGCATTGTGTCGCGGGACGGGGGTGTACCGAATTCTGTGTAAACGGGTTTTCGTTTAAGTCTGCGGAAGCCGGTCTTCAAACTGGATGGCGAAGCGGTTCAGTGCGGCTTTCCAGTCCCGGATC
>JBDSTZ010000478.1:0-6490 GCA_039927975.1 Massilia sp. | reverse complement strand
AAGGGTTCCACCTGCGCCATGCTCGAATCGATCCTGCTGCGCGCCGGCTACAAGGTGGGCCTCTACAGCAAGCCACACTTCCTCGACTTTAACGAACGCGCGCGCATCGGCGGCGAACTCGCCACCGACGCCGCCCTGATCGCCAGTTTCAACGCGGTCGAGCAGAAGCGTGGCGAGATCGACCTGACCTACTTCGAATTCACCACCCTGGCCATCATGCACCTGCTGGCCAACGCCGGCATCGACGTCGCGATCCTCGAAGTGGGCCTCGGCGGACGGCTCGACGCCGTCAACGTGATCGATGCCGACGTCGCCATCGTCACCAGCGTCGACATCGACCACACCGATTACCTCGGCACCACGCGCGAGGAAATCGGCTTCGAGAAAGCCGGCATTTTCCGTCCCGGCAAGCCAGCGATCTGCAGCGACCCGGTGCCGCCGGCCTCGCTGGTGGCGCACGCCGAGGCGATCGGCGCCGACCTCTGGCTGCTCGGCCGCGACTTCAATTACGCCGGCGACAAGCAGCAGTGGAACTACGGCGGTCGCGGCCAGCGCCGCAATTCGCTGGCTTATCCGAGCCTGCGCGGCGCCAACCAGTTGCTCAACGCCTCGGCCGCGCTGGCCGCGCTCGAAGTGCTGCGCCTTGAACTGCCGGTCGGCGCCCAGGAAGTGCGCACCGGCCTGGTGCTGGTCGAGCTGCCCGGCCGCTTTCAGGTCTTGCCGGGCCGCCCGACCGTCATCCTCGACGTCGCCCACAACCCGCACGCGGCCTCCGCGCTGGCCCAGAATCTCGGCAATATGGGCTTCCACCCCTACACCTACGCCGTGTTCGGCGTCATGCAGGACAAGGATATCGACGGCGTCATCGCGCCGATGGCGCCTTTCATCGACCACTGGTGCGTGGCCGATTTGCCATCGCCGCGTTCGGCCAGCGCCACCGACCTGGCGGCGCAACTGGCCGCCATGCCCGCGGGCGACGCCAAACCGGGCGAACGCTCGGCCACCGCCTTCGCCGATCCGGCCGCCGCTTTTGCGAATGCGCTGAGCCGGGCCGGGGAGAATGATAGAATTGTGGTCTTTGGCTCGTTCTACACCGTCGCTGGCGTGATGGCGGCCCGCAAATCCTCCAATTCCTGAAGAACCTAATCGCATGGGCTTGTTCTCGTTCCTCAATAAAAACAAGCAAGATGACGCCGCTGGCGATAGTGGCCAATATTCCCGTCCCGATGATGATGCTTTAGCCAGTCGCGCGCGTTCCAAGCGGGCCTCGAACGCTGGCGAATCCGCCGGCCGCCGCAGCGCCAAGGAGAAGGCCGCCGATCCCGTCTTGCCGGAAAAGAAACGCGCGCGCCGCCGCCTGGTGGGCGCCGTCGCGCTGGCGTTGACGGTCGCCGTCGGCCTGCCGATGGTGCTCGATTCGGAACCGAAGCCGCTGTCGAGCGATATCGAGATCCGCATTCCGTCGAAGGGCAAGGCGTCGCCCCTGCCGCCGGTGGCCGAAGCGGCCGAGACGGCCAAAGTGGCGCCGGCCGACACGCTCGACCAGCGCGAGGAAATCGTCGAGCCGGCCAGGGTTGCCGCCGCCAAGCCAGCCGTTCTGGACGTGGCGGAAGTCAAAGCCGGCAAGCCGGAAGCGCCGAAACACGAAGTCAAGCCGGCAGTGGCCAAGGCCGAGACAAAGGCCGAAGCGAAGGCCGACATCAAGCCGAAGACCGACGCCAAGAGCGAGAGCAAGACCGAATCGAAGCCTGTCGCCAAGGCCGAGCCCAAGCCCGAGCCGAAGCCTGTCGCCAAGACCGACGACGCGGCCCGCGCCCTGGCCATTCTCGAAGGCAAGCCGGCCGAGAAGGCGCACGCGGCCGATCCGGCCGAACAGAAATATGTGCTGCAGGTCGGCGCCTTTTCCAGCGCGGAAAAAGTCTCCGAGGTGCAGGGCAAGCTGCGCGACGCCGGCATCAAGTCCTTCACCCGCAAGACGACGGGCGCGAACGGCGAACTGGTGCGTATCCAGGTCGGTCCGTTCAGCAAGGAAGAAGCGGATAAAATGCGCGCCAAACTCGACAAGATCGGCTTGCCCGGCAGGCTGGCGGCGGGCTGATGCCGGCCCCGCCTGCAGCCATGGTGAAGGCGGTGGCGGCGTGACCTTGTTCGATTATTTGGTATTGTTCGTGCTCGCCGCGTCGGTCGTGATCAGCACCATGCGCGGCCTGATCAAGGAGATCCTGTCGCTGGCGAGCTGGATCATCGCCTTCGTCATCGCCAACGCGTACGGCGCCAGGCTGGCGCCAATGCTGCCGTCGATGATACCGGGCGAGGCGGTGCGCCTGATGGCGGCCTTCGTGGCCCTGTTCATCGGCGTGCGGATCCTGATGGGTCTGTTGTCGATGGCGCTCGACGCCGTCGTCAAGGCGAGCGGCCTGAGCCTGGCGGACCGTGGCCTGGGCGGCTTGTTCGGCCTGGCGCGGGGGCTGGTAATTGTGCTGTTCACCGTCATATTGTGTGGGATGACGTCAATCCCGCAACAGGATTTTTGGAAGCACGCGCTGCTCTCGCCAATGGCTGAAAGCGGGGCGCGCACCGTCAAACCCTTCCTGCCGGCCGAGCTGGCCGAGCACGTGAAGTTTTGACCAGATAGCAATCGTTGTTTCGGTTTTTGTTTTTCGCGACAGTTTTTAAATTCAGCAGGTCCAGTCTCTAGGAGCGCAGCATGTGTGGCATCGTCGGCGTCGTTTCGCATCAACCCGTTAATCAGCTTTTGTATGACGCTTTGCTGCTCTTGCAGCATCGCGGCCAGGACGCAGCGGGCATCGCAACCAATCACAGCAGCATGTTTTCCATGCACAAGGCCAACGGTCTCGTGCGTGACGTTTTCCGCACGCGCAATATGCGTTCGCTGCAAGGCAATTCCGGCATCGGCCACTGCCGCTATCCGACCGCCGGCTCGTCGAGCGAGGAAGAAGCGCAGCCGTTCTACGTCAACGCGCCGTTCGGCATCACGCTGGCGCACAACGGCAACCTGACCAATCAGGCGCAGCTCAAGTCGGAGATGTTCAAGAACGACCGCCGCCACATCAACACCGATTCCGATTCCGAAGTGCTGCTCAACGTGCTGGCCCACGAGATCCAGGAATCGACCACCGGCTACTCGCTCGACCCGGACGCCGTCTTCAAGGCCGTCGCCAATGTGCACCGCCGCGTGCGCGGCGCCTACGCCGTCGTCGCGCAGATCGCCGGCCATGGCTTCCTGGCCTTCCGCGATCCGTTCGGCATCCGTCCGCTGTGCATCGGCGTCAATGAAACCGACGGCGGCCCCGAGTACATGGTGGCCAGCGAATCGGTCGCGCTCGAAGGGATCGGCTTTCGCTTCCTGCGCGACATCGCGCCGGGCGAGGCGATCTTCGTCGACCTCGACGGCCAGCTGCACCAGCGCCAGTGCGCCGACAATCCGACCCTCAATCCCTGCGCCTTCGAATACGTCTACCTGGCGCGTCCCGATTCGATCCTCGACGGCGCCTCGGTCTACGCCACCCGCCTGAAAATGGGCGAGTACCTGGCCGAGAAAGTGCGCAGCCAGTTTTCCGCCGGCGAGATCGACGTCGTCATGCCGATCCCCGATTCGTCGCGCCCGGCCGCCATCCAGCTCGCGCTCAAATTGGGCATCGAATACCGCGAAGGCTTCATCAAGAACCGCTACATCGGCCGCACCTTCCTGATGCCGGGCCAGGCGATCCGCAGCAAATCGGTGCGCCAGAAGCTCAACGCGATCGGCTCCGAATTCAAGGGCAAGAACGTGCTGCTGGTCGACGACTCGATCGTGCGCGGCACCACCAGCCGCGAGATCGTGCAGATGGCGCGCGAAGCCGGCGCCAAGAAGGTCATCTTCGCCTCGGCCGCGCCGCCGGTGCTGTTCCCCAACGTGTACGGCATCGACATGCCGACCCGCGCAGAACTGATCGCCTACGGCCGCACCAACGAAGAGATCTGCCGCGAGATCACGGCCGACGCGCTGGTGTTCCAGGACGTCGAGTCGCTCAAGCGTTCGATCTCCGACGTCAATCCGGTGCTGCAGAACTTCGAGGCCTCGTGCTTCGACGGCGTGTACGTCACCGGCGACATCACTCCGGCCTACCTGGACAATCTGGAATTCGCGCGCCACAACCCGAAGGCGGCGCCGCCGGAAGACCTGGTGCGTACCCAGTTGAACCTGACCCTGGCAACCACCGAATAAGGCGGCCGGCGAATCCATGAGCGACAAGAAAAAATACGGCTTCACCACCACCATCCTGCACAACGACCGGCAAAAGCCGATCGAGCATGGCTCGCTGCACAAGCCGATCCACACCTCGGTCGCCTTCGGCTACGACGATGCGCGCCAGCTCGCTTCCGTCTTCCAGGGCAAGGAGCCTGGCTTCCGCTACGGCCGCCAGGGCAACCCGACCATCTCCGCGCTCGAAGACAAGATCACGCGCATGGAAGACGGCGTCGCCACGCTGTGCTTCGCCACCGGCATGGGCGCCATCGGCGCGGTGTTCCAGGCCTTGCTCAAGGCCGGCGACCAGGTGGTGTCCTCGTCCTTCTTGTTCGGTAATACCAACAGCCTGTGGCAGACCGCCGCGGGGCAGGGCGTCGATGTCGCCTTTGTCGACGCCACCGACGTCGCCAACGTCGAAGCGGCGCTCACGCCCGCAACCCGGCTGGTGTTTGTCGAGACGATCGCCAATCCGCGCACCCAGGTGGCTGACCTCGAA
This sequence comes from Massilia sp., assembly GCA_039927975.1. Lineage (GTDB taxonomy): Bacteria > Pseudomonadota > Gammaproteobacteria > Burkholderiales > Burkholderiaceae_D > JBDSTZ01. The sequence continues at coordinate 1,742 of JBDSTZ010000478.1, read as the reverse complement.
CGCATCGGCCAGCTGTGCAAGGAGCGTGGCATCCTCTACGTGGTCGACAACACCATGACCACGCCCTACCTGTTCCGTCCGAAGACGGTCGGCGCCGGCCTGGTCATCAACGCATTGACCAAGTCGATCGGCGGCCACGGCATCGCGCTCGGCGGCAGCCTGACCGACACCGGCGCCTACGACTGGACGCGCTATCCGAACATCGCCGACAACTACAAGAAGAACGCGTCGGCCAACTGGGGCATGGCGCAGCTGCGCGCCAAGGGCTTGCGCGACTTCGGCGCCTCGCTCGGACCGGAAGCGGCCCACCATATCGCGGTCGGCGCCGAAACGCTGGCGCTGCGCATCGAGCGCACCTCGGCGAACGCACTGGCGGTGGCGCGCATGCTCGAAGCCGACCCGCGCGTGGCGGCCGTGTACTACCCCGGCCTGGCCTCGCATCCGCAGCACGAGCTGGCCGGCCGCCTGTTCCGCTCCTACGGCTCGCTGTTCAGCTTTGAACTCAAGGACGGCATCGACTGCTTCGATTACCTCAACCGCCTGCAGCTCGGCATCTCGGCCAGCAACCTGGGCGACACCCGCACGCTGGTGATCCCGGTCGCGCACACCATCTTCTTCGAGATGGGCGCCGCGCGCCGCGCCAGCATGGGCATCGCCGAGTCGCTGATCCGCGTCTCGGTCGGCATCGAAGACACGGACGACCTGGTGGAAGACTTCAAGGCCGCCCTGGCCGATGGGGAAGGCACAGCATGAAAACAGCATTGTTGAGTATCGCGCTGGCCGCGAGCCTGGTGGCCGGCGCAGCCTGCGCCACCGAACCGGTGCGCACCAAGGCGCCGGCCAGGACCGCGCCCGCCGCCAAGGCCGCGCCGGAAGCGGCTGCTCCCGTGGACGCGGCCAAGCCGGCCGCCACGCCGGAGGCTGGCAAGCTGCGGGCCGACATCGAGTACTGGACTTCCAAGTACGATGGCAATGACCTGCGCGGCGGCGCCAACCGCTGCCCGGTGCCGCGCATTCCGGCGGTGTCGAAGCAGAACGAAGAAATCATCAAGGTCGTCAAGAACTACGAAGCCTGGCAGGCTTGCCACAAGGCTTATCTCGACAAGCTGCAGGGCGAAGCACCACTGACCAAGCGGATTCCCCCCGCCGTCGCCAAGCAGATGAGCGAGGCGGAAACGGCGCAGTCGGCCACCTACCTCAAGGGCGTGCATGAGCAGCTGGTAGCCGATGCGGGCATCAATGCCGGCATGGTGCAGGCCGACTACGCGGCGTGGCGCAGCTCGACGAACAACTACATCAAGGAGTTCAAGGCCGTGCTCAAGAAGGCCGAAGAGCAGGAGAAGGAAGTCATCCACGACGAACCGGAAACAGGCAAGCGCCGGTAATCGCATCGGGAAAGAGGCCGTGGTGGCGGGGATTGTTCCGCACCACGGCCTTGTCGTATCGGGGAGTATCGGGGACTAACGCGGTTTAATCCGCCGGCCTCACGCCCGCCCGCTTGATGCGGGCAGGCCTTGCGCAAGCGAGGATTGTCCCCGCCAGCCTTAATGCCAGCTGCGCATCAGGCCGACGGCCAGGCCTTCCAGCGAAAAGTCATCCGTTTCGGGATCGACCTTGATCACCTTGAAGTCCGGATTTTCCGGCAGCAGTTCAATCAGCCCGCCGGTTTTCTTGTAGCGCTTGACCGTGACGTCGTCGCCGATGCGCGCGACCACGATCTGGCCGTTCTTGGCGCTGTCGAC
>JBDSTZ010000477.1:0-5201 GCA_039927975.1 Massilia sp. | reverse complement strand
GGCGTGGCGCAGGAACCAGGCGCGCGCGCTTTGCGCGTTGAGCATGGTCTCCGCGGTGGTGAAGGTCTTCGAGGCGACGATGAAGAGGGTGGTCTCGGGATCGACGCGCGCCAGCGTGGCGTCGAGGTCGTGGCCGTCGACGTTAGAGACGAAGTGCATCGCCAGGCGCGGATGGGCGTAGTGGCGCAGCGCGAGGCACACCATCTTTGGCCCCAGGTCGGAACCGCCGATGCCGATGTTGACGATGTCGGTGATCGGCTTGCCCGAATGGCCGAGCCAGGTGCCGGCGCGCACCGCGTCGGTAAAGGCCTTGACCCGCGCCAGCACGGCGTGCACGTCGGCGCCGACGTCCTGGCCGTCGACTATCAGGCCAACTTCGGCCGGCGCGCGCAGCGCCGTGTGCAGCACCGCGCGGTGTTCGGTCAGGTTGATCTTCTCGCCGGCGAACATGGCGTCGCGCTGCGCCTCCACACCGCGTTCGCGCGCCAGCTCAAGCAGCAGTTCAAGCGTGCGCCCATCGAGGCGGTTTTTTGAATAGTCTAGGAAGATCCCGGCCGCCTCCAGCGACAGGTTGGCGAAGCGCTGCGGGTCCATGGCGAACAGGTCGCGCAACTGCCACTGCGTGGCGTCGACGGCATGGGTGGCGAGCGCCTGGAAACTGGCGGTGGCGGTGAGAGCTGGCTGGCGCATATTCATGGGCGTTGGAGTACAGTGAGTGGTTGTCGGGCAGGCCGGCGGTGCTGCGGCGATGCGGCGATGCGCAATAGATTATTGAATAATACAGGAAAAACGCGTAAATTCACTACAAAAATGTGCTGGACTGCCCCTAATGGCGCTTCTATAGCCTAGCGGAACGGATCCGCCAAAAATTGAACGGACCGTCATCTACAGGAGTTGTGACGCATAATTCGTGCATTGGCTCAACGATTTGTAGTAAAATTTCAGAAATAACATTCAAAGGATCGACCATGACAGCGATGCACCCGGTAGTTGAAACGGTGACCAATCGAATCATCAAGCGCAGCCGGGCCTCGCGCGCGGCCTACCTGGCGCACCTGGACGCGGCCCGCATCCAGGGCGTGCAGCGCGGCGCGCTCTCGTGTACCAACCTGGCGCACGGCTTTGCCGCCTTTCCCGCCAACGACAAGCTGATCCTCAAGGCCGACAAGAAGCCGTCGGTGGCGATCGTCTCGTCCTACAACGACATGCTGTCGGCCCACCAGCCTTTCGAGACCTTCCCGCGCATCATCAAGGAAGCCGTGCGCGAAATCGGCGCGGTGGCGCAGTTCGCCGGCGGCGTGCCGGCCATGTGCGACGGCGTGACCCAAGGCCAGCCGGGCATGGAACTGTCGCTGTTCTCGCGCGACGCCATCGCCATGGCCACCGCGGTCGCGCTGTCGCACAATATGTTCGACGCCGCGCTGTACCTGGGCGTGTGCGACAAGATCGTGCCGGGCCTGCTGATCGGCGCGCTGCACTTCGGGCACCTGCCTGCGGTGTTCGTGCCGGCAGGTCCCATGACGAGCGGGCTGGCCAACAAGGACAAAGCCAAGATTCGCCAGCTCTACGCGCAGGGCAAGGCCACCCGCGAAGAGCTGCTCGAAGGCGAGATCGCTTCCTACCACGGCGCTGGCACCTGCACCTTCTACGGCACCGCCAACAGCAACCAGATGCTGATGGAGATCATGGGCCTGCACCTGCCAGGCGCCGCCTTCATCACGCCCGGCACACCGTTGCGCGACGCGCTCACTGCCGAAGCGGCCAAACGGGCCGTCGCCCTGACCCAGCAGAACGGCAGCTACACCCCGGTCGGCCATATCGTCGACGAGAAGTCGATCGTCAACGCGGTGGTCGGCCTGCTGGCCACCGGCGGCTCGACCAACCACACCCTGCACCTGGTGGCGATCGCCAAGGCGGCCGGCATCGTGATCGACTGGGACGACTTCAACGAGCTGTCGGCCGTCATCCCGATGCTGACCCGGATCTACCCGAACGGCGACGCCGACGTCAATCACTTCAACGCCGCCGGCGGTCCCGGCTTCGTGATCCGCGAACTGCTCGACGCCGGCATGCTGCACAACGACGTCAACACCATCCTGGGCAAAGGCTTGCGCGCGCACTGCGCCGAGCCTTTCCTCGATGGCGACAAGCTGTATTGGAAACCGGTGCCGGCCAAGAGCGCCGACGAAAACGTGCTGCGGACGGTCAGCGCGCCGTTCGCCGCCGACGGCGGCATGATCCTCGTGGAAGGCAACCTGGGACGCGCGGTGATGAAGATCTCCGCCGTCAAGGAAGAACACCGCGTGGTCGAAGCGCCGGCGCTGACCTTCAATTCGCAGGAAGACTTCATGCACGCCTACCAGGCCGGCCAGCTCGATCGCGACTTCGTCGCCGTGCTGCGCTTCCAGGGGCCGCGCGCCAACGGCATGCCCGAGCTGCATGCGCTCACACCGGCGCTGTCGAATCTGCAGGACGCCGGCCGCCACGTCGCGCTGGTGACCGACGGCCGCATGTCGGGCGCCTCCGGCAAGGTGCCGGCGGCGATCCACGTCTCGCCCGAAATCCTGGCCGGCGGTCCGCTCGGCCTGGTGCGCGACGGCGACATCATCCGTCTCGACGCCACCACCGGCACGCTCGAAGCGCTGGTGCCGGCCGATGTCTGGCACGCGCGCTCGCAGGCCAGCGCCGACCTCTCGCCGTCGCATATCGGCATGGGCCGCGAACTGTTTGCGATTTTCCGCAACTCGATCAGCGAAGCGGAGACCGGGGCCACCACCTTCAGTCTGCCATCGCCGATCCCCACCACCGTGCCGCTGCATGAGGGCTCCGACACCGGAGACATCCAGCCCGGCTCCGACGAAGACTTTTTGATCAAGAACCCAACATGACCATGAACCTGCTCGACATCATGCGCTCGGCGAGCGTGATCCCCGTTATCGCCATCGACAATCCCGACCACGCCGTGCCGCTGGCGCGCGCGCTGGTGGCGGGCGGCATCCGCGTGCTGGAAGTGACCCTGCGCACCCAGTACGGCCTGGACGCGATCCGCGCGATGGCCGAGGTGCCGGGGGCGATCGTCGGCGTCGGCACGCTGCTCCAGCCGGAGGAGTTCACCGCCGCGCGCGACGCCGGCGCGGTGTTCGGCGTCTCGCCGGGCCTGACGCCAGCGCTGATCGAAGCGTCGCGCAAGAGCGGCCTGCCGCTGCTGCCGGGCGTGATGACGCCGTCCGAAGTGATGGCCGCGCGCGAAGCGGGCTTCCGCCAGCTCAAGCTGTTCCCGGCGGTGCCGGCGGGCGGCGTGGGCATGTTGAAGGCGATCGGCGGTCCGCTGCCGGACGTGACCTTTTGCCCGACCGGCGGCATCTCGATCGAGACCGCGCCGCAGTTCCTGGCCTGTAAAAACGTCGCCTGCGTCGGCGGCTCGTGGCTCACCCCGAGCGACCTGATGGTGGCGGGGCCGTGGGACAAGATCACCGAGCTGGCGCGCGCGGCGGCGGCACTGCGTCAGTAAGTCGACAGGTATCAGGCGCGCAGCGGGCAGGAACGCGGCATGGCCCGTCCGCTCACTGGTGGCGAGATGGCGATGGTGCGCTGGCTGTTCGGCGCGGCCATCGACACTGGCAGGGTGCGCGTGCACGACCGGCGTTACCTGCCATTCGGCTTGCAGCCGAAACATTGCGCGATGGCTCCCAACGGCCATCTGTATTTTCACCATAGCTGCTGGCGCGCCGACTTCGCCGGCGCCAGCCCGCACGACCAGCACTGGTTCATGCACGAGATGGTGCACGTCTGGCAGCATCAACTCGGCTACCCGGTGCGCCTGCGCGGCGCGCTGCGGATTGGCCTCGATTACGCCTACCGCCTGGCGCCCGACGCTACCCTGGCAGACTTCAACATGGAAGCGCAGGGCGATCTGCTGGCCGATTATTTCGTATTGAAGTTTGTCGGCAAACCGGGCGCGATGCGGCAAGGCAACTACGCCGGCAGCCTGGCCCTGTTCGAGCGCGTGCTGGCGCAATTCCTCGCGCATCCGCAAGAACGCGCCAACCTGCCGTCCGGCATCGCGCGGCGGCTGGCCATGCGGCCGCTTTGGTAGCGCCGCCATCCCGTACGCCTCCGTTAAAAGTTGCGTCAAGTCAACGCTTTGAGGCCTGAAGGCCGTACGCTGGCAGCTTGCTGTTGACCTTCTTTTCCCGCGCGAGGCTGTAATGTCACCCCAGAATACCTACCCCTTGGCCCTGCTGCTGGCGGCGGCGAGCGTGTCCGCCGCGGTCCCGGCGCCGCGCATCGGCGAAGCGGAGGTGCGCGAAAGCGTGGGCGCCAATCCCTGCTTCACGATCTCGGAGAAAGAGGAAAGGCGCGGCGGCGCGCCGAATTTCAAGTCGGTGACGGTGTCCGAGACCGGCAAGGGGCACAAGCCGCTGTGGACCATGGCGATACCGGCCGAGCGGTCCTTCCCGGTCCTCTACAGCATGTGCATTCCGTACGCGGGCCGGGTGCAGGCGCTGCCCAAGACGCCGGCCGCCACGCTTGACGCGGGCAAAGTCTACGAGGTGCGCATCGACGCCGTCGAGCGCGGACCCGAGGCCCCGCGTCTCTACAGCGCGCGCTTCTGCCTGGCGAAGCAGCGCGACGGCGCCATCATCGTGCATCACATCGACGCCGGCGCGCACGAGGGGCGCCACCTGTACGGTTGCATCGTGCCTAAATGAGCGGGGCCCGCGCCTGCGCGCGCCACTATTTCTTCAGTGCCTTCAACTGCGCCTCGGTGTCGCTGAGCGTTTTAGGATGGACGCCGACCGGCGCGCCCAGCACGGCTTCATAGGGGGCGCTGACGGGCGCCGTGTCGCCGAGCGCCCGCAGGCTTACAGCGCCTGCATCTCCACCCGGTCGCGCCCAGTGCGCTTGGCCGTGTACAGGGCGCGGTCGGCGGCGCCGATCAGGGCCGGCACTTCGGCCGGATGCTCGCTGCACTGGGTCGCCACACCGATGCTCACGGTGATGTGCTTGGCCACGCTGGCGCACACATGTTCGATCCGCAGGTCGGTGATCCGGCGCCGCATGTTCTCCGCCATGGCCAGGCTCTCGGCGCGGTCCATCTCGGGCAGGATGACGGCGAATTCCTCGCCGCCGTAGCGGGCGATCAGGTCGAGCGGGCGATGCAACAGCGCCGCCAGCGCGCCGGCCACCCGCACCAGCGT
>JBDSTZ010000476.1:0-4451 GCA_039927975.1 Massilia sp. | reverse complement strand
CTGGGTGGCTGACAACGGTAACGGCACCTTCACCAATCCGCTGTTCTACGACGAGTTCTCCGATCCCGACATGATCCGCGTCGGCGACGACTACTACTTCACCGGCACCACCATGCATTCGATGCCGGGCCTGCCGATCCTGCACTCGAAAGACCTGGTCAACTGGACCTTCCTCACCTACGCCAGTCCGAAACTCGATTTCGGCCCGCGCTTCCGGCTCGAAGATGGCAAGGATGTTTACGGCCAGGGCATCTGGGCGCCGAGCTTTCGCTATCACAAGGGCAAGTTCTACATCTTTAGCAACGTGAACGGTGAGAACACCCAGCTATTCACCGCCACCGATCCGAAGGGGCCGTGGACCCACACGACCATGAAGCGCAACTTCCACGACCTGTCGGTGCTGTTCGACGACGACGGCAAGGTCTACGTCATCTGGGGTTACAAGGGCATCCGGATCGTGCAGTTGAACGACGAACTGACCGATGCGGTGCCGGGCACCGAGCGCGAACTGATTCCGCCATCGGCAGGCATGGGCGAAGGCGTCCACTTCTACAAGTTGAACGGCAAGTACTTCATCACCTCGGCCTGGTTCGACGGCCACATGCGCATGGCGGCCGCGCGCGCCGACAAGCTGATGGGTCCATACGAGGTGAACAAGTCGATCAGCACCGAGGAGGATTTCGGCCTGGCCGAGGGATATCGCCTCGAAGGCAAGGCGGCGCCCTTCAAGGTCAGCCCGCCCAACCCCGCCTCGAACGGCCGCATGTCGCTGCACCAGGGCGGCCTGGTGCAAACGCAGGGCGGCGAATGGTGGGGCTTTTCGATGATGGACTACAACTCGCTCGGCCGTGTCACCTCGCTCTCGCCGATCACCTGGAAGGATGGCTGGCCGTATTTCGGCCTGCCGGGCAATCTGGAGCGCACGCCGCGCACCTGGGTCAAGCCGAACACCGGCGCCCAGCAGCCGATCCACGCGCCCTATCAGCGTAGCGACGATTTCAGCGCCGGCAAGCTGCAGGACGTCTGGCAATGGAGCCATGTGCCGGTCGACGACAAGTGGTCGCTCAGCGAGCGTCCCGGCTTTCTGCGCCTGCACGCGCTGCCGGCCAAGACCTTGTGGGACGCGCGTAACAGCCTGACCCAGCGCGCAATGGGACCGCAATCGACCCCGACCGTCGCGCTCGACGCCGGCGGCATGGCGGCGGGCGACGTCGCCGGCCTGGCCGTGTTCAGCCAGCCTTATGCGTGGATTGGTGTCGAGAAGACCGCCACCGGCCTGGCCATCGCCCAGTTCGACGAACAGCGCGGCGAGACCGTGCGCACGCCGGTCGCCGCCAGCAAACTGTGGCTGCGCGCCGACGCCGATTTCATGACCGAGAAGGCGCGCTTTAGCTACTCGACCGACGGCAAGACCTTTGTGCCGTTTGGCGCCGAGTTCACCATGGTGTTTCAGCTGCGCACCTTCCAGGGTGTGCGCTATACGCTGTTCAACTTCAACCAGGCCGGCGCGGCCGGAGGCTACGCCGATTTCGACAGCGTCGACATCCACGAGCCGCATCCGCGCGGCCTGATGCGCCCTATTCCGGCTGACAAGACGATCACCCTCAACTCGCATGGCGGCAAGGGCGGGCTGGCGTTCAACGGGCAGGCGCGCTTCAAGGTTGTTGCGCTGCCGCTCGGACGTGTCGCGCTGCAGAGCGGCAAGCAGTTCGTGTCGGTCGAGGGCATCGATAAGGTGGCGCTCAAGGCGGGCAAACCGGGGCTGGCCGAAAGCTTCCAGTGGATCGAAACGCCGACTGGCGAGCTGGTGCTCATGTCGCTCAAGACCAATCGCTTCCTGCGCATCGATCCGGCAACGGGCCGCACGCTGGCAGACAGTCCGGGGCCGCGCCCGGACAACACCGACGGTGTGCGTTTCGACTGGCTCGAGGCAGGCAAATAAGCAAGCCTGGGGCGGTATCTTGGGAAGTCTAAAGTTGCTCGAGAATTTTCGCCCATGTCCAGCCGAGGCCGCCCAACAGGGCAGCGACGACAAATCCGGCCGCAAGCGCTTCCCAGCCGAGAGCTGCCGCATGCCCTTGGCAGTGAAGGACGGCGCCTCGACACGGCGTCATCGCATCGCTTTCGATCTGCATGCTGCAGGCGGTCGATTCCTGGGCAATTCCTTCGTTATGTTGCAGACCGATAACATATCCAACGCTGAGTGACTGCGCATGCGCTATGATGGCAACAGACATCGTAGGCAGGCTCCTCCAAGAGCGCCAGGCACAACATGGATAATTCAAAACAGGTCGTCGCACTCGCCAAGCAACAAGCGCTCACCAGCTTTTCCTCGCTGGTGGCCTCGACGCTGGACGAAGCTGCGCTGCTGCTGGCCCAAGCCTCGAGATCGGCCAGCGGCGACGAACAGCGTGTGCTGTCGGGCGCCCGCATGTTCCTGCAAGACCAGGGCCGCGCCCTGCGCGCGCGCATGGAAAGCCACTTCGCCGGCTATCTCGACCGCGCGCTGCAAACCATGCACACCGACCTGCGTACCGGCCTGCACGACATGAACGCCGACACCATGTCGCTCATCGACGACGAGGTGGTGGTGCGCCAGATCGAGGTCGACCGCCTCGTCATCCGCCTGCGCGACGCCGACGAATTGGCCCTCGGCCGCATCAACCTGACCATCGCCCAGCTGCACGGCGTGAGCGAGGCGCGCGAGCGCGAAAACCCGTTCCGCCCCTACCTGCTGGCGCGCGCCCTGCACGAGGGCCTGCGCGAGCTGGTGCGCAACGAAGGCCAGGCCAAGCTGCTGTTCGATTACCTGTCGACCGCGATGGCCAGCAAGCTGGGCGGCTACTACACGGCCATACTCGAGGTCTTCCAGTCGCGCGGCTTGCATAGCCAGCTCAAAGCGCGGCCATCGGCCCTGTCGCGCCATGAACGCGAACGCGACGGCTGGCAGCGCGCCGCCGAGCAAATGCTTGGCAATGCCAATTCCGGCCTGATGGGCATGGAAGATCCGGCCCACGCGATGCGCGCCAGCATGTTGCCCAAGCTGCAGAACCTGATCGCCGCACAGAGCGCGCCGCCGGTCAATGCCGTTGGCGGTTCGAATTCGGTGCCGCCCGGCCAACCGCATGAATTGCAGGACCTGGTCTGGCAAGTTTTCAACCAGGCCAAGGGCGCGCGCCGCATGCGCGAAGGCCCGCCGGCCAGCATGCCGCCGACGATTCCGCGCGTGACGGCGCTCGACATGCAGCTGCGGCAACTTCAGCAATCCGCCGCCGACCCGGAACACGCCGATACCGAAGCGGCGCCGTTGACCTTGCGCGAGCAGCTCACCGATGTCGCCGACACCGGCGCCGACCGCGTCACGATCGACCTGGTCGCCTTGCTGTTTGAATGCATCAATTTTGACGAACAAGTGCCGCCGGCGCTGCGTCAACAACTGGCCCGGCTGCACATTCCCTTCCTGCGCGCCGCGCTGGCCGACCAGAGCGTGCTGCACAACGCCGACCATCCGGCGCGCCGCCTGCTCGACCAGATCGGCACGCTGGGCGCCGGCATGACGCCGGGCACGCCAAGCGCCACGGTGACTGAAGCGGTGATTGGCCGCGTGCTCGACAAGGTACTGGCCAGTTTCGATGCGGATCCGGCCGTGTTCGCCAATGGCGGGGTCGAGCTCGATGCCGCCGTGGCGCCGCTGCTGCGCACCAGCGAGGACGCCGTGCTGCGCTGCGCCGAAGCGATGGAGCAAGCCGAGGCGCTCAGCACCAGCACCGCCCAGGCCGCCGATGCGCTGGCTGCCCTGCTCTGGCCGCTGCGCGCCGATACCCGGGTCACCAGCTTCGTCACCGACTTCTGGAGCCGCGTGCTGGCGCGCGGCGGTCCCGAGTACGCCGCCCTGCTGCCCGAACTGCTGTGGAGCGCACAGGAAAAGGCCACGGCGGAAGACCGCGCCGTGCTCATGAAGCTGCTGCCCAAGCTGGTCGGGCGGGTGCGCGAGGGTCTCGCGCTGTTGCATTTGTCCGCCGAACAATCAAAGGCGGCGCTCGATCAGCTGGTCGCGGTCCACATGGACGTGCTTGGCAACAAGCAGGTCCAACTTGGCGACGCGCGGACGCTGGCGCAGTTCGAAGCGCATTTCCAGGAACTAGGTGCGGCGATGGCAGCTGTGCCCCCTGCCCGCTGCAACCGGGCCGAACTCGAAGCCGCGCTGGCCCAGCGCAAGGTCGACGCCGACCTGCACACCGAACCGGCCAGCCTGGAACCGGTGCGCGACGACAGCGAATGGCTGGCCTGGGCAAGGCCGGGCGCCGGCTTCGAGATCATGAGCGATGGCGCCTACAAGCCTTATCAGCTGCGCGCGGCCAGCCCGCATGGCAGCGCCTTCCTGTTTTGCCCGCAGGACCAGGGCGCGCCGGCCATCGTCATCCGCCCCGCCTTGTTGCAGGGGATGCGCG
>JBDSTZ010000475.1:0-3989 GCA_039927975.1 Massilia sp. | reverse complement strand
CAACGGCATCCAGCTCTCGCCCGACGAGAAGGTGCTGTACGTGGCGAACACCTATGGCGAGCATGTGCTGGCCTACGACATCGGCGCCGACGGCAAGCTTGGCGCGCGCCGCAATTTCGCCAAGCTGGAAGGCTACCGCAAGACCGACACCGGCTTTAGCAGCGGCGCCGACGACCTGGCGGTCGACGCGGCCGGACGTCTGTACGTCGCCTCCACCGCCGGCATCCGGGTGTTCTCGGCCAAGGGCGAGGCGCTCGGCATCATCGCCCTGCCCAAGCCGCCGCAAAACCTGGCCTTCGCCGGCGCCGGCAAGCAGACCCTGTACGTGGTCGGACGCGGCGCCGCTTACCGCATCGCCACGCTCAGCACCGGCTTCGCGGGACGCGCCAAATAGATTTCTGCTTTCACCTCAACTCACCATGGGACCACGATGAAGAAGCATCGACTCACACAAATTGCCACCGCGGTGGTGGCGATCGCTGTGCTGGCCGGCCCGGCCAGCGTACTGGCGCAGCAGGCCGCGCCGAAACCGGAAGCGCTGATCAAGTCGCGCCAGTCGGCTTTCCAGCTGGTCGCCTTCAATGCGGGCCGCATCAAGACCTCGGTCGAAGGCCAGTACAACAAGGAGGAAGTCCAGCGCGCCGCCAATACCATCGCGGCGATCGCCAACTCCGGGCTGGGCGCGCTGTTCGCACCCGGCACCGAACAAGGCAAGGGCTGGCATGACACCGCCGCCAAGCCCGAACTGTTCAAGGACGGCAAGCGCTTCGGCGAACTCGGTGGCAGCTTCGCCAAGGAGACGACCGAACTGGCCAGCGTGGCCAACGGCGGCGACCTGGCCGCCATCAAGGCGCAGTTCGGCAAGGTGCAGCGCACCTGCAAGGCCTGCCACGACGACTTCAAAGCCAAAGAATAATCAAGAGAGACCAGAGACCACCATGCGACCATCGATCCGCCTTACCACTTTCGCCGTCGGCGCCGCCATCGCGGCCTGTTTTTCGCACGCAGCGCTGGCACAAACCGCGCCGGCAGTACCGGCCGGCGCCGCGCCTGCGCCCGCGGCCGGCGCCCGCTCCACCGATCCCACCAAGCCATTGAGTTTCTTCGTCACCAGCGAGGTCACCGGCAAGGGCGGGCACGTCGACCGCACGGGCGGCGGCAACACCTCGTGGAACTCGGCCCACCCAAGCCGCGGCTGCAGCCAGCCAAACCTGGTGAGCACCGGCGGCGCAGGCTTGCTATACTGTTTCGCAACCAATTAGCAATGTAATCCCGGGCATGCGGCCAAGCCGGCATCGCCCGGCTTTTCCGAAAGATCAGAACATGCCGCAAACGCGCTCCAAGTCGTCCCTGCCTTCCCTGCTTTCCCTGCTGTTGTTGACCATCTCCGCCACCTCGCTGGCGCCCTCTCCCGCCCTCGCCGCGCCCATCACGGCAGCCGCCGCCGGCCCCGACCTGGCCGACCTGGTCGAACGGGTCGGCCCGGTGGTCGTCAATATCCGCACCACTGAAAAAACCGGCCGCGCCGGCGCCGGTGGTGGCGCCGATGCCGAGCAGATGCAGGAATTCCTGCACCGTTATTTTGGCGCGCCGCCCAACGGCGCTGCTCCCGGCGGCCGCACGCCCGGCTTTCCGCAGCAGCAGGAAGATGACGACACGCCGGCCCGGCGCGGTGTGGGCTCCGGCTTCATCATCAGCGCTGATGGCTATGTACTGACCAACGCGCACGTGGTCAAGGACGCCGGCGGCGTGATCGTCACGCTGGGCGACAAGCGCGAGTTCACCGCCAAGGTCGTCGGCCTCGATTCACGCACCGACGTCGCCCTGCTCAAGATCGACGCCACCGGCCTGGCCGTGGCATCCATCGGCGACTCGTCGAAGGCGCGGGTGGGCGAATGGGTGATCGCGATCGGCTCGCCGTTCGACCTCGATAACACCGTCACCGCCGGGATCATCTCGGCCAAGGCGCGCGAGACCGGCGACTTCCTGCCGCTGCTGCAAACCGACGTCGCGGTCAATCCGGGCAACTCGGGCGGGCCGCTGATCAATCTGCGCGGCCAGGTGGTCGGCATCAATTCCCAGATCTACAGCCGCTCGGGCGGCTACATGGGCATTTCGTTCGCGATTCCGATCGAGGATGCGATACGGGTGGCCGACCAGCTCAAGTCCAGCGGCACCGTCACGCGCGGCCGGCTCGGCGTGTACCTGGGCGATGTCGGCAAGGAAGTTGCGGCCTCGCTCGGCTTGCCCAAGGCCGAAGGCAGCCTGATTGGCCGCATCGAAAAAGGCGGCCCCGCCGACCTGGCGGGCCTGCGTGGCGGCGACATCATCCTCGCCTTCAATGGCAAGGAGATCGACAACAGCGCGGCGCTGCGGCGCCTGTCGGCGGCGGCGGCGCCGGGCAGCGAGGTCAAGCTCCAGTACTGGCGCAACGGCGTGCGCAAGGACGCCACCTTGAAAGTGGCGACCCTGGAAGCCGAGGGCGGCGCGGCCGTCAAGCCGGAACCGGCTGGCCCGGCGCCGCTGCCCATCAATGCTTTCGGCCTGTCGCTGGAAGACCTGCCGAAAGGTCAGAAGGATGGCGGCGGCGTGCTGGTGACGAATGCGGAAGGTTCGGCCAAGCGCGCCGGCCTGCAGGCGGGCGACGTGATCGTCGCCATCAACAACCAGGACGTCAACAGCACGCGGCAATTCGACGCCGCGCTGGCCAAGGCGAATCCGGCCAAGCCGCTGCTGCTGCTGGCGCGCCGCGGCGAGGTCACCAAGTACCTGACCGTGCAGCCCCCAAGCGCGAAGTAGGAAGGTTCAGCGCGAAGGCTCAGCGCGACTCGGACGCGCTGGCGATACCGTCCCTGACCGATTGCGCCATCGGCGAATCGGCGGGGACCAATTTGAGAATCGTATTGAAGCGCTCGCGCGCCAGCGCCTTGTCGCCCCGTTCAAGCGCCGCGCTGCCGGCCAGCGCCAGCGCCTGCAGGTGGCGGGTATCGCCGTTCAGCACCTGGTTGAGCAGCGCCTCCGGTTCGCCCGCCAGCTTTCCGCCCTGGGTCATGCCCAGCACCACCGCGTAATCCACCGTGACGTCGGCGTTGTCCGGCTCGAGTGCGAGCAGGTGCAGATAGGCGTCCGCCCCCGGTTCAAAACGGCGCAGCGTTTCATACGAACGCGCCAGCCGGCGCCAGCCCTCGGCGTCGCCAGGCTCGTTCTTCAAGCGCGCGGCCAGGCGCGCCACCATCGCTTCGATCTGGACCGGACCGATCTGCGCCTCGCCGGCCGCTCGCGGCGCCGCAGGACGCAATCGGTTGGGATTGCCCAGCATGGCGTACAGGAAGCCGCTCAACACGGTCACGACCAGCGCCACGCTCACGGCGGCGGCGGTTTGGCGGCGTGCCGGGCCAGGTGATGGCGAAGCTGCGGGCGCGGGAAGGTCTTGCGCGGCGCGGGCCAGCAACTCGGCGCGCGCGGCCCTGAACTCCACGTCGTCGATCTGCCCCGCCCCCAGCTGCGCGTCAAGTTCTTGCCGCTGTTCCCGCAATAGCGCGAGATTGAGGTCGGCCGACGTTTGGGCGGGCAGCTCGCGGCGCCGGTGCAGCAGCGGCGGCAGGACCAGACTCAAGGCCAGCAGCAGCATGGCGCCGGCGATCATCAGGAATACACTCATGCTGACTCTTTCGATAAAGGGGTGTCGAGTAAGGCCGCCACGCGGGCCAGTTGTTCGGGCGGGGGCGCGTCGGCGGCGGCGGCGGCGACGGCGCGTCGCGCGCGCAGCAACACCGCCAGGCCGCCGGCGAGCAGCAGGAAGGGTCCGCACCACAGCAGCCAGGTGAGGCCATTGAACGGCGGCCGGTACAGCACGAAGTCGCCATAGCGCGCGACCATGAAGTCGATCACCTGCTGGTCGGTGCGGCCGGCCGCCAGCTGGGTATGGATCTGCTGTTTCAGATCTAGCGCCAGGCGCGCGTTGGAATCGGCGAGGCTCTGGTTCTGGC
>JBDSTZ010000474.1:0-9069 GCA_039927975.1 Massilia sp. | reverse complement strand
GCTTGAACTGCGGATTGAGCGCCTTGAAGTCGTCGAGCGACATTTCGGCCAGCTGGGCCGCGATGGTCAGGTCGATGTCGCTGGTCTTGTCGACCGCCGTGAAGTAGGGCTGGTTGTCGATCGCCGGCAGCGACACGCCGTACTGGGCCGGATTGGCGATGATGTTCTTGACCGCCTGCAGCTTGGGCACGTAGTTGCGCGTTTCGGCCGGCATCAGGTCGGCCAGGCTTTCAAAATCGGTGCCTTTGCCTGCAGCCTGGTTTTGCTTGATGGCGCGCTGGACATTGCCTTCGCCCCAGTTGTAAGCGGCCAGCGCCAGTTGCCAGTCGCCGAACATGCCGTACAGCTTTTGCAGATAGCTCAGGGCGGCGTCGGTCGAGGTGAGCACACCGCGCCGCTCGTCCTTGAACATGTTCTGCTTGAGGTTGAAATCCTTGCCGGTGCCGGGCACGAATTGCCACATGCCGGCCGCGTTGGCGCTTGAATAGGCTTGCGGATTGAACGCCGACTCGATGATTGGCAGCAGCGCCAGTTCGGTCGGCATGCCGCGCTTTTCAAGCTCCTGCACCACGTGATAGAGGTAGCGCGAGGCGCGCGCCGAGGTGCGGGCGATATAGTCGGGACGGGTGCTGTACCAGGTCACGTGCTTGGTGACGAGCTGGTTGTCGATGTCGGGAATCGCGTAGCCGGTGCGGATGCGGCCCCACAGGTCGGCTTCCTTGTAGTCGTCGGCCTTGAGCGGCGCCAGCGGCTGAGGCAGGGCGGCGAGGCGCGCCGCCAGGACGCTCTGGGTGCCGGCGGTCGGGCTGTCAGCGGCCTGGGACAATGCGGGCGAGAGGGCGGGAGCGAGCAAGAAAACAAGCGCTGCCAAGGAGGTGGTCTTGCGGGTATTTGGTTGCATAGCTTTCCATTGTTGCGCCCAAGAACTGCTGGACTGACGATGAATAAGGAGGCAGTGTACGTACCACTTGTCTGATGAGTCAAGCGTTATGTCAGATTCATGAACAAATTTCTTGCCTACTCTTTTTGCCAACTTCGTGGTCAATAAAAACACAAAAAGGCGGGGGTATGTTCGAAATATGTCATCCTTTCAGTATGTTTACGATAGTCATTTTAAGCATACAAGGGGGAGTATATGGCAAACTCTGCTATGGGGAATTCGGCCGAGGCGGGCAGTATCGGCGCCCAGGCAGGGAGCTCGCCGGCGGCGGCGAGTAATACCACCTTGGCGTAAAATTGCAGGTTTAGTAATGGAACCAAGCGAGATATTTAATGTCTGATATTGTCATCCTTGCCATCTCGGGCAGCTTGCGCGCCGCTTCGTACAACACTGCCGTGCTCAAGGCCGCGTGCGCGCTGGCGTCGGCCGGCATCAGCGTGGTCCTGGAGCAGGGCATCGGCACGCTGCCACTGTTCAATCCCGATCTCGACAATGCCGGCCTGGCCGGTGTCGACGCCTGGCGCGCCCGCATTGACGCCGCCGACGCCTTGCTGATCGCCAGCCCCGAGTACGCCCATGGCGTCACCGGCGTGATCAAGAACGCGCTCGACTGGGCGGTGAGCATGGCCAGCTTCCCCGGCAAGCCGGTCGCGCTGATCAATACCTCGCCGCGCGCCACGGTTGCTCAGGCGTCGCTGCGTGAAATATTGACCACCATGTCGGCCAGCCTGGTCGAAGCGGCCTCGATCAGCCTGCCATTGCAGGGCAGTGGCCTCGCGCTCGACGGCATTCTCGCGCGTCCGGAGATGTGCGCCGGCCTGGCGGCGGCCCTTGACGCGCTGGCCCAGGCCGCCCGCGACGCCACGGCGCAGGCCGCCCGCGAACGCGTCTGAGGCGCCGTTGCCGTACAATCGTGCTTTGCGCAGCGCCACTGAAAGCACCAGCATGAGTACCAATACCCCATCATCCACGAACGCCGACGACGACCAGGTCATCGCCGCCACCGAACGCTGGCTCGAACGCGCCGTCATCGGCCTGAACCTGTGTCCCTTCGCCAAAGCCGTGCACGTGAAGAAGCAGGTCCGCTACGTGGTGTCGGCCGCCACCACGCCCGAAGCCCTGCTTGAGCAACTGATGGAGGAATTGCAACTCCTGTCGGACACCGATCCCGAACAAATCGATACGACCCTGCTGATCCATCCTTTTGTGCTGAACGATTTCCTCGACTACAACGAGTTTCTCGACGTGGCCGACGCCGCCGTCGAAGACATGCAGCTCGACGGTGAGTTGCAGGTCGCCAGCTTCCACCCGCAATACCAGTTCGCCGACACCGATATCAACGACATCGGCAACTACACCAACCGGGCGCCGTATCCGATCCTGCACCTGCTGCGCGAGGACAGCATCGACCGCGCGGTCGAAGCCTTTCCCGAGGCGGCCGAGATCTTCGAGAAAAACATGGAGACGATGCAAAAGCTGGGACATGAAGGCTGGGACGCCTTGGGCGTGGGGCCGGCCAAGTGAGCTTGCCGGCCCGACCCGACACGCCTTGCGTGGCGGTATGCTCGACCACCTTCGACGAGATCTGCCGCGGTTGCGGACGTACGGTGGTCGAAGTGGCGCACTGGGTCTCGATGAGCCCTGAGCAAAAAGAGCTGGTGTGGCAGCGCATCCTGGCGCAGGGCTATCCGCGCCGCAATACCTGAACGGTAAGGGCGCGCCGCTACATATTAGTGAGGCGCTACGCGCCCTCGCTGTATAAAAGCATGTATAAGAGCAGAACTCGCTCGCAGTCTGAAACTGCCGCGCCCTTGACGGCGGACGAGCCGACCACCCTCTGCAAGTGGTCCGGCCCAATCCCAAGTATCAATAACTGCCGATAAAATCCTTCTTGCCCACTTCCACGCCATTGTGACGCAGGATGTCGTACGCGGTCGTCGCGTGGAAATAGAAGTGGGGCAGCGCGTAATGGACCAGGTAGGTCTGTCCCTTGAACTGCTTGGCGTTGGCGCCGCTGCCGGTGGTGATGTCGCGCTGGGCGCTCGCTTCCACGCCGTCCTGTGGCAGCGAGGCGATAAAGGCGAGCGTCTTGGCGATGCGCTCCTTCAGGTCGGCGAAGCTCTGCTCGGTGTCTTCATATTTTGGCACTTCGACGCCGGCCAGCCGGGCCGACGCGCCCTTGGCGAAGTCGGCCGCCACCTGGATCTGGCGGGCGAAGGCAAACATGTCCGGGTACAGGCGCGCCTGCAGCAGGGCGGCCGGATCGATCTTCTTTTCCGCCGCGTGGGCTTCGGCCTTGTCGATGATGGCCGACAGGCTGCCGAGGATTTGGGTGAAAACCGGCACCGAAGCCGAGTACATGGAAAACGTCATGGAGGTATCCCTTTCAGAAAAAGTGCAACGATCATAACAAGTTGCTAGGGTTCGTGCAGACGATGCTGCAATTGAGACATTTCGGAAGCAGGAATCGGCGCACGCGACGCGGCTTTTCGTGACTTGTACTTGTTTATCCATGATAATTACCGAAGGGGAACACTTAACACATATAACGAAAAAGGCCTCGGCGCACCGGGGATCACGATCACATGCTTGTACTGTGTATGCATGACTAATTCAGCCACACGCGGCATGCGCCACTGGCTGAACAAACTCAATGGCCTGTCCATTTACGGTTCGCTCCTGCTGGTAGTGATCGGGGGGATGCTCGTGCCGGCGATGATCGGCAGCTACCGCCTGCTCGGGGTGCAGGAGAGCGAGGCGGCGCGCGCCACCCTCAACGAATCGCTGCAGCGCAACGCCGACATCCTGGCGCTGGGCATGCAGGAGTCGCTGTGGAATATGAACGCCGAATCGGCCCGCTCGCTGGTCGACGCCGTCATGCGCGACCCCGCCGTGCTGCAAGTGCAGGTGCACGGCCAGACCGACGCCCAGTTCATGAATGTCGAATCGCCGCGTGGGCGCAGTGGCAATGTTTACACCACCGAGCGCGCCATCGTCGTGCGCGGCGAGCGCATTGGCCGCATCGTGCTGGCCATGGACGACGCCCGCAGCCAGCAGGAATTGCACGCCAAGCAGATCAGTTACGCCAAGGTGTTGGCCAGCCAGCTCGGCATCTCGCTGCTGCTGATCGTCATCTTCCTCAACAAGCGCCTGCTGCGTCCCCTGCGCAAGCTGATGACCTTTTCCGACCGCCTCTCGCGCGGCGACTTCGAAACCCGGCTCGATCTGCAGGGCAGCGATGAACTGGGCCGCCTGGCCGGCCAGATGGAAGAGATGCGGGTCGCCGTCAAGCACCTGTTCGAAGACATCGGCCGGCGCGAGGAACGCTTTCGCACCATCGTCACCCAGGTGCCGGGCGCGGTGTTCCGCGTGCGCCCAGGCGGCTCGATCGATTTCGTCAGCGACGCCATCGAGGACATCTGCGGCTTTCCCGCCGCGCTGCTCATGCGCAGCACCACCGACGCCTGGTCCGAGCTGATCTGCCCGGAAGACCGCCGCATGCAGCGCCGCCTGGTGCGCGACGCCATCGCCGACGGCCACCCGTACGAGATCGAATACCGCATCATCGACGCCCTCGGCACCGAGCGCTGGGTGTCGGAAAACGGCCAGCCGCAGCGGGTCGGCGGCGGCGACAGCCTGTGGGTCGACGGCATCATCGCCGACATCAGTGAACGCAAGCACAACGAGATGCGCATCGCCGCCCTGCTGGCCGAGCAGAGCGCCATTCTCGACAACGTGATGTTCGGCGTGATGTTTGTGCGCCATCAGCGCGTGGTGTCGGTCAACCGCCGCTGCGAAGAACTATTCGGCTACAGCAACGGCGACCTGACCGGCGGCTCGATTGCGCTGGTGTTCCGCGACGAGGCCAGCTACCGCCAGGCCGGCGAGGCGCAGAACGCCAGCCTGGCCGCCGGCGAGTACTTCACCGAAGAGCGCCAGTACCGCAGGGCCGACGGCAGCCTGTTCTGGTGCCTGGTGAGCATCTGCGCGCTCGACGCCCAGCGCGCCAACGACGGCAGCATCTGGGTGTTCGCCGACGTCACCGAGCGCAAGCTGGCCGAGGAAAAACTGCGCCTGTCGGCCACCGTGCTCGAACACATCGCCGACGGCGTGATGGTGATCGACGCCGACGGCCGCATCATCGCCATCAACCCGGCCTTCACCCAGATCACCGGCTATACCGAGAGCGAGGCGCTGGGCGAGGACGCCCGCCTGGCGCGCTCCGAGCGCCACGACGACGCCTTCCACGGCGCCATGTGGGCCGAGCTGGACGAGCATGGCTTCTGGCGCGGCGAGATCTGGAACCGCCGCAAGAACGGCGAGCTGTATCTCGAATGGCTGACGGTGTCGGCGGTGCGCGACAACCAGGGCGAGATCACCAATTACGTCGGGGTCTTTTCCGACATCACCAAGGTCAAGGAATCGCAGGACAAGCTGGACCACATGGCCCACCACGATCCCCTGACCGCGCTGCCGAACCGCCTGCTGTTCCAGGACCGCCTGCAGCACGCCTTGCTGCGTTCGGCGCGCGACAGCCAGCAGCTGGCAATCCTGTTCATCGACCTCGATCGCTTCAAGAACGTCAACGACACGCTCGGCCACCACATCGGCGACGAGCTGCTCAAGAAGGTGGCGCTGTCGCTGGCCAGCCAGCTGCGCGAGGGCGACACCCTGGCGCGCCTGGGCGGCGACGAATTCATCGTCCTGCTGGAGAATATCGACGGCCAATGCGCCGCCGCCAGTGTGGCCGAGAAGCTGATGCTGATGTTCGAGCGGCCCTTCATGGTCGCCGATTACGAGCTGTTCGTCACCGGCAGCGTGGGCATCAGCCTGTTCCCGCACGACGCCAGCGACCTCAATATGTTGATCCGCAACGCCGACGTCGCCATGTACCAGGCCAAGGCGCGCGGGCGCAACGGCTACCAGTTCTACGCGCCGTCGATGACCGGCGAAGGCGTCGAGCGCCTGCGCCTGGAAGCGATGCTGCGCCGCTCGATCGAGAAGAACGAGATCTTCCTGCACTACCAGCCGCAAGTGGAAATCGAGACCGGCCGCCTGATCGGGGTCGAGGCGCTGGTGCGCTGGGAGAATCCGGAACTCGGCCTGGTGCCGCCGGTGCGCTTCATTCCGCTGGCCGAGGACACCGGCTTCATCAACCAGCTCGGCAAGTGGGTGATGGAAGAGTCGTGCCGCCAGATGATCCGCTGGCAGGAAGCCGGGCTGCACGTGCCGAAGGTCGCCGTCAACCTGTCGGTCAAGCAGTTTGAGCGCGGCAGCATCGTCAACATGGTCGCCGCGATCCTCGACCAGACCGGGCTCGAACCGCAGCGCCTGCAACTGGAGGTGACCGAGTCGGTCATCATGAACACCGGCGACGCGCTGGTGTTCATCAACGACCTGCATTCGATCGGCGTGGGCCTGGCGATCGACGATTTCGGCACCGGCTATTCGTCGCTGGCCTACCTCAAGCAGCTGCCGGTGCAGACCCTCAAGATCGACCGCAGCTTCATCAAGGACATCTCGACCGACATCAACGACGAGGCGATCACGATCGCCATCATCCAGCTCGGCAAGAGCCTGAACCTGTCGGTGATCGCCGAGGGCGTCGAGAACGAGGAGCAGGTCGCCTTCCTGCTGCGTCACGGCTGCAACCTGGCGCAGGGCTTCTTCTACAGCCGGCCGGTGACCGCGCAGGCGGTGCTGGAACGCTGGAGCAGCGGCGCTGTGGAACTGATTGCGGCCGCGCCCCGGGGGTGATGCGGAGGAAGACGCCGGTTCCGCGTCCCGTTCGCCGCTGTGTCGATGACGACGCCGGTCATGGTGGCGGCCGGGGTCTGGCGCGCCGGCGCGGCACGCCTTCGATCCCGGGCATGGCGCCTCCCAGCGCTGCCAAACGCTTCCCGGCCTGGACGCGCACGAACGTCTTCAAAGCTTCCCGGAAGATATCGGCCTTGTCCATGTCGGGATCGGCTAGTTCGAGCGCCTTGTTGTACAGCTCGTCATCGATCGTGACAGTCGCTCTCATTGTCTTCTCCTCACAGCTATGGTGAGGCTATCTTGCGCCGGAACTGGCATCGGCGCCGAACTGTTGCCTAGCCCGCCGCCGCCAGCAGCGTGCGCAGATTGCACAGCTGCTGCCATTCGCGCCGCTCGGCGCTGCTGGCCGCCTGGCGCGCCAGCTCGCCGTCGGACTGGCTGGTCTGGGCCTGCAGCAGACGCTCGGCCAGCACCGGATCGGGCAGCATGGTGCCGAAGAAGGCCACCGTGTCGCCGCGCTGCATGAGAAGGGTGGGGAAGTTCTCGACGTCGAGGTCGCCCACCACCTCGGACTGGTCTTCGATGTCGATCCAGACGAACTGGGTGTGCGGGTGGCGCGCCGCCAGCTGGTCGAAGCTGGCGCGGTAGCTGCCGCAGGTGCCGCACCAGCCGGCGCACAGGCAGGCCACCACCCAGCCGCCGCCGTCCAGGGCGCCGGCCAGGGTGGCGCGGTTGTCATCGTCGAGTGTCATGCTGTGCATGGATCGCATTCTACAACGCGGCCGGCGCTTCTGCCGGGACGGTGGCCGGGTTAAAATACGCGCCATGCCTATCATCCTTGCCATTGAAACCTCGTCCGAACTGGCCTCCTGCGCGCTGCACCGGGGCGCCGGCGCGGCCGTGATCGCGCGCGAGTCGTCCGGCGTGCGCACCCATTCCCAGTCCATTTTGCCAATGGTGCAAGAGGTGCTGGCCGAAGCCGGCATCGCGCTGCGCGACTGCGACGCCATCGCTTTCGGCGCCGGTCCCGGCTCGTTTACCGGCGTGCGCACCGCCTGCGGCATCGCCCAGGGCCTCGCTTTCGGCGCCGGCCTGCCGGTGCTGGCGGTGAACACCCTGGCCGCGATGGCGCTGGCCTGCCATCAGCAAACCGGCGCCACCTGCGTGCTGCCGGTGCTCGACGCGCGCATGGGCGAAGTGTATTGGGCGCAGTACCGCTTCGACGCCACGGCCGACGGCAATTGGGTAGTGCTGGCCGAAGCGGCGCTGTGCGCGCCCGAGGCGGTCACGCCGGTGGCCAGGCCGTTCACCGCCTGCGGCAACGGCCTCGGCGCCTACCCGCAAGCGTATGCCGGCGAGGAGTTCGCCGGCGCGCTGCCGGCCATCATGCCGCACGCGGCCCAGGTGGCCGAGCTGGCCCAGGCCGAACTGGCGGCCGGGCGCGGCGTCAGCGCGGCCGAGGCCCAGCCGCTCTACCTGCGCAACAAGATCGCCTTCACCAGCGCCGAGCGGCTGGTGATCAACGCCGCCAAGGCCGCCGCATGAACGCCGTCCCCGACCGCGAGCTGTTCGACTACGCGCCGATGACGCCGGCCGATATCGACGAGGTCTTGCAGCTCGAACTGGCGGTCTATCCGCACCCCTGGTCGCGCGGGAACTTCGCCGATTCGCTGGCCAGCGGATACGCCGCCTGGGTGCTGCGCGACGAGCAGGGCAAGCTGATCGGTTACTTCCTGCTGATGGGCGCCCTCGACGAAGCGCACCTGCTCAACGTGGCGGTGGCGTCCGACCGCCAGCGCGGCGGCATCGGCCTGTACCTGCTCGACAAGGTGGCGGCCTGCGCGCGCGGCCTCGGCGCGATCTCCGTGCTGCTCGAAGTGCGGCCCTCGAACGTGCGCGCGCAGAAAATCTACGAACGCTATGGTTTTGTCGAAATCGGCCGCCGCAAGGCATACTATCCGGCCCACAACGGCCAGCGCGAGGACGCGATCGTGATGAGGTACATCCTGTGAGCCTGTCGGCGCGCGACAGCGCCTTCCTGACCGAGATGGGCATCGGCCCGATCTGGACCTTGCGCGACCAGCCGGCGGCCGAGCCGGCGCCGTCCGACGCGCCCGCGGCCGCAACGTTTGCGCCCGAAGCACCGGCTGCACCAGCACCAATAGCTCAGGCACCAGCTGCACCAGCGCCCGTCGCACCAGCACCTGCATCGGCACCAGTCGCAAAAGCACCAGCCGCCGAGCCGGCACAGCCCGAAGAAGTCGGCGAGGACGCCATCGCCGCGATGGACTGGCAGCAGCTAGACGGTGCGATCGACACCTGCACCCGCTGCGGCCTGTGCAAGAACGGCCGCAAGCCGGTGCACGGCAGCG
>JBDSTZ010000473.1:0-2530 GCA_039927975.1 Massilia sp. | reverse complement strand
CACCAGCGCGATGTCGCGCTGGTCGGCGAACGCCAGGTCGGCGTGGCGCATCAAGCCGTGCAGCAGCTCGGCGCCGTCGGTGCCGCGCGCGGCCCACAGCGAGCTGCGGTAAGTGCCGTCGAACGAGACCTGCACGCCAAGCTCGCGGGCGCAGCGCATCGCCGCCAGCACCGCCAGCGCGGCCTGCTCGCCGACCGCCGGGGTGACGCCGGAGACGTGCAGCCAGGCGGCGCCGTCGAGCAGCGCCGGCCAGTCGTACAGCGACGATTCGGCGCTGGCGAACACCGAGCCGGCGCGGTCGTAGATGATTTCGGCCGGGCGCAGCACGGCGCCGGGTGTCAGAAAGTACAGGCCCATGCGGCCCTGGCGGAAGGCGATGCCCTGGGTGTCGACGCCGTGCGCGCGCAGGCAGTCGCGCGCGGTCGCGCCCAGCTCGTTGTCGGGCAGCGCGCTGACCATCGCGACGTCGTGGCCATAGCGCGCCAGCGAGACGGCGACGTTGGCCTCGGCGCCGCCGATGCAGGCGCGCAGGCCGGGCGACTGCAGCAGCGTTTCGCCGGCCGGCGCGGACAGGCGCACCAGCACCTCGCCGAAGCAGACCACGCGGCCGTCCACTTGCGGGCGCGGGGTCATCGGGCCAGCCATCCGCCGTCGACCGGCAGCACGATGCCGTGCACGTAATCGCTGGCGCGGCTGGCCAGGAACACGGCGGCGCCGGCCAGGTCGGCCGGCTGGCCCCAGCGTCCGGCCGGGATGCGCGCCAGGATCGCCGGCGCGCGCACCGGATCGGCCTGCAGGGCGCTGGTGTTGTTGGTTTCGAAGTAGCCGGGCGCCAGCGCGTTGACGTTGACGCCGCTGGCGGCCCACTCGTTGGCCAGCGCGCGCGTCAGGCCGGCCACCGCGCTCTTGCTGGCGGTGTAGGCCGGCACCCGCACGCCGCCCTGGAAGGACAGCAGCGAGGCGACGTTGACGATCTTGCCGGCGCCGCGCGGCGCCATGTGGCGCGCGGCCGCCTGCGACAGGAAAAACAGCGACTTGAGGTTGGTGTTCATCACAGCGTCCCAGTTTTCCTCGGTGACGTCCAGGCTGTCGGCGCGGTGGATGATGCCGGCGTTGTTGACCAGGATGTCGAGCCGGCCGCCAAAGGCGACGGCGGCGTCGATCACGCGCTGGACCGGCTCGGTGCTGCCGAAGTCGGCCTCGACGAAGAGGAAGCGGCGGCCAAGCGCCGTCACGGCGGCCTCGGTCTCGGCGGCGCTGCTGCGCCCGGCGGCGACGATGTCGGCGCCGGCTTGCGCGAGGGCGATCGCGATCGCCTGGCCAAGGCCGGTGTTGGCGCCGGTGACCAGCGCGCACTGGCCGGACAGATTGAACAGATCGGACGGGGTGGCGGGGTTGGACGAGGCGGACATGTCTCTGGCTCCTACTTCAGCTGGCAGATATCGAGGACGTTCATGTCGGTGTAGTCGAGGTTTTCGCCGCCCATCGCCCAGATGAAGGCGTAGTTGGCGGTGCCCGAACCCATGTGGATCGACCATGGCGGCGAGACCACCGCTTCCTCGTTGGCGACGATGATGTGGCGCGCGCTGTCGGGTTCACCCATGAAGTGGAAGACCCGCTCCGACTCTTTCAGGTCGAAGTAGAAATACACTTCCGAGCGGCGCTCGTGCAGGTGCGGCGGCATGGTGTTCCACACGCTGCCGGTCTTGAGGATGGTCAGGCCGAGCAGCAGCTGGGCCGACTGGCACACGCCGGGCACCACGTACTGGAAGATGGTGCGCGCGTTGGACGTCTCGGCCGAGCCGCGTTCGAGCGGCACCGCCTGGGCGTGAGTGATCTTCTTGGTTTCAAAGCGCGCGTGGGCCGGGGTCGATACCAGGTAGAAGCGCGCCGGGTTGGCCGCGTCGAGCGACTCGAAGCGCACGTCGGTCGTGCCCATCGGTACGTACAGGCCGTCGCGCGGGGCCAGGTCGAACACTTCGCCGTCGACCGTCACGCGGCCGGCGCCGGCGGCGACGTTGATGATGCCCAGCTCGCGCCGCACCAGGAAAGGCTGGCCGGCGGCCGACGCCGGCTCGGTGTGGACCGGCAGCGACAGCGGGCCGGCGACCGGCGCGGCGCCGCCGATCACGAAGCGCTCGTGGTGGCAGTAATTAAGGGTGATGCGGTCGGCCGCGAACAGGGCGTCGATGAGGTAGCGATCGCGCAGCTGGTCGTTGCTGACCTGCGCCATCATGTCCGGGTGGGTCGCGTGCAAAGTCTTGTCGTACATGGTGCTCTCCAATTGGCGCCCCGCGATTGGCCGCGAAACGCACGTGATATCGATAACAATTATAGCAGCAGGGCTGCGTCAAACGCAAAAACATTCTCTGGACGGCCAGGCACGCCGTCCCGCCGCGCTCAGCGGATGCGGGTCGCGGCCAGCGACGGCATGTCGTACACCAGCATGGCTTTCCCTCCTATCGTTTCGCGGCGCCCCGGAATGCGCAGCATCGTCGCGCCGATGCGCACTGAAATGTCGGCCGGCCAG
>JBDSTZ010000472.1:0-5746 GCA_039927975.1 Massilia sp. | reverse complement strand
CGAAAGAGTGATGGCGAACCGGGCGCCAAAACGATCTGGGAGGGATTGCGTGATGTCCGTGCTTCCGCTCATACCATCAAGACCCTTCGTGAAATGGGCTTGCTATCGAGTTGTGTATAACGAGGTGCCTCAAGCTGACCGCTCGAACCGCCGTTGCATGCCGGCGGCGGTTCGCTCCTCCTGGCTTATTATCACGCCACTGGCCGATACCACTTCGTTCTCCGAGTGTCATTATCGGCCACTGAAAACGATTTCAATCCGGTCTGTCCGCGCCGTTTATCCGGAAATCCGCACTTTGCCAGGCACAGCACGGGGACCCATGTATATTGGCGCGCATTTACCAATATAAGAATCGGCACTTGGTCGCGTCAGGCGCCACGCCGACGCGCAACCGCCGACACACCTCCAATTGTCGCCAATTGCCCGGCATTGCAAGCTAAAACTGCCATGGTGACGCGAATACGGCCGGCTATTGATTAACAATGCCAAGCTCTTTCCATTTGGAAATCGAGCCTATTCTTCTGCCCTGCACATTAAGAAATCCCTCAATCCACATTACGATTTTTATCGTCCAAACGAACCACTGATCAGGCCGGTATATACTGGCCTGACCAATTCCAGAAGGCAATCTATCAGGGAATTTTTATTGACCTCCGTCATTAAATATTTGCCTCGGCACGAATTGGAATAACAGATTCAAAAATAATCAGTGTTCTTGGAGGGACAAATGTATATACGATCAATCGGTGTCGATGCGACTTGGGCGCGCTGCCGGACTTCGGTAGCGATGCTCGCCGTCGCCGGCCTGCTGCAAGCCTGCGGCGGCGGAGGCAGCGGCGCGGCCGATGGCGGCACCACGCCGGGCACCCCGACCACCCCGACAAGCCCCACCGTGACCAATCCGGTGCTGCTGTCGCAATCGACCATCGTCAGCGGCTGGGCGGCGCAAGGCGAAGGCACCAGCGGCGGCGCCGGCGCCCCGGCCAGCAACACCTACGTGGTCAGCAACCGCGCCGAACTCAACGCCGCGCTCGACAACGTCAACAGCCCGACCTACGCCACCAATCCGAGCGCCGCCAGGCTCGAACCGAAGATCATCTACATGACCGGCTCGATCTACGGCAATGACGTCGGCAACGGCAAGCTGGCCGACGAGGCCTACTACAAAACCCTGAGCCCGGCCGCCGCCAACTGGGACTCCAAGCTGTATATCCAGAGCGCCGATACGGCCTTCATGACCGACCTGAACGCCAAGGTGGCAGCCGGCGACGCCGCCGCCATCGCGACCAAGGCCAGGATCGCCGCCCTGAGCGCCGCCCGGCTCACCATCCGCGTGCTGCAAAAGACCCAGATCCAGTTCATCGTCCCGTCCAACACCACCATCATGGGCGTGGGCACCGATGCCAAGCTGATTGACGGCTACCTGTCGATCAACGCCGTCAAGAACGTCGTCATCCGCAATCTCGAACTGCAGGCGCCGATCGACCTGAGCGCCAACTACGATCCGGGCACCGGCGACTGGGACGCCAGCTTCGACGCCATCACCGTCGTCACGGGCAAACAGATCTGGATCGACCACTGCACCCTTAGCGACGGCGCCCACATCGACAACGACGACATGGTCACCGTCAACGGCGTCACCAAGCACGCCCAGCGCCACGACGGCCTGATCGACATCGAGGACAGCTCGGACTTCGTGACCATTTCGTACACGATCTTCAAGAACCACGACAAGACCAATATGGTGGGCGGCTCGGGCGACCAGAACGGCGCCAAGGAACGCGCCTACAACCGCCTCACCTTCAGCAACAACATCTGGGAGAACACGGTGCAGCGCGCGCCGCGCGCCCGCTTCGGCCGCATCCACGTGTACAACAACTACTACAAGGGCGCGACCGACGCGGCCAACTACGCGACCAGCTACTACATCGGCATGGGCGCCGAATCGAAGATCCTGTCGGAGTCGAACGCGTTTGAACTGAGCGGCCCGAACGCCAACGCCAGCAGGATCATCTCCAACGCCAACGGCTACCAGTTCCACGATGTCGGCTCTTGGATCAACGGCGTGCCGTCATCCGCAGCGCTGGAAGCTGCCGCCAAGGCAGGCGTCGACGCCAATTACGCCAAGGCGCGCGCCGCCGCCGACGGCACCGGCTCGGGCGCCGCGCTCAACAGCCTGTTCACCTTCGATAACTACACTCCGGTGCTTGGCTGGACGCCCGATTATCCCTACACCGCCGCCACATCGTACGAGGACGTCAAGGCCCACAACCTGGCCTACGCCGGCGCCGGCAAGCTGGCCGTCGGCGTGGCCGCGGCGAGCGCCAAGCGGCCCTTCCTGACCGACGCCCAGGCCGCCACCTACACCGTCGCCAAGGCGCTTGCCGGCACCGACGCCTGGGCTCCGCAGACGGTCAATGCCGGCCATATCGACACATCGGCGATCACGCCCGACTACACCGTCGCCAAGGATGGCAGCGGCAACTACACGACGATCCAGGCGGCGCTCAACGCGGCCTCGAACAGCAGCAAGGCGCGCGTGTACATCAAGGTCAAGGCGGGCACCTATCCGGAATTGCTGGTCGCCTCAAGCGCGAACAGCGCCGTAACGCTCTACAGCACCGAGTCCGACGCATCCAAGGTGCTGATCACCAGCGGCTTGTACCAGGACAGCACCGGCGCCGCCTACAACGCGCTGGTGAACGCGGCAACCTACACCGGCAACACCGACGCCAGCGCGCTGTTCGCCCTCTGCACCAAGAAGACGACGTCGATCGGCAAGGAATGCTCGACCGCGATCCGGGTCCGCAACAACGGCTTCAACGCGGTCAATATGACGTTCCAGAACACCGACAGCGGCAACGGCCAGGCACTCGCGGTCATGATCGACAAGGCCGACAAGGTCGTCTTCGACAAGGTCCGCATGATCGGCAAGCAGGACACCTTGTACCTGTCGAACAGCGGCAAGCGCGCCTTCTTCGTCGGCGGCGAGATTGTCGGCGACGTCGACTTCATTTTCGGCCCCGGCACCGGCGTCTTCAGCGGCGCGACGATCCGCTACTACGGCGTGCGCAAGCCGGCCGGCGGGTTCATGTCGGCGCCCTCCACGCTGGCCTCGCAAACCTACGGTTTCCTGTTCGACGGCTGCGTGTTCCTGGCCGACGCCGCCACGACCAAGGACACCGTCTTCCTGACCCGCCAGTGGGACGACGGCCCAGGATCGGTCGGCAAAATGATCGTGCGTAATTCGGTAATGGGCGAGCACGTGGCCTTCACCAACGGCCCGTGGAACGCTACCGCGCTGAGCGGCGCGGCGACCACCTACAAGGACAGTGTCAGCAACGAGCCTTACCTGGCCGAATACGGCAACTGGCAGGAGAAGCCCTATGTACCGGGCAGCACCGCGCCGACCACGCCGATCGTGGTGCCGCCGACTACCCCGACCGGACCGACCACGCCGATCGTGGTGACCGACGTGCCGATCGCCGGCGGTGCGCCGTTCGCCAACTTCACCCAGCTGGGCACGGTCACCGCCGAAAGCGCCGCCCTGTACGACTCCGTGTCGAAGTCCTACAGCTTCAGCGCGGTCGGCGTGCTGCCGGCGACGAACACCACCAACGATTCGCTGCAGTACACCTACAAGGCGATCACCGGCAATTTCACCATGATCGCCCGCATCACATCGCTGGAAGTGCCGGCAGGCTCGAACACCGGCAATGTGCGCGCGGGCCTCATGCTGCGCAACACACTCAGTCCGGTCTCGCGCTACTTCGGCATCCTGGTGCGCGGCGTGCCGCGCGTGCAGTGGGAACAGCGCCTGGCCGACAGCGCTTCGGCCAGTTCGTCCAGCCTGGCGAATGTGCCGCTTCCCTCGTCCGCCGCGCCGCTGTGGCTCAGGCTAAAACGCACCGGCCAGGTCATCGCGGTGAGCTACTCGACCGATGGCGTCAACTGGCTGCCGTCGTTGGGGGATAAGACCCAGGACTTCAGCACCGCCTCGGGCGCCACAGCGCTCGACAGCACCGTGTACATCGGGATCGCGGCGGTGTCCGGCACCACGACGAGCGCGACGGCCAGTTCGTTCGACAACGTGAGCATCACGGCCAACTAGACCGCGCTGCGCACCGGACCGCCCACGCGGCGGTCCCCCAATAACAAAACGCCCGGGCATCGCGCCGGGCGTTTTGTCGTTCTGGCCGATACCTCAGGGCTTCGGCGTTGTTGACGCCGCAGTTGGCGCTACCGGTGCGGCCGGCACTACCGGTGCGGCCGGGGCGGCCGGCGCCGTCAGCATGCCGGTCTCGCGCAGGAAGGCCTCGACATAGGCTTCCCACAAGCGCTGGGCACGCCGGAACAGCAGATGGCCGTTGACGTCGCTGAGCTGGTAGAAGCGGAATGTCGCCTTGCCGCCGGCGCCCGTATAGGCCTGGGCGTACTTCTCGATCGAACTGTCGGCATAGAAGCCGTCGCCGTGGGCGTACAGGAAAATCGCCGGCGTGCCGGCGCCCCGCCCGGCCTGTTCGAACAGGGCCACGTTGATGTCGGGATCGGCGCAGCGGTCATCCTTCCATCCGCCCGAAAAATTGATCGCGCCGCGCACCACGCCAGGATGCTCGGTCGCGTAGGCCGCTGCCAGCAGGCCGCCGCGCGAATGGCCGGCCAAGGCGAGCTTGCCCATGTCGGCCCACGGTTGGCTGCGCAGGTAGGCCAGCGAGGCGTCCAGCGCCGCCGTGGCGGTGGCCATGCGGGCCCTGGCCGCACTCACGGTGCAGGCCGAGGGCTCTTCATTATTGACCCCTTCCGACTGCCCCCGGCCCGAGCGCATCGGCACCAGCAAGGCGATCCCGCGGGCGTTGAGAAAGGTGGCGAGGCCGGGCGCCTTTTCGGTGTAGTTGGCCGGAATCGGGCCACCGCTCGACCCGTGATTGAACACCACGACCGGCGCACGGCCACCGCCTTCCGGGCGGTACAGCGTCGCTTCGAGCTTGACGGGCGGCGTTGCCGGGTTGGCGCCGGCCAGCGGAATCCAGACCGTTTCGGCATTCGCCGGCGGCGCGGCCATGGCCGGCGCCAGCTGGCTTGCCAGGCCAAACAGCGCCGCGTTGATGACTCGTTTCATGGTCCTGTCCTTGTGCGCCGTGGCGCCTGCTTTATGCCGCTGCGAGATTGCCGCACAGAGAATCGCGACGATATGATGCGCGGGACAAAATGTCAACGCTGACGCAGTCGCATGGAAAGCGCGGCGCCGTCCCCGTCACCCCATCACTTGAAGACCACGCCCGAGACATGCGGGCCGATATCGAGCAGGTTCGGTTCAGCCTTGGTGATCCGCTTGCCGCCCACCGTCACGTTGTCGAACACGATATTGCTGATCGTGCGCGCCTGGTCGTAGCCGTAGACGACCGATGCGCTGGGCGAGCCATTACCGGAAAAGCTGACGTTGCGCAGCGTGACATTTTCGATGCCGCGTCCCGGACTGGTGTTGTACTTGGCGGTATTGGCGATGTGGAAGTTGAACAGCTTGCCTTCCTCGATGCGGTCAACGCGGATGTTCTCGAACACCACGTCGCGCACCAGGTTGTCGTCGCCGGCCATGATGCCGATCGCGCCTTCGTACTCGGGATCGTCCTCGTCATGCTCAAGGATGTCGATATTGTTGAAGCGGATGCGCTCGATGACTTCCGCTTCCGGATGGGCGGCGGACGGCGTATTGCCGTGAATGCCGATCATCACCGCGTGCGCGACG
>JBDSTZ010000471.1:0-2218 GCA_039927975.1 Massilia sp. | reverse complement strand
GCGCGGTTTCTTCGACTACCTGTGCCGCCAGCACGGCCTGGGCGCCAATCCGGTGGCCGGCGTGCGCGCGCCGAAAAAGGCCGCCACGCTGCCGAAGGCGCTCGGGGTCGACGAGGCGATGCGGCTGGTGAGCACGCCGGCACGCCAACATAGCGCCCAGGCCACCCCGGCCGAGCTGTGCAATATGGCGATGTTCGAACTGCTTTATTCCAGCGGCCTGCGGGTGTCCGAGCTGGCCGCGCTCGACCTGCGCCACAGCAAGGGCGAAGCCGGCGCGCCGCCCTCGCGCGGCTGGCTCGACCCGGCCGCCGGCGAGGTGGTGGTCACCGGCAAGGGCGAGAAGCAGCGCCGCGTGCCGGTCGGTAAACCCGCCGCCGAGGCGATTGCCGCCTGGCTGGCGGTGCGGCCTCCCGCCAGCGACGGCAGCCTGGCGCTGTTCCTGTCGAACCGCGCCACCCGCATCACGCCGCGCGTGCTGCAGCTGCGCCTGCGCGAGCACGCGCTGCGCATCGGCAGCCCGGTGGCGGTCCATCCGCACATGCTGCGCCATTCGTTCGCTTCGCACCTGCTGCAATCGTCGGGCGACTTGCGCGCCGTGCAGGAAATGCTCGGCCACAGCAGCATCGCCTCGACCCAGGTCTACACCTCGCTCGACTTCCAGCACCTGGCGAAGGTGTACGACAAGGCCCATCCGCGCGCCAAAGCGAAGTAGCTGGCGCACTCCAGTCCGGTTCGGGCATGATATGTATCAAGGCCCAGCCTTGCGAGTCGGAAGCAAAACGCAAATTCCGGCATAATCGCTCGATTCTCACGGCCGCAACCCGGCCATAACACACGGACACGCACATGGCATTGATCCCGAGCACCATCCTGACCGGCTTTCTGGGCGCCGGCAAGACCACCTTGCTCAACCGCATATTGCGCGAGCAGCATGGCTTGCGCATCGCCGTCATCGAGAATGAATTCGGCCAGGAGAACATCGACAACGAGATCCTGGTGCAGGAATCCGGCGAGCAGATCGTCGAGATGAACAATGGCTGCATCTGCTGCACCGTGCGCGGCGACCTGATCGTCGCGCTCACCGAGCTGGCCAGGAAACGCGAGGCCGGCCTGCTCGCCTTCGACCGCGTGGTGATCGAGACGACCGGGCTGGCCAATCCGGGCCCGGTGGCGCAAACCTTTTTCATGGACGAGGAAGTCGGCGCCCACTACCTGCTCGACGCGGTGGTGACGGTGGTCGACGCGCGCCACGCCATGGCCCAGCTCGACGAGCACGAGGAAGCCCAGCGCCAGGTCGGGTTCGCCGACAAGCTGCTGCTGTCGAAGACCGACCTGGTCGAGCCGGCCGAACTGGCAGAACTGACCGCGCGCTTGAAGCGCATCAATCCGCGCGCGCCGATCAGCGTCTCCGATTTCGGCGCCACCCCGCTGGCCGAGGTGCTCGACCTGCGCGGCTTCAACCTCAACGACAAGCTCGAGATCGACCCGGCCTTCCTCACCGCCGACGAGGCGCACGAGCACGCCCACCATCACGCCCACGACGTCGACGGCGAGCACGAGCATGTGCACACCGAGGCCTGCGACCACAGCAACGACCATCATCACAGCCACCACAGCGACGACATCGCCGCCTTCGTGTTCAAGAGCGACCGTCCGTTCGACCCGGCCCGGCTCGACGAGTTCCTCGCCAGCCTGGTCAATGTGTTCGGTCCGCGCATGTTGCGCTACAAGGGCGTGCTGCTGATGGACGGCGCCGACCGCAAGGTGGTGTTCCAGGGCGTGCACCAGATGATGGGTAGCGATTTGGGCGCCAAGTGGCGCGAGGACGAGCCGCGTGGCAGCAAAATGGTATTTATTGGCAAAAATTTACCAAAGGACGTCTTTATCCGCGGATTGGAACAGTGTTTGGTATAAACTATCCCGGTTTTTATGCTGCTTGACCGCAAGGCCTGGCAGCACCTTTGTGTGACGACGCAGTCGCCGCCGCCATCGGGGCGACGGCAAGAATGATCGGGACGGCTCTATGAAGGATACCCTCACCAGCACGACCAGGAAAACCGCCGGCGCGGCCGCGCCGGCCAGCGCCGCCGCCGCGCCGGCCGGCGCAAAAAAGACGGCCGCCGCGCGCGCCGTCAAGGAAAGCGACTCGTCCGCCACGTCCGCCACAGTTGCGGATGCTGCGGCCGAGTTAGCTGATAAAATGAAAACCTCTGTCGTA
>JBDSTZ010000470.1:0-8466 GCA_039927975.1 Massilia sp. | reverse complement strand
GCCGCCCTGGCGCGCGTGACGGCGGCCGAGGAAGAGCGCAGGCGGCTCGACATGCTGGCCGCCCTCGACCGCGCCAAGACCGTATTCTTCTCCAACGTCAGCCACGAGTTCCGCACCCCGCTCACCTTGATGCTCGGGCCGCTGGAAGAATCGCTGGAAGCGGCCGACCTGCCCGGCGCCCAGCGCGAACGCCTGCTGATCGCCCACTGCAACGCCCAGCGCCTGCTCAAGCTGGTCAATTCCCTGCTCGACTTTTCGCGCATCGAAGCGGGCCGCAACGATGCCCGTTTCGTGCCGACCGACCTGGCTGCGCTCACGCGCGACCTGGTCAGCAATTTCAGCTCCGCCTGCGCCCAGGCAGGCCTCGCGCTGACAGTCGATTGCGCGCCGCTGCCTTCGCCGGTCCATGTCGACCGCGAGATGTGGGAGAAAATCGTCCTCAACCTGCTGTCGAACGCCTTCAAGTTCACCCTCGAAGGCGGCATCGCCGTCACCTTGCGCGAACAGCGTGGCGCCGTTGCGCTGACGGTGTCCGACACCGGCGTCGGCGTGCCGGCCGCCGACGTGCCGCGCCTGTTCGAGCGCTTTCACCGGGTCCAGGGCCAGCGCGGACGATCGGTGGAAGGCACCGGCATCGGCCTGTCGCTGGTGCGCGAACTGGTGCAGCTGCACGGCGGCGCCATCACCGCCCGCAGCGCGCCGGGGCAGGGCACAGTCTTTACCTTGACGCTGCCGTTTGGCGCGGCTCACCTGCCGGTCGATCGGGTCGGGCAGGGCGACGACGTTGCCGCTGGCGCGCCCGCCGCCAGCCCTGCCGATGGCGGCGTCGCCGGCGCTTTTGTCGGCGAGGCGTTGCGCTGGCTGCCGCCGGCTACGGTCGCGAACCAGGCCGCAGCGGCCGGCGCCGGCGCGGTCATCCTGCTGGCCGAGGACAACGCCGACATGCGCGCCTATATCGAGCGCATCCTCGGCGACGGCGGCTACCTGGTGCGCTCGGTCGGCAACGGCGCCGCCGCGCTCGCGGAGATCAATGCCGGCCTGCGCCCCGACCTGGTGCTGACCGACGTCATGATTCCCGAAATGGATGGCTTCGCGCTGCTGCAGGCGCTGCGCGCCGACAGCGCCACGCGCGAACTGGTGGTGATGCTGCTGTCGGCCCGCGCCGGCGAGGAGGCGCGCGTCGAAGGCATGCTCGCCGGCGCCGACGACTACCTGGTCAAGCCGTTCGGCGCACGCGAGCTGCGCGCGCGGATCGACGGCACCATCGCGCTGGCGCGCCAGCGCCGCCGCGCCGCCGCCCGCGAGCAGGCGCTGCTCGACGAAATCGCCGCCCAGCGCGACCGCGCGCGCCTGCGCGAGAGCCAGGCCAGCGTCGCCACCTTGTTCGAACAGACCGCCGCCGGCATCGCCGAAATCGACCTGGCCGGCGTCATCGTGCGGGTCAACCAGCGCTACTGCGACATCGCCGGGCGCAGCCGCGAGGAGCTGGTCGGCGCCAGCGTCTACGGCGTCATGCATCCGGCCGACGCCGAGCGCGCCGCCGACTTGCTGCGCGAGGCCGTCCGCAGCGGCGAACCGTTCGAGATCGACAACCGCTATCTGCGCGCCGACGGCGGCGAAGCCTGGGTCAGCCAGGCGGTCACGCCGATCCGCAGGGGCCACGCGCCGATCCGCGGCGCGCTGGTGGTGGCGCTCGACATCTCGCAGCGCAAGCGCGCCGAACAGGTGCAAGCCGAGACCGCCGAGCGCCTCGCCTTCATCCTCGACGTCGGCCAGATCGGCAACTGGGACCTCGACCTGGTGGCCGACGTCTGCCACCGCTCGCTGCGCCACGACCGCTGCTTCGGCTACACCGAGCCGGTGGCGCACTGGGGTTTCGAGACCTTCATGGCGCACGTTCATCCGGACGAGCGGGCCGCCGTGCGCGCCCGCTTCGAGCAAGCGCTGGCCGACCTCAAGGACTGGCATGTCGAAACCCGGGTGCTGTGGCCGGACGGCTCGACCCACTGGATCGCGGCCCACGGCAGCCTGTATCACGTCGATGGCCGCCCGGTGCGGATGGGCGGCATCGTCAGCGACATCACCGAGCGCCGCCAGGCCGAGGAGGCGCTGCTGCAGGCCAGCCAGCGCAAGGACGAGTTCCTGGCGATGCTGGCGCACGAGCTGCGCAACCCGCTCGCGCCGATCAGCGCGGCGGCCGAACTGATGGGCGTGGCCCGGCTCGACGAGGCGCGCCTGCGCAAGACCAGCGCCATCATCACGCGCCAGGTGCGCCACATGACGGGCCTGATCGACGATCTGCTCGACGTCTCGCGCGTCACCCGCGGCCTGGTCGCCATCGCGCGCGACCCGCTCGACCTGCGCGCCGTGGTGGCCGCCGCGGTCGAGCAGGTGCGTCCGCTGATCGAGGCGCGCGGCCACCACCTGCGGGTCGATCCGGCGCCGCCCGACGCTTTGGTGTGCGGCGACCAGAAGCGCCTGGTGCAGGTGCTCACCAACCTGCTCAACAACGCGGCCAAGTACACCCCCGAGGGCGGCCGCATCGCCCTGCGCACCGAGCTCGACGCCGACTGCGTGCGCCTGCGCGTGGACGACAACGGCATCGGCATCGCGCCCGAGTTGCGGGCCCACGTGTTCGACCTGTTCGCCCAGGCCGAGCGCAGCTCCGACCGCTCGCAGGGCGGGCTCGGGCTCGGCCTGGCGCTGGTCAAGAGCCTGGTCGACCTGCACCAGGGCAGCGTCACCTGCCACAGCGATGGACTGGGACGCGGCAGCAGCTTCGCCGTCACCCTGCCGCGCCTGCGCGAGAAAGCCGCGCCGGCGCTGCGCGAGCCCGGCGCCTTGCTGCCGGCGGCGGGCAGGAAACTGCGCATCATGGTGGTCGACGACAATGTCGACGCCGCCCAGATGCTGGCGATGGTGCTGCAGGTGCTGGGCCACGAGGTCACGGTCGAGCACGGTTCCCTGGCGGCGCTGGCGCAGGCGCCGATCGAACGGCCCGACGTCTGCCTGCTCGACATCGGCCTGCCCGAGATGAACGGCAACGAGCTGGCGCGCAAGCTGCGCCGCAATCCGGCCTCGGCCGACGCGCTGCTCATCGCGGTGACCGGCTACGGCCACGAGTTCGACCGCCAGAGCGCGCTCGACGCCGGCTTCGACCACTACTTCGTCAAGCCGGTCGACACCGGGCGCTTGAACGAACTGCTGAGCACGGTCAGCGCCTGAGACGGGCGCGACCCTCGCGCCAGGCTTGCCGCCGCACGGCGCCGGCGCCACCGCCCCGGCAACGGCCGCAATGCCCGGCACGGTCCGCCCGTTCGGCGCGATCGCGGACGCAATCTTCGCCGCAATCCTCACTGCGACTATCGAGCCTGCCGCACCCGCCGCGCAACACCCTGCGCCGCGCTCGCGCCGGTGTGTGCATTTATTTATGAATTACACTATGATGGTCGTAGAGGTGATTCCTATGACTCCCCAGATACTCGCACTCGATATCGCCGGCAATCCATTCGACTGGATTTCGGCGCAGGAAGCGGTCCACTACTACGCTACCGACAAGGTGGCGTGGGAGCTGGGCGATCGCGAGTTCCTGTTTCGCGGCGGCGTCTCCAACGCCGGCATCCTGTCGACCCTCACCGTCAAGCCCATCATCGCCATCTCCGGCAGCGAGCGCATGGCGCGCATGCTGCGCGTCGAACTGCCGCTCGGCAACGACAACAACCTCTTGTTCGCGCGCGACCGCTACACCTGCGCCTTCTGCGGCAACGTGTTCGCCCGCCAGCACCTCTCGCGCGACCACGTGCTGGCCAAGACCAACGGCGGCAAGGACACCTGGATGAATTCGGTCACGGCCTGCAAATCGTGCAACCAGGCCAAGGGCGCCAAGTATGTGCACGACTTCCGCCCGCTGCTGTACGTGCCCTACGTGCCGTGCCGCTTCGAGCACTTCATCCTCAGCGGGCGCCATGTGCTGGCCGACCAGCACGATTACCTGTCGGCCAAGCTGCCCAAGCATTCACGCCTGCTGGCGTAGGAAGCGCCGGCCCCTGTCACCGTCTGCCCATCTGCCCATCTGCCGGCTGCCCCCCGGCGAGCCCTTGCGCGAGGGCGATCAACCGCTCGCCCTCGCCGCCGCCGTCAAGCTGCGCGCGAGGGCGTCGGCGCCGTGCTGGCGGTCGGCTCCGGCCACGACCGTTTTACCTCGCGCCTGCCGTGAAACGCCGTCCAGACGCTCGCCCTCGTCGCCATGAAATCGGATTCATGCAAGGCGGGTGGATGGCCTTGGACGCTTGTCAACCGCCGCACGCACGGAACACGACAAGTTTGTTCTTTCCATACTGATACTTTACTATTTGGAAACTATCATAACCGTCTGATTACAAAGAAAATTTTCGACATTTTCCGGGGTATTCATTTATGGATACTTGATATTTACTAATGTGCGTTGCCCGGTCCTCTGACGTCGGTGAAAATCCAAATATGGCAACTCGACAACAAATCGGTAGCCATGGATACAGGCGGGGGAAATCCCCCTTACCATTTCGCTCGATTGAACAGGTAGGACAATATGGTACACACCGACTCATGCCCTCGACTGTCAGATGCAGATCTGACCGACATCCTCGGATCGACCGACTGGGAGCAATTGCGAAAGCGTGTTCTCAGCCTGTTGGCCCGAGCCGGAATTCAGGATTTTCTTCTCAGGATGGACGTTGGCATCGCCAACGGCACCACCTGCTCGCACATGTTTGGCAGCCTGCCGGCGGCCACGCTCAAGCTGTTCGACACCCACCTGCAATCGCAGGACGACCCGGTCAACCGCCATTGCGCGCGATCGAGCCTGCCGATGGAATGGGAAGTGTCTCGCCTGTGCGATCTCGATTGCGGGCGCGCCTATCCGGTGCTGCATGCCGACGGCGTGCGCCACGGCGCCAGCTTCGCGGTACGCGGCGCGCTGGCCATGAGCCGCGTCGACTTCTACCGCCACGCCAACCACTGCGCCGCGCTGTCGACCTCGCAGAAGGCCGACCTGGCGCTGCTCGGCTCTCATATGCACGAAGCGGTGCACACCTTGTGGAACGCCCAGAACGCCCATCCCGCGCCCACCCTCACCGAGCGCGAACAGGAATGCCTGTACTGGAGCGCGGGCGGCAAGACCGGCAAGGAGACCGCGATGATCCTGGGGATTTCCCAGCACACTGTCTACTTCCATCTGCGTAACGTGGCCAGCAAGTTCAACGTCTACTCGACCCGCCACGCGATCACCCGCGCCACCTTCATGGGCATGATCAAGCCGCAGCTGGCTTGAATCCGGCCGGCTCCTCGGCCGGCTGTTGAACCCGGCCGCCTCACGAATGCGGCCGATATCCGGCCCGTTCCCCATATAACGTGCCCGCTGCTCCGCTTGCGCGGACGGGCGGGCCAGGTTTTTCGCGACGGCAGGGCTGCCGCCTAGGCCGCCCTGCGCACCGATTCGGCGGTGCGTTCGATCGCCGTCGCCAGTGGTGTGCTGACGATCTTGAAAGTGCGCTCGGTCAGTTCGCTCGAGAAGTTCCACGGCGTGTTGTGCAGGTAGAGCATCTCGATCAGTTCGCGCATCGCCGGATTGAACATCCCCAGAAAACGCATCATCAGCGGACCCGCCGCGCGCAGCTTGATCTTGTGCTGCCCGTGCGCCGCCACCGACTCGAGAAACTGCAGCAGGCTTGCGCCGTTGTGCGATGGCGCGTGCCAGTAGCGGCCAAAACCCGAGGCGTGCTGGCCGACCTTGATCAGCGTCGCGGCGAAATCGGGCACATACGTGAACGCATGCGCGGTGTTGGGGTCGCCGATGATGTAGGTCGGCTTGCCGTTGAGCGCACTCTCGAAGGTGCTCTTGCCCACGCTCGACTGCTCCACGCTCGGCCCGAAGAAGGTCGCCGCCCGCACCACCGCCACCTGCACCTGGCCCTGGCCGTTCATCGCCATCAAGCGCTCGGCCACCGCCTGGCGCACCCGGCCCTTGCGGCTGCACGGCTGGCTGGCCGCGCCTTCGCTGAAGGTATCGTCGCAGCGGCCATAGGCGTACACATTATCGGCCAGCACGATGTGCACATCGCGCCCGTCGATCGCGCCGATGATGCCGTCGACCAGCGCCGGAAACTCGCGTTCCCACAGCCAGTACGAGGGCGCCGAACAGACGTACAGCGTGGCCGGGCCGTTGAGCAGGCGCGCCAGCTGGCGCGGGTCGCGCGCGTCGCAGGCGATGGTCTTGAACTTGCCGATCTGCTTGCCGCTGCGATTGAGCAGCAGCGGCGTGATGCCCTGCTCGCGCAGACAGTTGGCGACGCTCTGGCCTAGCACGCCGGTGCCGAGCACGATGTGGGTTCTGTTTTGCATGGTCATACCTGCCTTATAAAGTAATAGAGTGCGGTGAATAGAGTGCGGTGATTAGAGTGCGGTGATTAGAGTGCGGTGATTAGGATGCGATGAAGAGCGTGCGGCGCTCAGGCGCCGCGGCCAAACATCTCGAGCCGTTCGCGGATGTCGGCGACCAGCCGCGCTTCCTGGCTTTGAAGGAAAAAGTGGCCGCCGCTGTACTGCATGGTTTCCAGCGGGCCGTGGGTGTGCGACTGCCAGGCGTCGATGTCGGTGTCGGTGCAGTGGATGTCGCGCCGCCCGCTCATGCCGATGATCGGCACCGACAGCGCGGGCGAGGCCGGCGCCGGACCCAGGTCCTCGTACCAGCGGTCGAGCAGCACGAAGTCGGCCTTGATGGTCGGCAGCATCAGCGCCATCAGCTCGGCGTTGTCGAGGATCTGGGCCGGGGTGCCGTCGAGGCGGCGCAGTTCGTCGACGAAGTCGGCGTCGCTCATGCGGGCGGCGTCGCGCCGTTCGCGCGGCAGGTGCGGCGCCTTGCAGCCGGACAGGAACAGGCATTCGGGCTGGCTGGCGCCGCGCTGCGCCATCTCCAGCGCCACGTAATGGGCCAGCAGCGCGCCCATGCTGTGGCCGAACATGGCGAAGCGGGTCGCGCCGCAATCGTCGAGGATGGCGTCGCAGATGTCGCGCACCAGCACACGGTAGTCGGTTTCGGCCGTCTCCATCATGCGGCTGCCGTGGCCGGGCAGCTGGATGCCGGTCAGTTCGACCCCGGCCTCGAAGTAGCCGGACCATTGGCGGAACACCGCCGCGCTGCCGCCGGCGTAGGGGAACAGGTACAGCTTGCACTGCACCCGCCCGGCGTGGGCTTCGCCGAAGCGCTGCAGGTAGGGGTTGGCGCTGGCGTGGCCGCGCGGTGGCGGCTTGATCGCGATCTGGTCGCTATGGGTTCGCAGTTGCATGGGATACCTCCTTGTGAATCGCTGAATTGAATCGCTGAATTGAATCGCTGAATTGAATCGCAAAATTAATAGGTCATGCGCAGGCCGGCCTGCACCGACGAGTGGATCAGCCGGCCGAAGTCGGATCGTTCACCGCCGACGTTGCGGCTGGCGACCAGGAAGCCCTGGATGTGATTGCTCAGGTAGTAGGTGAGGGAACCCGACCACAGCGCGCCTTCGCCGCCGCCGCCGAGCGGACGCACGTAGCGCAGCGCGGCGTCGCCCTTGTCGTTCCATTCGTTGCGCGCCAGTTGCAGGAACAGATAGTCGCGGCCCAGGTAGGGCAGGTTCGGCGACAGCGCGCCGCCCAGCAGCGCCGCCGCCGCGCCGCTGCCGCCGTCCATCGCCCGAAACGCCCGCGCCGCGCTGCCCGCCGCGCTGTTGTAGGCCTGGCGTTCGGCGCGGTCGTAACCCTCGTTCCCCCTGAGGTATTCAGAAGTGAGGGTCCAGCCGGACTCGAAGGTGTAGGCCGCGCCGGCCAGCAGCGAATAGAACAGGGTGCCGTCTCCATCGAGCTTCGATTGCGCCAGGCGCCAGCCGAGCGGACCGGCGTCGCGCTCGGCGAACCAGCCGGCGTTGCCCCGACCGGCCGACAGGTCGGTATAGACCAGCGCCGCCTTCGACAGCGGCAGCGTGCCGTACAGGCCGAGCCGGCGCACCCCGTTGTCGCGCCGCGACACGATCGCGCCGGCGCTGGCCTGCTCGCCCATCCAGTCGACCTTCACCGCGCTGGTGGGCGAAAAATTGCGCGGGTCGGTTTCCTGGCCGTTCTGCCGCCCGTTGCGGATCACCGCGAAGGTGACGCCGCCGTCACCCGACCACTGGGCCTGCCACAGGTCCTTGCCTGGCAGCTGCTGGATCGGATTGGTCTTGCCCGTGTCGATGATGAAGGGATTGCTGGGCGAGAGAAAGAAGCTGCTGCCCCATTGCAGCAGCTCGCGTCCTGCGCTTAGTTCGAGCCGATCACCGAGCCGGCAGCGCAGGCCGCCCTCGTTCAGGTAGGTGGCGTGGTCGTTGCGCGCCACGCCGGCCGGCGCGTCGCCGCGCCGGCTTTCGCGCGCGCGCAGCTTGGCGGTGCCCTTGCAGGCGCCCAGCGCGGCCGACA
>JBDSTZ010000469.1:0-3587 GCA_039927975.1 Massilia sp. | reverse complement strand
TTTCACAAGCGGGGCGCGACCTATAATAGGCAGCTTCGCCCCTCTGCCGCACATCCCATGCCCTTTCGCAAAGAACCCCCCTTCAGCCACGGCACCGCCCGCAAGTTCCGCGTCACGCCCGACGAGTTACCCGACGAGCACGCGGCCCTGTCGGCCCGCCTGCTGCAACTGGCCGACGCCAGCGACCTCGACGGTTTGCGCAAGCAGGAAGCGGCGCTCAAGGCCAGCTACACGGCGTCGGCGCGCAAGCTGTCGGCCAGCCGCGCGGCCGCCGCCAAGCTGCTGGGCACGCAGGTGACGGCGGCGATGCAGGAGTTGAGCATGAGCGGCGGCAGTTTCGTCGTCGGCCTGAATCCGTGCGAGCCGGGCGCGCACGGGGTCGAGCAAGTCGAATTCCTGGTGGCCGGGCACGCCGGGGTGGCGCCGAGGCCGCTAGCCAAAGTGGCGTCGGGCGGCGAACTGGCGCGCATCGCGCTGGCCATTTCCGTCATCACCTCGAACGCGACCACCACGCCAACCCTGATCTTCGACGAGGTCGACAGCGGTATCGGCGGCGCCGTGGCCGAGGTGGTGGGGCGCCTGCTCAAGCGCCTGGGACAGCAGCGCCAGGTGCTGTGCGTGACCCACTTGCCGCAGGTGGCCAGCCAGGCCAACCAGCATTTCCAGGTGGCCAAAGCGGCCACCGATGCCGGCAAGACCGTCTCGCGCATCGATGTGCTCGACAACAAGGCCAGGGTCGAGGAAGTCGCGCGCATGCTGGGCGGGCTGGAAATCACGGCGACCACGCGCAAGCATGCGCGAGAGTTGCTGGCGTCCTGATTTGCTGGCGTCCTGATTCGGCGTGCAAAAGCGGCGGGGCCGCGCGCCGGACCAGGTGACGTTTGCCCGCGCTGTCACGCAAGCGATCCGAAGTGTTGTTCAGCGTAAAAATATGTTTTTCACAAGCGGGGCGCGACCTATAATAGGCAGCTTCGCCCCTCTGCCGCACATCCCATGCCCTTTCGCAAAGAACCCCCCTTCAGCCACGGCACCGTGGCGCGCACTGCCGTCGTGCTGGTCAATCTGGGCACGCCCGACGCGCCGACCCGCAAGGCGGTGCGGCGCTATCTGAAGGAGTTCCTGTCCGACCCGCGCGTGGTTGAAATTCCGCGCTTGCTGTGGTGGTGCATTCTCCACCTGATCATCCTGCCTTTCCGCTCCGGCAAGTCGGCCGCCAAGTACGAGAGCATCTGGACGCGCGAAGGCTCGCCATTGAAAGTGCACACGCAGAAGCAGGCGCTGCTGCTGCGCGGCCTGCTGGGCGAGCGCGGCCACGACGGCTTGAAGGTGGCCATGGCGATGCGCTACGGCTCGCCCTCGCTGCCCGAGGTGCTCGACCAGCTCAAGCAGGAACATTGCGAACGGGTGCTGGTGGTGCCGGCCTACCCGCAATATTCGGGCACCACCACCGGCTCGATCGCCGACGCCGTGTT
Organism: Massilia sp.; assembly: GCA_039927975.1. Lineage (GTDB taxonomy): Bacteria > Pseudomonadota > Gammaproteobacteria > Burkholderiales > Burkholderiaceae_D > JBDSTZ01. The sequence continues at coordinate 2,115 of JBDSTZ010000469.1, read as the reverse complement.
CGCCCACTACAGCCAGGTGCGCAACGTGCCCGAGCTGCGCATGGTCAAGCACTACCACGACCACGACGGTTACATCGACGCGCTGCGCGACAGTGTCGAGGCGCACTGGGAAGCGCACGGCCGCGCCAAGCTGGTGATGAGTTTCCACGGCGTGCCGAAGCGCACCCTGCTGCTGGGCGACCCCTACCATTGCGAGTGTCACAAGACGGCGCGCCTGCTGGCCGCGCGCCTGCGCCTCACGCCGGACCAGTATGTCGTCACCTTCCAGTCGCGCTTCGGCAAGGCCGAATGGCTGCAACCGTACACCGCGCCCACCTTGGTGCAACTGGCCAAGGACGGCGTGGGACGGGTCGACGTGATTTGTCCGGGGTTCACCAGCGACTGCCTGGAGACGCTGGAGGAGATTGCGATGGAGGCGAAGCACGATTTTCTCGCCGCTGGCGGCAAGGAATTCAACTATATTGCCTGCCTCAACGAGCAGCCCTCGTGGATCGCGACACTGGCGGAGATTGCTGAGCAGCACATGATCGGCTGGCCGACCATGATGACCAGCGCCCAGCGCGAAGCGGAAAAGCAGGATGCGCAGATCGGCCGTGCGCATGCCGAGCAGCTCGGCGCCAAGTAGCGATCGAGGCGGGCGCCGCGCCGCCTGTTAGAATGTCGGCCGCGCTTACGGCGGGGTCAGGCCGGCGTAGCAGATCCAGGCCATGGCGAGCACGGTGTAGGCGATAACGCTGGCGGTGATCAGATACAGCTTCATGGCGGACTCCAGGAACCTAAGCGCTGGCCGACTGATTCGGAACTGCCGCTTGTGTAAGTCATATTACGGCCTGATCTGTATCACAAGATGTCCGGAAAGGTAAGATTTGTAACTGTTGTTACAGATGCACGCTTGCCGTTCTCCAGGGCAGTCGAGGCGGCCGCGCTGCGGCGCCGGCCATAAAACCCCTTGAAAGTGGTGGTTATAGCCCCATCTGGGTGGCTGTGTGGTTAGCCCGACACCTCCAACGAGTAGCCAAGTCCCTGATTTTAGGAGTTTTTTCGATGCAAGACCCAGAAAACCAAGAAGTGTCAAACCCGGCCGACGAGGCCGCAGCTTCAGTCAACCCTGCGGCCAACCCTGCGGCCGACGCCGCCGCGCCGGCTTCCGCCGACGCCGGCCTGGAAGCACAACTGAGCGCCACCGAAGCCAAGCTGGCCGAGATGCACGACGCCTTCATGCGCGCCAAGGCCGAGGGTGAAAACATCCGCCGCCGCGCCCAGGAAGACGTCAGCAAGGCGCATAAATTCGCCATCGAGAGCTTCGCCGAGGCCATGGTGCCCGTGCGCGACAGCCTGGAAATGGCGCTGAAGGTGGAAACGCCGTCGGTCGAATCGCTCAAGGAAGGCGTCGAAATGACGCTCAAGCAGCTCACCTCGGCGTTCGAGAAGAACCGCCTGGTCGAAATCCTGCCGGTCCAGGGCGACAAGCTCGACCCGATGAAGCACCAGGCCGTGGCCGTCGTGCCTGCCGAGCAGGAAGCCAACACGGTGGTCAATGTGTTGCAAAAAGGGTACATGATTGCTGACCGCTTGCTGCGTCCGGCCATCGTCACCGCAGCGCAAGCGAAATAAATACATATATGCGTGCTGCAAGGTCTTGAAAGTGCGCTGTATCACCAAATATCTGAGTCATCTGAAACTAAGTAAATAAAAGGAAAAAATCATGGGCAGAATTATCGGTATCGACCTGGGAACCACGAACTCCTGCGTCGCGATCATGGAAAATGGTCAGCCAAAGGTAATCGAGAACGCTGAAGGTGCGCGTACGACGCCTTCCATTATTGCTTACCAAGAAGATGGCGAAATCCTGGTTGGCGCGCCGGCAAAACGCCAGGCAGTCACCAACCCGAAGAACACGCTGTTCGCGGTAAAGCGCCTGATCGGCCGCAAGTTCGACGAAAAGGAAGTCCAGAAAGACATTCACCTGATGCCGTTCAGCATCGTCAAGGCAGACAACGGTGACGCCTGGGTCGAAGTGCGCGGCAAGAAGCTGGCACCGCAACAGGTCAGCGCCGAGATCCTGCGCAAGATGAAGAAGACCGCCGAGGACTATCTTGGCGAACCGGTGACCGA
>JBDSTZ010000468.1:0-4439 GCA_039927975.1 Massilia sp. | reverse complement strand
GCCGCCGCGCCGCGCCGCCGCGTTATAATCAGCCGCTCTCCAGGAATCCCCCGTGGCCAAACTCTATTTCCGCTATTCGGCGATGAACGCCGGTAAATCGACCGCGCTGCTGCAGGTCGCCCACAATTACGAGGAGCAGGGCCAGCAGGTCCGCCTCTACACCGCCGCCATCGACAGCCGTTATGGCGTCGGCAACGTGACTTCCCGCCTCGGCCCGCAGCGCGCGGTCGGCACCTTCGATGCCGCCACCGATTTTCTCGCCGAGGCGCCGAAGGTCGCCTGCGTGCTGATCGACGAGGCCCAGTTCCTGACCACCGCCCAGGTCGGGCAGCTGCACCAGTTGGCCCAGGTGCGCGGGGTGCCGGTGATCTGCTATGGTTTACGCAGCGATTTTCAGGGCGTGCCGTTTCCCGGTTCGGCCTATCTGCTGGCGCTGGCCGACGACATCGAGGAACTCAAGAACATCTGCAGCTGCGGCAAGAAGGCCACCATGAACGTGCGCGTCGACCCGCAGGGCCAGCGCATCCGCGAGGGCGAGCAGGTGAGCATCGGCGGCGACGAGTCGTACCGCCAGGCCTGCGGGCGCTGCTTCTACACCCAATAGCGCGGACCGGCCATGATAGCGAGCTGCCGCGCGCTCGCGCCGATGTGGATCTGCCAGCACAGCGCCCACCTGCTGCAGATGCTGGAATACCTGGCGCCTTCGCTGGCGCTGGCGGTGGTGATCCGCTTCATGGCCGCCACCCATCCCGTGTTTTTCATCTTCACCGCCGCCGGCACCGCCTGTCACGAGCTGGCCCATTTCGGCGTCGGCTTCCTGACCGGCGCGCAGCCATCGTCGCTCACGCTCATTCCGCGCCGCGTGGGGCGCCACTGGCAGCTCGGTTCCGTCACCCTGGCGCGGGTGCGCTGGTACAACGCCGCGCCGGCCGCGCTGGCGCCGTTGTTGATCGTCGCGCTGCCGCTGGCGGTGGCGTGGTGGCGCACCGTCCCCGGCTGGCACTTCCGGCCGTTGGACCTGGTGCTGGCGCTGTTGCTGGCGCCGCAGTTTCTCTCGTGCTGGCCCTCGGCGATCGACTGGCGCCTCGCGCTGCGCTCCTGGCCTTATCTGTTAATCATCGGTGTGGCGGCATGGTGGTGGTATTTCCGGCCACATTTTCAGTTCACCTGGTGAGCACATTTTCGAACGCATTAAGCCAGGCTTCATTGTCCCCTGTTTCAATATGTAAAACCGCGACCGGACGCTGAACCCGGCCGGTATGCTGGCGCCATCAAAAAGGGGGACGCCGGCTCTGCGGCGGCGCGCTATCCTGTAGAATTGCCCGCAGCAGCGAATTCGGGCCCACGGCGCTGGCAAAATGACACCGGCGCCCACAGAACCATACGCATCACGCTCGGAGAAAGAACGAATGATCAAGCACACCATACTGGCCTCCGTGGCTTTTGCCTTTGTCACCCAGGCCGCCTTCGCGCAGCCGGACAAGGCGCCGCTGCCCGCGCTCAAGCCGATCGCGACCCAGAGCCAGGCCGCGTTCTGGGCCTCGCGCCAGCTGTCACAAAGCCACTACAAGGCGATGCCGCTGGACGACGCGATGTCGGAGAAAATCTTCGACCGCTATCTGAAGTCGCTCGATGGCGAAAAAATCTATTTCCAGCAGGGCGATATCGATAACTACGAGAGCATGCGCACCAAGCTCGACGACGCGATCAATTACCGCAGCCTGAATGTGCCGTTCGCGATCTACAACACCTTCCAGCAGCGCTACGCCGAGCGCTTCGCCTACTCGCGCGAACTGCTCAAGACCAAGTTCGATTTCAGCACCGACGAGAGCATGCAGCTCGACCGCGAAAAAGCCGTGTGGCCGAAGAACGTCGACGAGGCGCACGACCTGTGGCGCAAGCGCGTCAAGAACGACTGGCTGCGCTTGAAACTGGCCGGCAAGGACGACAAGGCGATCCGCGAAACGCTGGAAAAGCGCTACGACAATTACATGACGCGCTTCCGCAAGGTCAACAGCGAAGACGTGTTCCAGATCTTCATGAACGCCTACGCCACCGCGATCGAGCCGCACACCAACTACCTCGGTCCCCGTTCGGCCGAGGAGTTCGACATCCAGATGCGCCTCTCGCTCGAAGGCATCGGCGCCTCGCTGCAAACGCGCGACGAATACACGGTCATTCGCGAGCTGGTGCCGGGCAGCCCGGCCATGTTGTCGGGCAAGATCAAGGTGGGCGACCGCATCGTCGGCGTCTCGCAAGCCGAGTCCGGTCCCTTCACCGACATTCTCGACTGGCGCCTCGACGACGTGGTGCAGCTCATTCGCGGCGCCAAGGATTCGGTGGTGCGGCTCGACATCCTGCCGGTCGACGCCGGTCCGGACGGCAAGCACAACACTGTGTCGCTGATCCGCAAGAAGATCAGCATGGAAGAGCAGGCCGCCAAGAAAACAATCATCGAAGTCAAGGACCATGGCGTCAAGCGCCGCATCGGCGTCATTTCGCTGCCGGCCTTTTATATGGACTTCGAGGCGCGCCGCCGTGGCGACCGCGATTTCAAGAGCGCCACGCGCGACGTCGCCCGCATTCTTACCGAACTCAAGCGTGAGAAGGTCGACAATGTGCTGATCGACCTGCGCAACAATGGCGGCGGCGCCTTGAGCGAGGCGGTCGAACTGACCGGCCTGTTCATCGACAAGGGCCCGGTCGTCATGCAGAAGAGCGCCGACAACCGCGTCTCGGTCGAGAGCGATGCCATTCCCGGCCTGGCCTGGGATGGTCCGATGGCGGTGCTGATCAACCGCGGCTCGGCCTCGGCGTCGGAGATTTTTGCCGCCGCGATCCAGGACTACGGCCGTGGCCTGATCATCGGCGAGCCCAGCTTCGGCAAGGGCACCGTGCAGGGACTGGTCAGCCTCGACCGCTTCGCGCCGGACGAGAAGACCCATTACGGCGAACTCAAGATGACGGTGGCGCAATTCTTCCGCATCAACGGCGGCACCACCCAGCTGCGCGGCGTGGTGCCCGACATCAAGCTGCCGGTGACCTCCGATGTCGAGAGCTTCGGCGAGTCGAGCTATGACAATGCCTTGCCGTGGGTATCGATCAAGCCGGCCAACTACACGCCGGCGGGCGACTTGAAGGAATTGTTCACGCCGCTGCAAAAGCGCCACCAGGCGCGCATCGCCAAAGACAAGGACTTCCAGTATTTAGAGGAAGACATCGCCGAAATGAACCGCCTGCGCAAGGACAATGTCATCTCGCTCAACGAGACCGTGCGCCGCAAGGAACGCGACGCCCAGGAGGCGCGTGCCAAGCTGCGCGAGGCGCGCATCGCTGCCAACGCGGCCGAAGTGGAGCAGGCCGCCGGCGCCGACAACAAGGAAGCGCGCAGCAAGGTGCCGGCGCCAACCAAGCCGATCCGTCCGGCGGCGGTCGTGAAGGCCAGCACCACGGACGATGGCTTGCACGCAGACGAGCGCAATCTGGCGGCCGAAATTGCTGCTGAGAAAGCTGCGAAGAACGCGAAGGATGTGTTGCTGCAAGAGACCGCGCACATCCTGAGCGACGAGGTGGGCATGCTCAAGACCGATACCCGGATGGCGTCGCGGGTCATGCCGTATCAGGGCGTGGCGAAACCGATGGGGAACGCGTTGGGCAACTAACAGCAGGACAGTTTCGCGCCAGGCGGCGCGACGGTGGGAGCGAGAAGGTGGAGTTTCGGCAACGGAACTTCACCTTTTTACATTCTGACGCATCGCGTCCTGCCTGTGCATGCGCAGTCACTCGAAAAATCCCTGCTTAACGGGCACAGCGCCTGTTTTTATGTGAGCTACCGAACATTTCTTTTTTTTAATCGCTGCTACGATCGATTCCAGGTTGTAACAAAAATAACTTGATTAAAGAAAAGGAAATGCCATGGTCCGCCGTCCCCTCCTGTACTCCGCACTTGTCGTTCTCGCCGTCACCGTGCCAGCGCAATTGGTCGCTTCTCAACACGGGAGGGGGATTGGTCATATGCTGAAAGGCACACCGGTCGCCGCCGCAGCAGCCAAGGTCATGGCCGCACTGGGCGTGGCGCCTGATGCTGCCAGGCACCAGGTGCTGGCCGATGCCGGCGTGGGCGCGGGCGGCGCCTTGCCGCCGCCGGCCGACCCCGGCTACCTGGTCTTGAGCGGCGCGGAGACGGTCGACCACGGCGTTGCGGTCGTGGCGGCGTCCATGCCGACCGCGCCGGCGGTGTCGAGCAGCTCTGCCGGCGGTGCCGGTGCGAGCGCCGCTGCGCCCGGCGTGGTGAGCGGCGAGTACAACGCCCGCGGTTTCCCGAGCGGCGGCGCGCTGGTCGATCGCAGCGGCGCGCCGGGCCCGGTCGGCGTGGTTCTGCCGAAAGGTCAAACGCCGGTGCAAATGATCGCGCCGACCAGCGGCCACACCGATTCCGA
>JBDSTZ010000467.1:0-11044 GCA_039927975.1 Massilia sp. | reverse complement strand
GCGAAGATGGCGTCGAAGGTGATCTTCTCCTGCCACACCTGGCCACCGAACGCCAGCGGCACCAGGCCGGCCGCCTTGAGCTTGGCCAGCTGGGCGAGGAATTCGTCGTACGTCGCCGGTTCGGCGGCGATGCCGGCCTTTTTATAGGCGGCCTTCGAGTAGAAGAACCAGGCCGGCATGTGGATGTCGACCGGCGCGGCGTAAAAGTGGCCGTCGATCTTGATCGCGGCGAGGATCGAGGCCGGCATGATCTGGTCCCACTTGCCGGCGATCGCCGCGTCGTCGACGTTGTTGAGCAAACCCTGCTCGACGAAATCGCGGAATTGTCTGGAGGTGTTGAACTGCGCGGCGGTCGGCGCGTTGCCGCCGACGAGGCGGTTGATGGTGGTGGCGCGCGATTGCTCGGCGCCGGCGACCGCCTGGTCGACCCACCGGCCGCCGGCCTTGTTGTAGGCGTCGGCGAATTGTTTGACGGCCTGCGATTCGCCGCCGGAGGTCCACCAGTGGATCACGCTCGCCTTCAGCGCGGTGGCCGGCGCCGTGTTTTGCGCGTGCGCGGCGCACCCGGCCAGGGCGAGCGCGCCGGCGCCGGCCATTTGTATCGCCTTCTTCATTCTGTCTCCTGCGGGCGTCGTGCGCCCTTTTTTTGGGATGGCTGGGAGCCTGTGCTCCGCTTGCCCGATGGTACCAAATCGGCGTCCGTCAGCGAAGCCCAATCGAGGGAGAAGGCGATGCTCCCGTCGTTGGCCGGCCGTCCCGCGTCGTCGCGCGGCCGGAATATCGCCAGGCGGTGGCATCGGTGGAAACGCTTCCACAATATGTTGTCGATGGTACTACCGATGAAATTGGGGTGTCAACGGGATTGTTGGGGTTTTTTGTAGCTGGGGTACAGGATGGGGTGTGGGCGGGGCGGTGGCGGATTACGCTGCGCTAATCCGCCCTCCGTGGTTCCATGGCTCGCCGGGGCGCGGCCGCCGGTGGTGTCGCCGTGTTCCGGCCGGCCGGAACACGTAACGCAATTACTTCTTGTCCGTCGTCGGCGGAACGCCGGGGACGAAGGGGAACGTGCCGAAGATGTTCTTGCTCTGGTTTTGCATCTGCTCCTGCATCTGCACGAACAAGCTCTTGCTCTGGTCGATGTAGTTGTTCATCATGCCCTGCATCATCGGGCCCTGGACGTTCATGAACTGGGTCCACATTTCCGGGCTGAACGGCTTGCCTTCCAGGCCACCGGCGGTGCTGCCGGTGAACTTGTGCTGGATGTCGGTGAACGCCTGGACGTTCTTTTCCAGATACGAACCCATCATTCCCTGCATGGCGTGGCCGTAATAGCGGATGATCTGCGACAGCACGCCGCTCGAGAACATCGGGGCGCCGTTGGCTTCCTCTTCGAGAATAATCTGCAGCAGGATGCTGCGTGTGAGGTCCTCGTTGGACTTGGCGTCCACTACCGTGAATTCGTCGGCGTCAAGGACGAGCTGCTTGACGTCGGTCAGCGTGATATACGAGCTGGTCTGCGTATCGTACAGGCGTCGGTTTGGATATTTTTTAATCAGCCGTTCGGTACTTTTTTTTGCACTGCTCATCTCAAGTTCCACTTATTGCGCCGCAGCGCATTTCAAAAAAAAGCGGACATCGGTCCGCTCCAGACAAGACCACCTTTTTCACATTATAGGATGGATCTTCCTAAACATACCATGTTGTGCACGCAGTTGCAGCAAATATTGCATTGCAACCGAAACGGGCGGGCGCGGGCGCAGCGAAGCGCCCTCATCCGACCGCTTTCCCAGCCTTAATCGGCGCGCACCTTGACATACCGGCCAGGCGCCGCTTCGACCGGCTTGTAGCGGGTATTGCCCAGCTTGGCCTTTGCCTTGACGTCCTTGCCACCGTGGTCGGCAAGGAAGCGCGACCATTCCGGCCACCAGCTGCCAGCGTGCTCGGTGGCGCCGGCCATCCAGGTTGCCGCGTCGGCGTTGGCGCCGCCTTTGCCGTTTTTAGACCCGTTGTTGGCCCCGTCGTTGATCCAATAGCTACGCTTCTTCTTCGAGGCCGGATTGATCACCCCGGCGATATGGCCCGAGGCGCCCAGCACAAAGCGGTTGGCGCCTTTGCTTTCGGCGTTCAGAATGCCCATCGACTGGTAGGCTGCCGTCCACGGCACGATGTGGTCTTCCTTCGAACCGTAGATGAAGGTCGGCGCCGCGATCGCGCCGAGGTTGACCGGCGTGCCGGCGATCGTCAGCTTGCCCGGCTCGCGCAAATTATTTTCCAGATACATATTGCGCAGGTAGAAGCAGAACATCGGACCGGGCAAATTGGTGCTGTCCGAGTTCCAGTACAGCAGGTCGAACGGTGGCGGTTCCTTGCCCTTGAGGTAGTTCGACTGCACGTAGTTCCACACCAGGTCGTTCGGCCGCAGGGCCGAAAACGTCGACGCCAGATCGCGTCCCGGCATCAGGCCGCCGGCGGCCAGGGCCTGTTCGTGCAGGGCCACCTGGGTCTCGTCGATGAAGACGTCGAGCACGCCGGTGTCGCTGTAATCGAGCAAGGTGGTCAGGAGCGTCAGGCTGGCGGCAGGCTGTTCGCCGCGCGCCGCCAGCACCGCCAGCGCGCTCGATACGATGGTGCCGCCGACGCAGAAACCGAAAGCGTTGACCTTGTCGCTGCCCGAGACGTCGCGCGCCACTTCAATCGCCTTGATGGCGCCTTTTTCAACGTAATCGTCCCAGGTGGCGCCGGCCAGTTCCTTGTCCGGATTGCGCCACGAAACCAGAAACACCGTGTTGCCCTGCTCCACCGCGTAACGCACCAAGGAATTTTCCGGCTGCAGGTCGAGAATGTAAAACTTGTTGATGCATGGCGGGACCATCAGCAGCGGCACCGCGTGCACCGTCGGCGTGGTGGCCGTATATTGAATCAGCTGGAACAGCTCGTTTTCAAAAATGACCTGGCCGGCCGAGGTGGCCACATTGCGGCCGACCTCGAAGGCCGATTCGTCCGACAGCGAGATGCGGCCCTTCTGCATATCGCCCAGCATATTGCTCAAGCCCTTGGCCAGGCTTTCACCCTTGGTCTCGATAATCTGCTGCTGGGCTTCCGGATTGGTGGCCAGAAAATTCGCCGGCGACATCGCATCGACCATCTGCTGGACCGCGAAACGGATTTTCTGGTGCTCGCGCGGCGGCGCCTCGACCGCCTCGGCCAGCGCGGTCAGGAATTCGGCGTTCAGCAGATACGAGGCGGCGCTGAAAGCGGATAATGGATTGGCGCTCCATTCCGGCGCCGAGAAGCGGCGGTCCGTCAATTTGGGCGTGTTAAGGCTGATGAAGTCCTGCCATAATGCCGCAGCCTTGTTGATGTAATCATCACGAATGGATTCCAGCGCGCCCGGCTTGAGGGTGGCGCCGACGTCCTTGAGGATATGCGACAGCGGATTGGCGTCCGGCGTGGCGGGCGCCTGCGGCATGCCTGGCCAGGCGGCTTGCCATGCGGCCGGGTTGGCGAACTGGCTCATCCAGTTGGTCGCCATGGCTTGCGGATCGGGCATATTCATGTGTGGGTCCAATATTAAAAAGCAGGTTTCAATTCAAGGAAAAGATATGCCGGTCATTTTGATCATCGCCATCACCTGGATCTTTGTCGTCGGCCTCATGGCGCTGACCGAACCCAGTGTCGTCGGTGGAATGATGACTTTTCTCGGTTATTGTGTGTTGCCATTATCTATACTTTACTACCTCGCGGGTTCAAAGCACAGGCGCGCACGCGCCCAGCGGACAAACTCCCCCTCGGACAACAGCTACACGCCTGCATATTTCGCCAGTGACGCCGGAAACGCGAGCTCGACTGGCCAGACGGATGATGCGGAGCGTCGCACCGGCAGTGGCGGCAGCGACGAATGCAAGGCTGCAGGCGACACCGGCAGCCCATCGGACAGCAGTGCGGACAGCGGCTCGGATTGTGGGTCGAGCAGCGGCTCGGATAGCGGATCGGGCAGCAGCTCGGACAGTAGTTCGTCGAGCAGCGACTGAGCGCATCACTTCAGCCAGATCAGGCTGGCCTGGCGGCCGGTGACGCCATCGCGTCGGTAGGAATAGAAACGCGCAGGTTCGCTCACCGTGCACAGCCGGCCGCCATGCACGCGCACCACGCCGTCGCGGGCCAGTAGACAGCGCGCCAGGGCCGGCATGTCGGCCATGTATTTACCGGCAACGCCTTCGCGCGGGGCGAAGGCCGCGCGCAAGATCGCGCTTTCCGCTTCGCTGCGCGCCGTGGCCACGAACGTGTCGAGCACCTCGGCGCCCACTTCAAACTGGCGCGGACCGATTGCCGGCCCCAGCCAGGCCGTAATCTCACCGGCGCCGGCCACCCGCATCGCCGCCACGGTTTCGCCCAGCACACCGGCGGCCAGGCCGCGCCAGCCCGCATGCGCGGCGCCGACCACCTTGCCTTCGAGATCGGCGAACAGCACTGGCAGGCAATCAGCCGTCATCATCACGCACACCGCGCCGGGCACGCTGGCGATACTGCCATCCGCCGCTGGCGCCGAACCCGGCACAAGCTGCGCCGCGTCGACCACCGCCACGCTGTGCACCTGGGTCAGCCACGCGGGCTGCCCCGGCAGCAGCGCACGGTTGCGCGCCACTACGGCCGGATCGTCACCCACATGCAGGCCAAGATTCAATCCGCCGCCACCGGCGCCGTCGTCATACGGCGCAGAGCTGAAACCGCCGCGCCGGGTGGTCGCCAGCGCGCCGATATTGGCCGGGGCGTCCGGCCAGTCGGGCACGATGAAGCGTGGGTCGTCCATCAGACCAGGGCCGGCTCGGCGATGCCGGCCTCCGCGATCAGGCCGGCGAAATCGTCGGCCAGCGGCACGATCCACTCGCACGCTTCACCGGTGGCCGGATGCACCAGCCCGAGCCGGCGCGCCTGCAAGGCCTGGCGCGGAAACACGCTCGCCAGATGCTGCTTGCCGTACACCGAATCGCCCACCAGCGCGAAACCGATCGACAGCATGTGTACACGGATCTGGTGAGTACGGCCGGTTTCGAGCTGACATTGCACCAGGCTGACAGGACGACGGTCCAGCATACCCTCGGCGATGCGCTGAAAGTGCGTGATCGCCGGCTTGGCCGAGAAATTGGTCGACACGGCCATCTTGACGCGGTCCTTCGGATGCCGTCCCATGGCCGCGTCGATGGTGCCGCTCGCTTTCGGCGTGCCCCACACCAGCGCGAAATATTCGCGCTTGACGCTGCGCGCCTGCAGCTGGCGCACCAGGTCGGTCTGGGCCGCCAGCGTTTTGCCGATGACCATCAGGCCGCTGGTGTCCTTGTCGAGCCGGTGCACGATGCCGGCGCGTGGCACGTTGGCCAGTTGCGGGCAATGGTGCAGCAGACCGTTGAGCAGCGTGCCCGACCAATTGCCGGCGCCCGGATGCACCACCAGGCCGGCCGGCTTGTTGATGACGATGATGTGTTCGTCCTCGTGCACGATATTGAGGGCAATTTCTTCAGGCGTGTAGGCCACGTCCTCGGGCGCGCTTTGCGGTACGATGTGCACCGTTTCATCGCCATACGCGGTATCCTTGCCGCGCGCCGGCTTGCCGTCGACCAGCACGTGGCCGGCGTCGAACCACAGTTGCAAACGGCTGCGCGAAAATTGCGGCACCAGGCCGGCGATCACTTTATCGAGCCGCTGGCCGCAAGCTTCCTCGGTCAGTTCGAGGTCGATCGGGCTCAGGTCGATGCCAGCTTCGGCGGGCGCGAATTCGACATCGATGTCATCGTCGAAGTCGGTGTCCACAGGTAAATCCGCCGAATTTGGCGTTGGAGTTAATATCACAGCAGTCCCATCGGCTATAATCAGCCTTTCGTTGAATCCGGTTAATACTCTCTGCACAAAGTCATGCAAAAAAAATTATCGCTTGTTGTTGCTACATGTGTGTTGCTAGGTTTGTCCGCTTGCAGCTTGTTTCCGGAAAAAGCCGACGAAACCAAAAATTGGTCAGTGACGAAATTATACTCGGAGGCACGCGATGAAATGAGCTCGGGCCGCTACGAGTCGGCCATCAAGCTGTTCGAACGGCTCGAATCGCAGTATCCTTTCGGCACCTACGCGGCCCAGGCGCAGATGGAAATCGCCTACGCCTACTACAAGACGCAAGACCAGGCCCAGGCCCTGGCGTCGATCGAGCGCTTCATCAAGCTGCACCCGAATCACCAGGCGGTCGACTACATGTACTACCTGCGCGGCCTGGTCAACTTCAACGACCAGATCGGCTTCATGAGCGCGGTGTACTCGCAAGACCCCACCGAGCGCGACCCGAAAGCGACGCGCGAATCCTTCGTCGCCTTCAAGGCGCTGGTCGACAAATTCCCGGATAGCAAATACGCGCCCGACTCGATCGCCCGCATGAACTACCTGGTCGGCGCAATGGCCCAGTACGAGCTGCACGTGGCCAAGTATTACTTCCGCCGCGGCGCCTACCTGGCCGCACTGACCCGCGCGCAAGGCGCGGTGGCCGAATACGGCGACGCGCCGGCGCGCGAGGAAGCACTGTTCCTGATGGTCCAGTGCTACGACAAGATGGGCAATTACGACCTGCGCGACGACGCCCAGCGCGTGTTCACCAAGAACTACCCGAACAGCGCCTTCATGAATCCGAACAGCCAGAGCCGGGCCTGGTGGAATTTCTGGTCGAAGAAGGCCGGCTGATAGTCAAGCCTCGGGCGGCCGCCTGCGCCGCCCCGCTGCGTTGCCGCCCGCGCCTACACCCGCCGCTGGAACACCCAGTTGCGCTCATCCGACGCCTTCTTGTCGAACTTGTAGCCGTCCACCTTGAACGCCTTCAATTTCTCCACATCCGTGATGCCCTTGACGGCCGCATAGCGCGCCATCATGCCGCGCGCCCGTTTGGCAAAGAAGGAAATGATCTTGTACTTGCCGTCGCTCCAATCATGAAACACGGGCGAGATGACCGGCGCCGAAAGCAGCTTCGGCTGCACCGACTTGAAGTATTCTTCCGACGCCAGGTTGACCACCGCCTGGGCGCCGTTGGCGGCGATCTGTTCATTAAGCGCGGCGCTGACCGTCTCGCCCCAGAAGCTGTACAAATCCTTGCCGCGCGGCGTCGCCAGGCGCGTGCCCATTTCGAGCCGGTGCGGGTGAATCAGGTCGAGCGGACGCAGCACGCCGTACAGGCCGGACAGGATTCGCACATTCGATTGCGCGTAGGCCAGCTGCTTGGGCGTCAGGCTGCGCGCCTCGAAGCCATTGTAGACGTCGCCATTAAATGCCATGATCGCCTGGCGCGCGTGGGCGGTGTCCTCGCTCCAGCTGGCGTAGCGGCCGACATTGAGCACGGCGAGCTTGTCGGAAATGCCCATCAGCTCGGATAATTGGCCCGGCGAATAGTCGCGCAGCGTCTCGATCAGTTCGCTCGAACGGGGCAGGAAGTCAGGCGTGGTGTGGAGTTTGGTTTTAAACGGCGTGTCAAAGTCGAGCGACTTTGCAGGCGACAATACGATCAACATAAGATTCAATCAACGAACAACAAGTAAGAATTGCCGCCATGATACCCGCTCCAGCGAAACGCATCGTCATCGACACCAATGTCTGCCTCGACCTGTTCGTCTTCAAGGACCCGCGCTGGGCCAGCCTGCTGGCCGCGCTGGAATCGGGCGCGGTCGAAGCCGTCACGCGCGCCGATTGCCGCGACGAATACCGGATCGTGCTGCACTACCCTCACCTGCCGCTCGACGAGGCCAGCCGGCCACTGTCGGCCGCGCAGTTCGACGCGCTGGTCGCGGTGGTGGCGCCGCCCGAACAGCCGGTGCGCCTGCCGGTCTGCACCGACCGCGACGACCAGAAATTCCTGGAGGTGGCGCGCGACGCCGGCGCGAGCGTGCTCATCACCAAGGACAAGGCGCTGCTGAAACTGGCGCGCAAGACGGCCCAGGCCGGCCTGTTCAAGATTATGCTGCCGGAAGCCTGGGTCAAGGCCGAGGCAGCCGACGTTCTCAGCGTTGCCTGAGGATGCGCGCAGCAAGCAGCCGCCGAGGCGGCATCACCACACCGGCAACGCCATACCCGGATCACCATACCCGCATCACCATATAAATAAGGATCGCACCATGAGACTGTCCACGCCCTTCAAGCATTTGATCGTTGTCGCGAGCGCGTTTGCGCTGGCATTGCCGGCCCTGGCCACCACGCGGGTGGCCGGCAACGACAAGAATCTGCAATATGCGGGGCGTGTCGATTTCAGTCAGTCTGCGCCGGAAATCTCCTGGCCGGGCACCAGCATCACCGGCGCGTTCACGGGCAAGTTCCTGTCGGTGACGCTAAAGGATCAATTCGGGAAAAACTACTTCAACGTCTTCATCGACAACGACCTGGCGCATCCGGTGATCATCCAGGCCGAGCAAGGCCAGAAAAACTATGTCGTCGCCGACAAGCTCGCCACCGGCACCCACAGCTTCCTGCTGACCAAGCGCACCGAAGGCGAAGAAGGCGCGACCAACGTCGTTGGCGTGGAGCTGGCCGACGGCGAAAGGCTGTTGCCGCCGCCGCCGCGCCCGACCCGCCACATCGAGTTCTTCGGCGATTCGATCACCAGCGGCATGGGCGACGAGTCGCCCGACAACGGCCCCGACCATCTGACCAAGGACAAGAATAACTTCATGGCCTACGACGCGATCACCGCGCGCAACCTGAATGCGGAAATGCACGTGGTCTCGCAGAGCGGCATCGGCGTCATGATCAGCTGGTTCCCGTTCATCATGCCGCAGTTTTACGATCAGTTGAACGCGGTCGGCGACAACGACAGCCACTGGGATTTTTCAAGCTGGACCCCGGACGTGGTGGTCATCAACCTGTTTCAGAACGACAGTTGGCTGATCGACCGCGAAAAGCGCTTGCAGCCGATGCCGAGCGACGAACAGCGCATCCAGGCGTATGTTGATTTCGTCGGCCGCATCCGGGCCGTGTATCCAAAGGCGTATATCGTCTGCGCGCTCGGCAGCATGGACGCCACCCGCGAAGGCTCGAAGTGGCCGGGCTACGTGACGGCGGCTGTGTCGCGCATCCGCGAACAACAGCATGACGCGAAGATCGACTCGGTGTTCTTCGAGTTCACCGGTTACGGCGCGCATCCGCGCGTGAAGCAGCACCAGGCCAACGCGGCGAAATTGACGGCCTTTATCAAGCAGAAAATGGGGTGGTGATCCAGGTGGGACCGGCACCGCCGCGCAATTTGATACTGAAAACGTATATACTTAGAGAGCACATTTGACAGGGCGGGACCATGTCCAAACTGGCTGTTTTCACGATGGAGCTTGAGCCTGAACTACGCGCCGCGTTCATGGCCGAAGCGGAGGCTGCCCACCGGCCGGCATCGCAGGTCCTGCGCGAGTTGATGCGCAAGTTCATGCAGCGTCAGCGGGAAGCGCGAGAATACGACGAGTTCCTGAGTCGCAAGGTGGAAGCCGCTCGTGCCTCGATGGTCGCCGGCGTCGGTCATTCCAATGATGCGGTTGAGGCCACGTTCGCCGCGCGGCGTGCAGTCGTGGCGAATCAGGCTTTCTTTAACGGCACGGCCCCCTAACTTTGCCGCTTAGCTGCGCTAGAATAGCTGAACGACCAACTACCAGCGCGCCCCATGCCCACGCCCGTCCTGCAGACCAAGCTCCCCGCCGTCGGCACCACCGTCTTCACCCGCATGTCGGCGCTGGCCAGCGAGCACGGCGCGGTCAACCTGGGCCAGGGCTTCCCCGACTTTGGCTGCGATCCCGCCCTGCTCGACAAGGTCGACGAGGCCATGCGCGCCGGCCACAACCAGTATCCAATGATGAGTGGCGCACCAATGCTGCGCGAAGCCATCGCCGCAAAGATCGCCGCCGTCTACGACCGCCAGTACAACCCGGCCACCGAGATCACCGTCACCGCCGGCGCCACCCAGGCGCTGACGACCGCCATCTTCTGCTGCGTGCATCCCGGCGACGAAGTCATCGTCATCGAGCCGGCCTACGACAGCTACGCGCCCGCCATCGCGCTGGCCGGCGGCATCGTCGTCCCCGTTTCAATGCGGGTCGGCGAACAAGGCTACAGCGTGCCATGGGACGCGGTCGCCGCCGCCGTCACGCCGCGCACCCGCCTGATCCTGATTAACACGCCGCACAATCCGACCGGCAGCGTGCTGCGCGCCGCCGATCTCGAAGCGCTGGCCGCCATCGTGTCCGGCACCGACATCCTGATCCTGTCCGACGAAGTCTACGAGCACATGGTCTACGACGGCATGCGCCACGAATCGGTGTGCCGCCATCCCGCGCTGGCCGAACGCGCCTTCGTCGTGTCGAGCTTCGGAAAAACCTACCACGTGACCGGTTGGAAGATCGGCTACGTCGCCGCCCCCGCCGCCCTGAGCGCCGAGTTCCGCAAGGTCCACCAGTACAACGTTTTCAGCGTCAACACGCCGATGCAGCATGGCCTGGCCAGCTTCATGGCCGACCCGGCGCCTTACCAGCAGCTGCCGGCCTTCTACCAGCGCAAGCGCGACCTGTTTCGCGCCGACCTGGCCGGCAGCCGCTTCACCCTGCTGCCGGCCGACGGCACCTATTTCCAGTGCGTGCGTTACGACGCCATCTCCGACCTGCCCGAAGCGGCCTTCGCCGAGTGGCTGACCACCGAGGTCAAGGTCGCGGCGATCCCGGTGTCGGCGTTTTACAGCGAGCCGACCGAATCGGGCATCGTGCGCTTCTGCTTTGCCAAGCGCGACGAGACGCTGCACACGGCGCTGGCGCGCCTGGCCACTTTGTGATGAGCGACTCCGTGCCCGCCGCCGACAGCGCCACCGCCGTGTCAGTGCTGCGCGAACTCAATCGCGTCAACGAGCGGCTTGAACACCTGCTCACCGAACTGGGCGCCTATACCGAAGCCGACCTGGGCCTGCGCGTTGTCGCCGCCGAACTGGTCGACGCGGTCGACCGCGACCCCGACATTGCCTTCGCCGCCATTTTGCTCAACCAGATCGCCGGCCGCT
>JBDSTZ010000466.1:0-5238 GCA_039927975.1 Massilia sp. | reverse complement strand
CAGCAGCCAGTCGTAGAACGGGCGGTGGTCGGCAAATTCGAGGGTGCACAGCGAATGGGTGATCTGCTCGAGCGCGTCCGAAATCGGATGCGTGTAGTCGTACATCGGATAGATGCACCAGGCGTCGCCGGTGCGGTGGTGATGCGCGTGGCGGATGCGGTAGATGGCCGGGTCGCGCAGGTTCATGTTGGGCGCTGCCATCGCGTCCTCGCTGACTTTGGCGCGCACGATGTGCTCGCCGTCCTTGTACTTGCCCGCCTTCATGTCGCGGAAAATCGCCAGCGATTCGGCGGCCGGGCGGTTGCGGAACGGCGAATTGGTACCGGGGGTGCCGAAGTTGCCGCGGTTTTTCGCCATGTCGTCGGCGCTCTGGCTGTCGACGTAGGCGAAGCCGGCCGTGATCAGGTACTCGGCCATCAGGTACAGCTGCTCGAAATAATCGCTGGCGTAATACAGGTGGCTCTGGGCATTCTGCTCCCAGCTGAAACCGAGCCATTTCACGCTGTCGATGATGGTGTCGACGTATTCCTGTTCTTCCTTGGCCGGATTGGTATCGTCGAAGCGCAGGTGGCAGACGCCTTGATAATCGCGCGCCAGGCCAAAATTGAGGCAGATCGATTTGGCGTGGCCGATGTGCAGATAGCCGTTCGGCTCCGGCGGAAAGCGCGTGACGACCGGCGGCAGGCCAGGGCGCTGGTAGGTGCCGGCGGCCAGGTCCGATTCGACGATGGCGCGCAGAAAGTTGGAGGACGGGGCGTTGCTGGGCGCGTTGGCGACAGGCTTATTGTTGCTCATGAAAAAAGGCTTTGAAATGATCGAGTTGCAGCATTTTACCGTAGAGGACCTGGTTTCGCGGCGGTTTCGCCCGCGCCGGGGCGAACTATAGGATAATCGTTCTTTTATAGCGTGGCGCCCTGCGCCCGGAGTGTGCAGATGGAAAACCTATACAGCGTGCTGGGCGTGGCGCCGAACGCCAGCGACGAGGACATCAAGAAGGTGTACCGCTCGCTGGCGATGCGTTTCCACCCGGACCGCAACGATGCGCCGGGGGCGGAAGCGCGCTTCAAGAGCATCACCAAGGCGTATGAAATCCTGTCCGATCCGGCCAAGCGCGACGAGTACAACCAGAGCATCAATCATCGCATCATTCTCGATGCCGAGGCTGAAGCATTTGAATTGTGGCGGGGATTGTTCAGCATTAACGGCGTGACCTTGCCGGCTTGATGGTCGATCGGCAGCGCCGGCGCGATCGACAGCATCAGCAGGATCAACAGCATCAACAGCATCAACAGAATCAACAGGATCAGCAAATGAGAAGAGTACATCCCGAATTCGCCTACCAGTCGCGCGAGCTGGGCGGCCAGATCGAAGGCATCCTCGGCGACCCGCCGAACCGCAAGAACTACGACATGATGCAGAACGCGCTCGTGAGCGAATACGCGTCCGGCGGCGGCATCGACGACGTCAACATGATGAGCTTCGCGCTGGTCGACCACATCACCTTCAGCAATCCGAAAGGCTTGCTGCGCGAGTCGGCCGAGTACGAGGGCGGCGACCCGGACAAGGTGTTCGCCATGGCCGCCTGCGAAGGCGAGGCCGCCGCGATGTACGAGGCGATGACCCAGAACCAGCCCGATCTGGCGCGCCAGGCCATCATCACGGCCTTCCTGTTCAAGCACCCGCGCATGTGGGACGAGGACGACGAGTCGCTCGAACAGCTGAGCAAGAACGACGAAGGCGACGATGAGCACGACGAGGATGACGGCGTCACCGACGACTTCGCCCAGATGTTCGACCAGGAGAACGATTGAGATGAGTGAACAAAGCAATCTTCCCGCGCTGACCAGGCAGGTCAGCGAGCTGGTGCTTGCCGGCTCATTGCATCATGCCGAACAAGCCTTTTCCGAAGCAGTCGAGCAGCATGGCGACCTGGCCGTGGTCGAAGTGCTCGGCTCGCTGGCGCCGCAAGTGACGGCGCTGCACCTGTCCGGCTTCGACGGTGGCAAGACCTCGCTGGCGACCTTTCTGGTGCCGCCGCGCGCCTGGGCCGACAGCCTGGCCTTTTTCGCCGCCACCTGGTCCGACGACATGATCGAGGACGACCCCGAGCGCATCGCCGAGAGCCTGTTCTCGCACGTGCACGGCATCGTGTTCTCGACCGACGACCCTGAACGCCGCCTGGAACTGCTGGCCGAAGCGTCGGCCACCGACCACGGCGCGACCGTGTTCGCCATCCTGTTCTCGATGGCGCCGAAGGAAATCCTGGAAGTGGCCGGCGAAATCCTGTCGAAAGGCCCCTACATCACGGGCCAGACGTCGTCCGACAGCGACATCGTGCCGCTGGCGATCGAACTGGCCAAAGCCAGCGAAGACGGCTGGGACCGCTCGCTGTTCGAGCTCTTCCCGGACTTCCGTCACAGCGGCGACCTGGCTGACGCCGAATTCTCCGACGATCCCGACGAGGAACCGAAGTTCCTGCAGCGCTCGACCAAGGAATTGCTGTACCGCTTGCGCAAGCAGGTGCCTAGCACCCGCAGCAACGTGCCCAAGCGCGGCGCACGCAAGAGTATCGGCACGGGCATCTTCTCGTGATGGCGGAAGCACCGAACATGCTGCCAGCCATTGTTGTCGAACAGCTGCCGCGACTGGTGCGGGCGATCCGTTGCCTGCCCGGCCGTGGCGAGGACGAGGCCGTCATCCTGGCCGACGAGCTGGCCGGCATCACCGCCATGGTGGCCGAGAAATTCACCAACGACCGCACCGCCGAGGGCATCCAGAAAGCCTATTTCCTGACCGTTGGCGGGGTCTCGCTGGGACTCGAGCACGCCTTGATGCACGAAGGCGACGAAGCTGCGCTCGACTTCCTGATCGAGCATGGCGCCGAGCACGCCTTCCAGGCCGGCTTCAGGCTGATCCGCGAACTGTCGCAGATGCCGGAAGACGCGCTGGTGGGTGAATACGACAGCGACCCCGTGTACGTCCAGCGCCGCTTGAAAGAATTGTTCGTCGACATTTGCAGCGCCGACCCGAGCCAGAACTGGGCCGGCTACGAGAAATACGACACCCAGTTCAAGCAGCGCAAGGCGGTGCAGGCGATCGTGCGCGCGGCCGGCTGGCTGCGCCGGCATCACGTCGAGGGGCCGATCAACGATCCCGATTTGAACGCGGAAGGCGTGATCGCGCTGGCGATCATCTTCGCGGTGGAGGGGGGCGGGCGGATCGTCGCGCGCACCGGGCAGAAGGAGTTCGAGCGGCTGGTGGCGTCGGTGCGCAAGAACAAGCCGGACTACGAGGCGGGTTGGGCCGCGCTGATGGAGAAGATTCCGGCGCAGCACCAGCCGGTCATCGCCGAGCGGATCGACAATTACCGCACGCATTGCACGGTGATCCAGAAGATGCGCACGCGCACGGCCATGAAGACCCTGTTCGCCGAGCTGGAGAATTACGCCGGCTCGGAACTGGATGCGGATTACGGCTGAGCGTCGTATCGGTTGTCGCGGTTGGCAGATGCACGGGTGCGACTTTTCCAGACTGCGGCTGCTGCACGTCGTTCCCGCGCAGGCGGGAATCCATGGCACGTTCGCGTATCGGTTGCGCATATCAGCGCACATGACATGGGCACCCGCCTTCGTAGGCGCGACGGTCTCCAGGCTGCGCTAGCGCCGCTCAATTCGACTGCTCGGCGATCTCTTCGGCAAGCTTGCGAAACGCTTCGACCAGCGGTGCGCGCTCGCCGCGCCGCCGCGCCAGCAGCAGCGTGGTGACCGCGTCCGCTTCGGCGATCGGCCGGTAGCACACGCCGGCCAGGCGAATAGCGTTGAGCGACGCAGGCAGAATCGACACCCCGCTGCCCGCCGCCACTAACCCAATGATGGTGGCCGCTTCCCCCGCCTCCTGCGCCACGCGCGGCTCGAAACCAGCGGCCCGGCACAGGCGGAAGATCTGCGGATGGATCGCAGTGCCGGCGCCGGCCGGATACATCACGAAAGGCAGCTCGGCCAGGTCGCGCACCGACACCGTCTTTTTCTTCGCCAGCGCCAGGCCGTTCGGCAGCACCGCCACCAGCGCGTCCTCGCGCAGCTTGGTCAGCGCCACCGTGGGCGGCACCGCCACCTCGGGCGGACGAATGAAACCCAGATCGAGCGTGCGCCTGGTCAGCGCGTCGAGCTGGTGCAGGGTCGACGTTTCGAGCAGCGTCAGCGTCACCGCTGGAAACTGGCGCCGGTAGCGCTGGATCACGCTGGCGAACAGCGGCGTGAGCGGGGTCGACGAGGTAAAGCCGATGCGCAGCTCGCCGGCCTCGCCGCGCTGCGCCTTGCGCGCCGTGTCGGCGGCCTGCTCGACCTGCGCGAGAATACGGCGCGCGTCGACCAGCAGCAGCTTGCCGGCGTCCGTCAGCCGCACCCAGCGCTTGGTACGCTCGAACAGCTGCGCGCCAAGGTCCGCTTCCAGGCTCTGGATCGCGTGGCTGAGCGGCGGCTGGCCGATGTGCAGACGCTCGGCGGCGCGCGTGAAGTGCAGCTCTTCGGCCACCGCGATGAAGTAGCGCAGCTGGCGCAGGTCCATGCTTGTTATCCATAAAATGTATTAATAACGCCTTTAATATATATTGGACTGAATGACCGCGCAATCCTAAGATGGACTTCTTCCCGCGTTCGAAAGTCTGTTCCGCATGTCCACCACCGCCAGCGTCGCCGGCAGCGACTCCTTCTCCCGCATCAACCGCGCGATGGTCATCGGCGGCTTTTCCACCTTCGGCCTGCTGTACTGCGTGCAGCCGCTGCTGCCGCTGCTGTCGCGTGAATTCGCGCTCAGCCCGGCCGAGAGCAGCCTGGCATTGTCGGTCTCCACCGCCGCGCTGGCGATCTCGCTGGTGGTCAGCAGCGTGCTGTCGGACCGCTTCGGCCGGCGCCCGCTGATGGTCGCCGCGATGCTGCTCGGCGCCGGCTGCACGCTGCTGTCGGCGTGTGCCCAGAACCTGCATCAGTTGCTGGCGCTGCGCGTGATGCTGGGACTGGCGCTGGGCGGCATGCCCTCGGTCGCGATGGCCTACCTGAGCGAAGAAATCGAAGGCCCTTCGCTCGGCCTGGCGATGGGCCTGTACATCGGCGGCAGCGCCTTCGGCGGCATGCTGGGCCGGCTGGCGGCGTCGCTGCTGGGCGACTTCTTTTCGTGGCGCGTCGCGCTGGCGGCGATCGGCGTGGCGGCGCTGGCGGCGGGCTGGGAATTCCAGCGCTG
>JBDSTZ010000465.1:0-7314 GCA_039927975.1 Massilia sp. | reverse complement strand
ACAGGTCGACCAGCGAGACGTTGATGGTCGGCACGCGGATCGCGAAACCGTCCAGCTTGCCGTTCAGTTCCGGCAGCACCAGGCCGACCGCGGCGGCGGCGCCGGTCTTGGTCGGGATCATGCTCATGGTGGCCGAACGGGCGCGGCGCAGGTCTTCATGCATCACGTCCGACAGCACCTGGTCGTTGGTGTAGGCGTGCACGGTGGTCATCAGGCCGGTCTCGATGCCGATGGCGTCGTTGAGCGGCTTGACCAGCGGGGCCAGGCAGTTGGTGGTGCAGGAAGCGTTCGAGATGACGGTGTCGGTGCTTTTCAGGACGTCCTGGTTGACGCCGAACACGATGGTGGCGTCGACATCCTTGCCGCCCGGGGCCGAGATGATGACCTTCTTGGCGCCGCCCTTGAGGTGGGCCGAAGCCTTCTCTTTGGTGGTGAAGAAGCCGGTGCACTCGAGCACCACGTCGACGCCCAGCTCGCCCCATGGAATTTCGGCAGGGTTGCGCTGCGCGAACACGCGGATCGGATCGCCGTTGACGATCATGTTGTCGCCTTCGACCGTCACGGTGCCGGGAAACTTGCCGTGCGCGGTGTCGTAGCGGGTCAGGTGGGCGTTCGACTTGGCGTCGCCCAGGTCGTTGATGGCAACGATCTGGATGTCTTGTTTCTTGCCGCCTTCGTAGAACGCACGCAGCACATTGCGGCCGATGCGGCCATAACCGTTGATTGCAACTTTGATGGTCATACTCTGCTCCTGAGGTGAAATGCTATTGTTGAGGCGGGGTCATCCGATACTGCGACCGCGCGGGGCAAGTCGCCCTGCCCGCGCGGCACATGGCCAGCCAGCTTATTGCGCCATCACCAGCTTGACTTTGGCGACGACATTGTCGACCGTGAAACCGAAATACTTGAACAGCTGCGGCGCCGGGGCCGATTCGCCGAAGGTGTCGATACCGACCACGGCGCCTTCGAGACCGACGTATTTATACCAAAAATCGGTCACGCCCGCTTCGATCGCCACCCGCGGCACACCGCGCGTGAGCACGCTGGCCTTGTAGGCCGCGTCCTGGCGGTCGAACACATCGGTCGACGGCATCGAGACGACGCGCGCGGCGATGCCCTGCTCGGCCAGCGCGGCGGCCGAGGCCACCGCCAGCTCGACTTCGGAACCGGTGGCGATCAGGATCACCTTGGCGCCGGCCGGGTCTTGCAGCACGTAGCCGCCCTTGGCGATGTTGGCGATCGTTTCGGCGCTGCGCTCCTGGTAAGGCAGGTTCTGGCGCGAGAAGATCAGGGTCGACGGACCGTTCTTGCGCTGGACCGCCGCACCCCATGCCACGGCCGATTCAACGGTGTCGCACGGACGCCAGTTGTCGAGGTTCGGAATCAGGCGCATCGACGAGATGTGCTCGACCGACTGGTGGGTCGGGCCGTCTTCGCCCAGGCCGATCGAGTCGTGGGTGAAGACGAACAGCGAGCGCAGCTTCATCAGCGCGGCCATGCGCAGCGCGTTGCGGCTGTAGTCGGAGAAGGTCAGGAAGGTCGCGCCGAACGGGATGAAGCCGCCGTGCAGGGCGATGCCGTTCATGATCGCGCTCATGCCGAACTCGCGCACGCCGTAGTTGATGTGGTTGCCTGGCTTGCCGGAACGCAGGGCGACGCACTCTTTCCAGTTGGTCAGGTTGGAGCTGGTCAGGTCGGCCGAACCGCCGAGGAATTCCGGCAGCGACGGCGCCAGCGCCTGGATCGCGTTCTGGCTGGCCTTGCGGGTGGCGATGGTTTCCTTCTTGTCGACCGCGCTGGCGATGGCGGCGGCCAGCACGGCGTCGAAATTGGCCGGCAGATCGCCCTTCATGCGGCGCTCGAGTTCGGCCGCTTCGGCCGGGAACTGGGCGCGGTAGGCGGCGAAGCTGTCGTTCCACGCGCCTTCGGCGGCGGCGCCGGCGGCCTTGGCGTCCCAGGCGGCGTAGACTTCGGCCGGGATTTCAAACGGCACCGAGGTCCACAGCAGGTGCTCGCGCACGGCCGCCACTTCCTTGTCGCCGAGGGCGGCGCCGTGCACCTTGTCGCCGCCTTGCAGGTTGGGCGAACCCTTGCCGATGATGCTCTTGCAGCAGATCAGGGTCGGCTTGTCGGACAGCTTGGCCTGGGCGATGGCGGCGTCGACCGCGTTGACGTCGTGGCCGTCGACGGCCGGGATCACGTTCCAGCCGTAGGAGGCGAAGCGCTGCGGGGTGTTGTCGGTGAACCAGCCCTCGACCTTGCCGTCGATCGAGATGCCGTTGTCGTCGTACAGGAAGATCAGTTTTTTCAGGCCCAGGGTGCCGGCCAGCGAGCACACCTCGTGCGAAATGCCTTCCATCAGGCAGCCGTCGCCGAGGAAGGCGTAGGTGTAGTGGTCGACCACGTCGAAGCCGGGCTTGTTGAATTGGGCCGCCAGCAGGTATTCGGAGAGCGCCATGCCGACCGCGTTGGCGATGCCCTGGCCGAGCGGACCGGTGGTGGTTTCGATGCCGGGGGTGACGTCGACCTCAGGGTGGCCCGGGGTCTTCGAGTGCAGCTGGCGGAAGGCCTTGAGGTCGTCCATCGTCAGGTCGTAGCCGGACAGGTGCAGCAGCGCGTAGTGCAGCATCGAGCCGTGGCCGTTCGACAACAGGAAGCGGTCGCGGTTGATCCACTTCGGATTGGCCGGGTTGTGGCGATAATGCCCCGCCCACAGGGCGACCGCGATATCGGCCATGCCCATCGGCATGCCAGGGTGGCCGGAATTGGCCTTCTGGACGGCGTCCATTGCCAGCGCGCGGATCGCGTTGGCCATCAAGGTAGTCGGTAAGGTAGGTGTCATGGTTTGCTATGCAGGATTGGGAATGCGGGGCGGTGCATGGATTTCGAACCAACTATTTTACCAGACCAGAGGGGCTCATCATAAAATGCCGGTGTTTATTGACCAGAATTCCAGGACCCGCATGCCGCGTTTCTTTTGTCCCCAGCCGCTGACCGTCGGCGCCACGCTCGAGCTGCCGGCGACGGTGGCGCACCACCTGCACGTGCTGCGCTTTCAGCCCGAGGCCGAACTGGTGCTGTTCAATGGCGACGGCGGCGAATATGTCGCGCGGCTGGCCGCCGTCGACAAGAAGCGCGCCAGCGCGCTGGTGCTGGCCCAGGTCGCGCGCGACGTCGAGCTGCCGTTCGAGATCACCCTGGCGCAAGCGCTGCCCGAGGGCAGCAAGATGGACTGGATCATCGAAAAGGCGGTCGAACTGGGCGCCGCCGGGATTGTCCCGCTGGCGGCCCAGCGCTGCGTGGTGCGGCTGTCGGCCGAGCGCGCCGAGAAACGCCAGGCCCACTGGCAGGGGGTGATCGAGGCGGCTTCCGAACAAAGCGGGCGGAACCGCCTGGCGCGGCTGGCCCCGCTGGACGACTTTCACGGCTGGATCGGCCAGCACGACCTGCACAAGCGCGTGCTGCTCAGCCCGCGCGGCACGCAGTCGCTGGCCGACTGGGCGCGCCACCAGCCGCCGCAAGCGCTCACCCTGATGATCGGTCCCGAAGGCGGCTTCACGCCGCAGGAAGAAGATGCCGCCATCGCCCAGGGCGCGCTGGCGCTGTCGATGGGGCCACGCATCCTGCGCACCGAGACGGCCGGGCTGGCCGCGCTGGCCATGCTGGCGGCACTGTGGGGCGGCGCCTGAGCGCGACCGGCGGAACTCGGCGGCTGCGGCGAAGTCTAAATATACAGACGAGAAAAAAGGACGGGGGCCTCTCGGCATCCCGTCCTTCTATATTAGTGCTCTAGATTAGTGCAGCGGTTTAGCGCGGCAGCAAACCTGCTTAGATTAATGCAACCGAGCGCAGCGGCATCCATGCCGCCGCCCCGCCCTGCCCCGGCTTAGAACTGGAACGCGGCGCCGAAGTTGAAGAAGCGGCCGACTGCGCCCGACTGGTGGAAGGCCGGGTTGTAGGCGACTTGCGCGGTGGCGTTGCCGTAGGTGCCGACGTCGATCGGCGCGGCGCGGTCAAACACGTTCAACACCGTCGCGTGCAGGGTCACGGCCGGGGTCAGCTTGTAAGTCAGCGTCATGTCGGTCGAGGTAAACGACGGCACGTGGCAGAACTCGACCGGTGGCGGCGCTGCTGCGGTGGTGTTGAAGAAGTTGGTGCGCGACGCTTCCGACTTGGTGGCCAGGTAGCAAGTGTCGTAGCCGGTCGACGGGTCGAGCAGGCTGAACGGGCCAACCCAGTTGACGGTGGTGGTCAGGTTCAGCGGGCCGTTGTCGTAGCCGAGCGAGAACTGCGCGCGGTTCTTCGGATTGCCGGTGTTGCCGCCCACACCGGACGGGCCGTGGGTGCCGGCCAGCTGGGTCGTCACGCCGTCCGAGTCGAGCACGTAGCTGAACATGTGGGTCATCTGGAAGCGCGGCTTCAAGGTGCCGTAGTCGCCCAGCTTGAAGCGGTAGGAGGTTTCAAACTCCATGCCGGTGGTCTTGGTTGAGCTGGCGTTGACGTAGTTGGTCGGAATGTAGGCGATCGCGCCCAGTGCCGGGGTGCCGATGTGGGTGGCGCTGCCGCCGTCCGAAATCGTCACTGGCAACGGCTGCGAACGCACATAGGTCGGCACGAAGCTCGGGAACGAGAATTCCGAGTTGATCTGGCCGTTGATCTGCACGTTGTAGTAGTCGATCGTGGTGGCCCAGCCTTTGACCGGCTCGAGAATCAGGCCGAAGGTGGTCGACTTCGATTTTTCAGGCTTCAGGTCTTTATTGGTCAGTTGAATGTACGAGACCTGGAAGCTGCAAGCCGAGACGACGTTGCCGGCGGTGGTGGCCTTGCCGTCGGCGCACAGGATCGGATCGTTGATGGCGCCGGCGGCGAAGCTGGCGCTGCCGACCGCGTTTTCGGCCGCGTTCGGCGCGCGGAAGCCGCGCGAATGGGTGCCGCGCAGGGTGATGGCCGGGGTTGGCGACCACTTGAAGCCGGCTTTCGGCGTGGTCGAATTACCGTAGGTGCTGTAGTGGTCGAAACGGGCCGAGACGTTCGCCTCGAGCGTCTTGAGCAGCGGCGCGTTCAATTCCAGGAAGGCGGCCGTGATGTTCTCGGTGCCGAAGGCGTAAGCGGCGCCGTTGCCGACCACGCCATCGCGCAGCAGCGCTGGCGACGGCGCGTTGAGGTCCTTGTGCAAGTAGCTCACGCCGGCTGCCAGCGCCAGACTGCCGCCCGGCAGAGGCATCAATTCGCGCGAGCCGCGCAATTCGGCGAAGTCGAGTTCGTCGGTGGACTGGTTGTAGAACGTCGGGGCGATCGCCGCCAGGTCGGCCGCCGTGTTGCCGCCGGTAACCTTGAACGGATTGACCGGACGGATCAGCGCGTTGTACAGGGCGATGCGGTCGATGTAGCCGTCATACTTCTTGTCGGTGACGACCTTGGTGTAGCCGGCCGACGCGTTGATGTCCCAACCGGCCCACGAACCGGTCAGGTCGGCGACCAGGCGGTAGGACTTTGACTGGGTGACCGAGGAAACGGTCGGCGCGATTTCCGGAATGATGCCGTAGATGCGGGCCGGCACGCCGAGGGTGTTGCCCGGGTAGTTGGCCGGCACCAGGAAGCTCGGAATGGCGTTGACAATTTTCGGGAACTGGCCCGGCACCAGCGAGGTGTTGCCGGCGAAGGAACCGGCCGGGTAGGACAGCGGCAAGCCGCGGTTGTTGGCGTCCTTGCTGTCGAACAGCGAAGCCTTGGTGTTCAGTTTCCAGCCGTCGCCGAGCAGCTTGGTGAAGCCGATGATGAAGTTGTAGTTCTCGGTTTCCGGCTGGATGTTGGCGGCGGTGTCGGGGATCGCGCAGTTGCCGGCGATGTAACGGGTGTAGTCGCAGCTGCTGTCGACGAAGGCGAAAGCGGCCGGGTTGGTCGCCGCCAGCGCCGGATTGTAGAAGAACGGCGTGTTGGCGGCCACGCGCAGACCGTTTTGCAGGTTCGGCACGCCGCGTCGGGCGTCGATGCCGCCGCGCGAGGTGAAGTTGGCGTTGGCCCACTCCTCGCCGATGCGGTCGGACAGCTTGATGGCGTTGGCATGGCGGAATTCGGCGCTGCCGTAGAGGTTGTAGCCGTCGCGCTGCAGGTCGCCGAAGCCGTGGGTGATGGTGACGTGGGCGTTCTTGCCGCCGCCGCCCTGGGCGTAGCCGCCTTCGGCCGAGATCTTGGTGCCGTTGTAGGTCTTCTTCAGGATGATGTTGACCACGCCGGCGATGGCGTCGGAGCCGTACACCGAGGAGGCGCCATCCTTGACCACTTCGATGCGCTCGACGGCGTCGAAGGGAATGCTGGAGACGTCGACAAAGGCGCGCTGGCCGTCGTCGGAGAGCGGATACGGGGCCATGCGGTGGCCGTCGATCAGCACCAGGGTCGCGCCGAGGGTCAGGCCGCGCAGCGAGACGCCGCTGGCGCCGGAGGCGAAGGCGCCGGAGAAGCCCTGGGCCAGATTGCCCTGGCCGCTGGAGGTCAGGTTGCTGAGCACTTCGGCGACGGTGGTGAAGCCGGATTTTGCCATGTCGTCGGCGGTGAGCACCTGGACCGGGCTCGGAGTTTCCTTGTTGGCGCGGCTGATCAGGGAACCGGTGACGAGGACCTTCTGCATTTCTGGGGCGGCGCCCATGGCTTCTTGCGCCACTGCCTGGGTCACGGGGATGACGGAGAGTGCACCGCTGGCGATCACGGTGGCAATGGCGAGGGGCATCGACTTCATTTTGAATTTCATTAAAAACTCCTTCTGGGCATGTCCCGAATGGGTAATTCGAACTGCTCTAGTTTTATTCGCAAATAACGAAAATGTGTGTTGTATTGGTGTCAACACTGTGAAATAAAACGGCACGTCAGATGAACGGTCGTTCTATTAATCAATGGGACCACATCGAATTGCGCCATGTCAATCGTGCGAGAACTAACTATGCAAAGAAACAACATTCCAGCGATTTACCGGATGGCGATGGCGAAATGGACGGAAATGCTGTACAAAATCCGGCGCACGGACAGCCAGCGGACGGCGCGCGGCCACTTTTCTCCTATGACAGAGCGGTCTGAAACCGGCCGGAAACGTGTCGAACAAAGGTGGATGAATCGCAACAAATGTCTGCCAAGCATCATCCCGCGCCGCCGGTGCTGGTTCGCCGGTCTCGCGGTCGGCTAAAATAGCGGGTTGTGAAATAGGAGCCGGCGACGGCCCGACGGATAAAGAGCCATGTTGCGAATTTCTGAACTAAAACTCCCGCTCGACAATCCCGACAGCGCCTTGCGCGCGGCGGTGCTGGCGCGCCTGGCCGTCGG
>JBDSTZ010000464.1:0-10678 GCA_039927975.1 Massilia sp. | reverse complement strand
ATTCATCCGCCAGCGCGACAAGATCGTCAATGAACTCAAGGCGATCAACGCCGACGTGGTCGGTCTGATGGAAATCCAGAACAACGGCGATACGGCGGCCGCCTATCTCGCCGGCAGCCTGAACGCGGCGCTCGGTTACGCCGCCTACAGCGTGGTGCCGGCGCCGCCGGCCACCGGTACCGATGCGATCCGCGTGGCGATGCTCTACAAGCCGGCGGCGCTGGCGCTGGCGGGCGCGTCGATGTCGGACGCCGACTCGATCAACAACCGGCCGCCGATGGCGCAAACCTTCAAGACCGCCAACGGCGCCATGTTCTCGGTGATCGTCAACCACCTCAAATCGAAGGCGAGCTGCCCCGGCGGCACCAGCAACAATGCCGACAATGGCGACGGCCAGGGCTGCTGGAACGGCACCCGCGTCCTGCAAGCACAACGGCTGGCCAACGTGTTTATCCCGCAAGTGGTGGCGGCCGCCGGCGACCCCGACGTGCTGGTCATCGGCGACATGAATTCGCACGGCTTCGAAGACCCGATCAATGTGCTGACGGCCTCCGGCATGGTCAACCAGCTCGAACGCTTTGTGCGGCCGGCCGGCATTGTCTATTCCTACGTGTTCGGCGGCGAGAGCGGCTACCTCGACCACGCGCTGGCCAGCGCCGCGCTCAGCGCGCAGGTGGCCGGCGCGACCGAGTGGCACAACAATGCCGACGAACCGGAAGTGATCGACTACAACACCGACGGCAAGCCGCAGGACCTGTACGTGAACAATGCCTACCGCGCTTCGGACCACGACCCCGTGGTCATCAGTCTGAACCTGGCGCCGACCTTTGTCGACGTGACGGCAAGCATGACGCCTTATCGCTCGGGATTGAATCTGAACCGCAACACCCAGCAATATTCGGGCACCGTCTCGTTCACCAACAAGACCTCGGCGACGATTTCCGGCCCCTTCCAGATCGAACTGAGTAACTTGCCCGCAACAGTTACCCTGGCGAACGCCACAGGCAGCCACAACGGTGTACCGTATATCACGTCGAATAACGCCGCCATCGCGCCCGGCGCCACCGTCACGATCGGCCTGGTCTTCAACAATCCGCCCAAGGCGGCGATTCCCTACGTCGCCACCATTTTCTCCGGCACCTACTAAGGAACCACCATGACGCTCAATCCCATCGTCTTTCTGCGCCACCTGTGCCTGTCGCTGCTGCTGGCTGGCGGCGCGCTGACCGCCTCGGCATCGCCGCTCAACTACCACGTCGATGTCGACGCCAGTACTCTGGCCGGCTCCGGCTACCTCGATTTTTTCTTCGGGCCGACCGTCTCGGCGGCGGCGGCGACCGCCACGCTGACCAATTTCTCGCCCAATTTCGGGCCGGTCGACGCAGGCTCGTCGGGCGACTACACGGTCGGCCCGAACGGCAGCTTTTCGCTGTCGAACGGCAACGGATTCAACTATCTGTCGCGCAACGTGACGCTGGGCGGGATACTCAGTTTCGACGTCGGCTTCAGCGGCCCTTTCCTCGGCGCCATCGGCGACGAGGACAGCATCTTCTCGGTGGCGCTGTTCGACAACACCGGGTTCACGGTGGGCAATCCGGACGGCATCGTCCAGTTTTCGCTGGTGGCCGGCGATCCGGGCACCATCGTGACCACGGTCGACCGCGAGTTTGCCACCGTCACCGCCGCCGTTCCCGAACCGGGCCAGTGGCTGCTGATGCTGACCGGTCTGCTGGCGATGGGCTTCATTGCGCGGCGCCGCGCGTCGCGCTGATCCCGTCTTCGCTTCCCGTCACGAGCACCGTCGCCGATCGCCGGCCACGGTGCTTTTTTGCGCCCCGCATTTAGTCGCCGATCGACTCAATCGCCCATGTAAATCGTATTGTTCATCGCCATCCCAATCAGGCATAGTTGTTTCAAGATGTCTCCGTGACAATTTTCCAGGGATGGATTCCATGTCAGCACACATTCTCGTGGTTGAGGCCGAACGCGCCGTGCAACAACTGATCGGCCTGAACCTCGAGCGCGCCGGCCATACCGTCAGCTGCGCGGCCGACGCCGAATCGGCCCTCGTGCTGCTCGGCGAAACCCTGCCCGACCTGCTGCTGCTCGAATGGGACCTGGGCGGCGAATCGGGCATCTGCCTGATCCGCCGCCTGCGCGCCGCGCCGCGCACGCGCGAGCTGCCGATCATCATGATCTCGGCGCGCGATGGCGAGGCCGACAAGGTCCTCGCGCTGGAAACCGGCGCCGACGATTACATCGGCAAGCCGTTCAGCCCGCGCGAGATGATCGCCCGCATCCACGCGCTGCTGCGCCGGCGCGCCCCGCATGCCGGCGCCGACACGGTGCAGATGGCCGGACTGCGGCTCGATCCCGGCACCCATCAAGTGACGGCCGGGGCGCGCCAATTGTCGCTGGGACGGGTGGAATTTCGCCTGCTGAACTTTCTGATGCATCACCCGGAGCGCGTGCATTCGCGCTCGCAACTGCTCGACCAGGTGTGGGGCCACCATGTCATCCTCGACGAGCGCACCGTCGACGCCCATGTGGGCCGCCTGCGCAGCGCTTTGCAGCCGAGCGGCCACCAGCGCCGCATCGAAACCGTGCGCGGCAGCGGCTACGCTTCGTCGCCTGGGACGCGGGCGTCAAGCTCGGCTGGCAAGGCGCCGCCTGAGCCGGACCGCGCGCATGGAACAGCTTGTCATCCTCAGCCAGCGCGAGCAGGAATACCTGCTGCGCATCATCGAAGCGGCCGTGCGCGTGCGCGACCAGCACCAGTTCTATCTGCTGACCCAGGGACAGTTACAAGCGCTGCTGCCGCATCGCCTGATGCTGTGCATGCAGTTCGACGGCGCCGATGCGCTGGTCCGGCTCGAATGTCTGCATGGCAGCGTGGTGGGCGAATTGGTGATGCAGCAGTTGTGCGATCCGTTCACGGGCCTGGGCGTGCGGCTGGCGCGCCAATGCAAGAGCGGAACCGGCGAACTGGCCGGCTTCGAGGCCGAACTCGAGCGCCTGGGCCTCGACAACGTGGTCGCGCATGGCAGCGGCGCGCTGGCCGGCGGCGCGACCCTGTTCGCCCTGTGCGGTTTTCCCTTGCGGCCGAGCGCGCGCCAAGCGTACTTCCTCGAATTGCTGCTGCCGCATCTGCACATGGCGCTGCTGCGGCTCTCGCCCGTATCGGCGGGCGAGGTGGCCATGAAGGCGCAGGCGTCGATGAGCCGGCCGCTGAGCGCGCGCGAAGCCGAGATCCTCGCCTGGGTCAGCGAAGGCAAGAGCAATTACGAAGTGGGCCGCATTCTCGGCATCAGCGCGCTGACGGTGAAAAATCATTTGCAACGCGTCTACCGCTTGCTGGGCGTGAGCAACCGCGCGCACGCCTTGTCGCGCTGCCTGTCGCTGCGTCTGCTCGACCCGAAGCCGCCCGGGCCGGCGCCGGCAGCGCCCGCCCGCGCACAATTGGAAGCCGCTTGACCCAGGCTCGGCGGCTCGGCATGATGGCTGCATGCGCCTGCTTACCCTTTTACTGACCCTCGGCTGTGTCGCCTGCGGCAGCCCGTCGCCGGGCAGTTCGGCGGGGCCTGGCCCCGCGCCCGTCGCTGCCAATACGCTGGCAGCTGCGTCGGCGTCTGCACCCGCTGCCGCCAACACGCCAGCGCCGGCAGTCGCTCCGGCGGATACGCTGGGCCAGATCAAGGCGATGGTCGGCGCCGCCCGTTGCACCGAATCGAGCCAGTGCCGCTCCCTCGCGCTTGGTGCGCGTGCCTGTGGCGGGCCGCAATCGTATATCGCCTGGTCGAGCGCCACCACCGCGGAAGCGCCATTGCGCGCATTGGCCGATCGCTACCAGCGCGAACAGCAGGCCGCCAACCAGGCGTCCGGGGCCATCAGCACTTGCCAGTTCATGGTCGATCCGGGCGCCGTCTGCCAGGCCCATGTGTGCCGGCCCGGCAGCGGCGCGGCGGCCGGGCCGGCCGCGCAATAAAATCCATCATCATAAAAAAAGCCGCGTGTCCTGCGACACGCGGCTTGGCTTACCCTGCCAGCGGGTTTACATGCCGCTATCCTTCGGCAACGCCCGTTCCACCGCCTCGCCAAGCGGCAGCGGCGCGCTGGTGTCGACCTTGAACACCGTCGTCGCGGCCGGCGTGTTGCTCAAGTCAAGCAGCTGGGCCGCGCCGGCGAAGCGCTTGCCGGCCGCCAGGCCCGACCAGCTGATCCCCACGCTGGCCGTGCTGCCCGCATACACCTTGGTCGGCACCATCACCTTGAAGTTGCCGCCCCGATCGGTGGCCGTCACCACCGCCGAGGACAGCGTGAAGTCGGTCGACACGCCGTTGGCCGCTTCGTAGCCGATCACGCAGACCCGGTAGTCGCCGGCGGCCGGCGACGGCAGGATGATGCTCTCGTTCGAGCCGCCGTGCAGCGAGGTCGCCACCACGGTGCCGGCGCCATTGAGCAGCGCCAGGTCGAGGTCGTCGCCGCCGTGGCTGGCGGTGTCGCGGTCGAAGAGTTCAAACTGGGCCAGCACGCTGCCGGCGGGCACCGTCACGGGCACCACCCGCACGCCGCTGCCGGCCGCCTTGCAGGCCGTTTGAATCTGCGCCACCGTGTCGACCGTGCCGGAGGTCGCCTGCTGCACCGTGAAGGCTTCGCGGCTGATTTCCTTGAGGCCGCCGTAGACCGTGTTCATCTTGCCGGTGAAGCCGGTCGCCACGCTCATCAGCTTGGTGGCGCCGGCGCGGTCGCTGGTGAAGAGACTCGGCGCGATCAGCGGCTTGCCGGAACGCGCGACGATCGGCGAACGCACCACGTGGCTGCCGTCGGTCCAGGTCAGCTTGCCGAACTGCCAGACGTTGTCCGGCGCCGTGGTGCGCGTGAGCGTGACCGTGAAGGCGCGCGTGGCGCCCGGCGCCAGCGTGAACGAGGCCGGGTTGACCGCCACCGAAAAGCCGGTCAGCGCGCTGCTGGAAGTGTAGGTCGCGCTGCTGGCGCCCACGTTGGTCACCGAGCGGTTGACCACCACACTGCCGAGCACGTTGCCGACCGCGATCGACGGCAAGTTGAGGTTGTAGCCGGTGATGGTGCCGCCGCCGCATTCGGCCGTCATGCCGGTGCCGCACATGTATTTCTTGTAGTCGACCTGGGTGGCGTCGTACACCAGGCCGGGATCGCTGGCGCCGTTCGGGTTCACATGGCCGGCGCCCTGGGCGAACGGCAGGATGCCGCGCGTGTCGCCCGAGGCGATCGCGTCGGGCAGGGTGTCGGTGGCGGTCGTCATCAGCGCCGATTTGATCGCCGCCGGGGTCCAGGTCGGATGCTGTTGCTTGAGCAGGGCGGCCAGGCCGGCCACATGCGGGCTGGCCATCGAGGTGCCCTGGTAGGAAGCCCAGGCCGGCGGCGGCACCAGCGTGCCGTTGACCACATTGGCGCGTTCGGCCTGGGTCAACGCCGGCGTCACCCCGGCGATCACGTCGACGCCGGGCGCGGTCAGGTCCGGCTTGAGCTGGTTGGCGTCGTACACATTCGGTCCGCGCGAAGAAAAGCCGGCCATCACCGGCGCACCCAGCGTGTTGGTGGTGACCACGAACCTGGTGATCGACGCGCTGGCGTTCAGGGTGGCCGCGTACGCCTGGATCGCGGCGCCATTGGCGGCGCTCACATGCACCGTCGGCACCGAGTGCGGCTCGGCCACCAGGCCGCCGCCAGTGTCGACCATCACCATGCCGACCCCGCCGCCTTGCGCCACCGCCAGGCTCTTGTCGGTGCGGGCGTTGACGCCGCGCGTGCAGATGACGATCTTGCCGCTGATCTTGGCCGGGTCGAGCACCGCCACGCCGCCATTGCCGCCGGCGCTGTAGCACAGGGTCACCCGGGTCGGATCGGCGCCGGCGACGGCGGCGTCCTCTGCGCGCACCAGCGGGGCCGGGCCGACCGGGGCCGGGCTCATCGAGGCGCCGGTGTAGCTGGCGCCGTTGCCGAGCTTGACGTCGGCCTGGAATTCGCGGCCGTGGGTCGAGGCGGCCACCGTGGCTTGCCACGGACTGATGTGGGCCACCGTGTTGTCCGGGCCCGAATTGCCGGCCGAGGCGGCCACGAACACGCCGGCGTTGGAGGCGTGCAGGAAGGCTTGCTCGACCGGGTCGCCGATCGTGGTGCCGCCGCTGATCGAATAATTGATCACGTTGACGCCGTCGACCACCGCCTGTTCGATCGCCATCACGCTGTCGCCGGTGTAGCAGCTGTTCTTCGCGCCGGTGGCGGCGCTGGCGTCGTTGTACGACCAGCACACCTTGTAGGCCGCCACCCGCGCGCGCGGCGCCATGCCGGACGCCTGGCCGAGTGGCAGGCCGGAGATCGTCACGTCGACATTGTTGTTGCCGGCGGCGGTGGTGGCGGTGTGGGTGCCGTGGCCGCCTTCGCCCAGGCCGCTGCCGATCGAGTCGCGCGGCGAGCGGAATTCGCTCCAGTGCGTCACGTTGGTGGTAGTACGGTAAGTGGCGTCGAAATAGCGCGCGCCGATCAGCTTGTTGTTGCAGTTGGCGGCGGTGAAGCCTTCGCCGGTCTGGCAAACGCCTTTCCACTGCGCCGGCGCGGCGCCGTAGACCAGCGAGGCGCTGTTGTCGAAGCTCGGCTTGCCGTTGGCGTCGAGGCGGTCGGCCACCGCCGGGCTCTCGGGCCAGATGCCGCCGTCGACGATGCCGACGATGATGTTCTCGCCGGCGCTGCCCTTGCCGCCGAGTTTTTCCCACAGCCCGCCCGGCTTGTCGAGGCCGAGAAAGGCGGGGGTCGAGATGGTGTCCATCTTGCGCGGCGTGTCGAGCGTGATGGCGGCGACGTCGCTGCGCGCCTGCAGCTGGCGCACCTCGTCGTCGGTCAGCAGCGCGGCGAAGCCGTTGAGCACCACGCTGTAGGTGTAGAGAATCGGCGCGCCGGCGATCGCCGCCTGCACCGTGGCCTGCTTCTGGCCCAGGTAGTCGGTGTAGAGCTGGACGTCGGCCGAATCGAGGTCGAGCCGCTGGCCGGGCGCCGGCTGGGTCGCGTTCAGGCCGCTGATATCGCCGGCGTAGGAAGCGACCGGCTTGTCGCTCAGTTGCACGATGTAGGAGCGGCGCGTGTCGTCGGCCTGCGCGGCGAAGGTCAATGTCGATAGCAGCAGCAGTACCGCTGCGCGGATGGGACGGAGAGTCATGATGGTTTCCTCGGATCTTGATGGGGAGCGGAGCGGCGCCTCAGGCGCGGCGGCGGGCGAACGCGAGCAGGCCGGCCAGGCCGAGGCCGAGCAGCAGCGCGGACGACGGTTCGGGCACGGTCGCCACATCAAGCAGGGAAAGATTGTCGACGCCGAACTGGGCGGTGTCGGTGGAGAAGGCCGAGCAATTGCCCAGTGAATTGCAGACGAAGCCGAACATCACCGCTTCGACGAAGGCCAGGTTGCCGAACGCCGTGCTGGGGTTGAAGTGGCCGAAATTGAAGCCGTTGGCGCCGGGGCCGGCCAACTGGTAGGTTTCCGTCGCCGAGCCGCCAGCGGCGAAAAAGCCCTGGATGCGCACCAGGCCGGCGACCGCCGGATAGCTGTTGAGCGCGGCGCTGGCGCCGATGAAGGAGGCGTCGAAGCCGCCGATGCGGAACGCTTTGCCGGCGGTATCGGAAATGATGTCGATAAAGCTGTCGTTGACCACGCTGTAATAGGTGCTGCCGTTATTGACCGGACAGGCGCCATTCAGGCAGGAGGTCGGGTCGCTGCCGTCGATGAAGGCGCCGACGAAGTCGCCCGGCTGCGCGCCGGTCGCGTTGGAAAAGAAGCCCACCTGGTAGCCGCTCTCGACGATGGCGTCGCTATCGCCGACCAGCCCGCCATAAGCGTCGAAGTTGATCACCGCCGCGTGCGCCGGCAAGCCGGCCGCGCAGGCGAGCGCGGCGGCGAGGGCGAGCGCGCCGCGGCGCGGCAAGGAAAAGGGGGAAGCGGTGGACGGCGAGACAGGTGCGGGGCGGACGGAGGCGGGGACAGCGACGAACGTTGCGTGACGGGTCATGGCGTGCTTTCAGTGAAGGTTATTCAACTAAGTCACCAAGGCGATTTACGGTCTGGGTCGCAGCGCCGTAAATTTCTTGTGGGCTCGGGTTGTCAATAAATATATCAGTGGAAACAACTTTTATGTAAAAAATTTTAACAAAGAACCAATCGTCATTGGCCGCTGCCGCCCAATTAAATTTCGTCGGCGTCCAGCACCCACAGGTAAATCGCGACTTGTGGTCAAATCAAGGGAGCATGCGCACATCAGTTGCAGTGGTTTAAAAAACCATGTTGAATACCGACTCAAATTGCTATGAAGACAGGCCCGCACGCGCAAAAGAAAAGTTGTCCATCGGCCTGACGGCGTGGTAGCCTTGCAGCGCTGAAATCTCGCTTTGCTGGCGAGGTCTGCCGCGCTGGAGGGCGCGGAGGTGCCGATCAGGCGCAGCGGTGAAAAATGTAATAGAACAAAAAGTAATAGAACAATATGCGAAGTCGCATTCACGAGGAGTCGTCGGAGATGGTTCGAGTCATTCAACAGCAAGCGCGCAAGCGCGTTTGCCAGCGCCCCAACAACGCAGGTTTCACCCTGCTTGAACTGTTAGTTGTTATCGTTATCATTGGATTGTTGGCCGCTTACGTGGGGCCAAAGTATTTTTCCCAGCTGGGCAAATCGGAAGTGACGATCGCCAAGGCCCAGATCGAAGCGTTTGAAAAATCGCTCGACACCTACCGGCTCGACGTCGGCCGCTA
This sequence comes from Massilia sp., assembly GCA_039927975.1. GTDB lineage: Bacteria > Pseudomonadota > Gammaproteobacteria > Burkholderiales > Burkholderiaceae_D > JBDSTZ01. Next base: position 1,908 of record JBDSTZ010000464.1, on the reverse strand, counting down.
TCCGAACACCGAAGAAGGACTGGGCTCGCTGCTGGCCGCGCCGGCCACCGGCGGCACCAAATGGAACGGCCCCTACCTGAAGAAAGCCTTGCCGCTCGACCCGTGGGGCCATCCCTACCAGTACCGCGCGCCGGGCACCAAGGGCGAATTCGAGATCCTGTCGCTCGGACGTGACGGCCAGCCTGGCGGCACCGGCGAAGACGCTGATATCACCAACTAAGACGCTGGAACTTATTACGACGCTGGAACTTATTGCCGGCCGGATGGCAAGGGTAGGGCAGGCGCTGCGGAATCCCGCCGGCGCCCGCCGTCCACCCCTGGCCACCAACGATTCACTCCAACAAGAAGCGGAACAGCAGCATGCAGTATGAAGTGCGGGCCCTGTCGGCCGATTCCGTCGTCGCGCAACTGCGCATCGACGCGCTGGATGAGGCCGACGCCAGGCGCCAGGTGGAGGCGCGCGGTTTGTTCGTCTCCTCGATCAAGGCGCCGCGTCGCGGCCTGTTCGGCGGCGCCGGCGCGCGCGGCGGCATGTCGCTGGTACTGTTCAGCCAGGAACTGCTGGCCCTGCTCAGCGCCGGCCTCGGCGTGGTCGAAGCGCTCGAAGCGCTGCTGGAAAAGGAAACCAATCCGGTGCTGGCCAACGTGCTCGGGCGCCTGCTCGCCGGCCTGCGCGAAGGCAAGCGTTTCTCCGCCGTGCTGGCCGAACAGGCCGACCGCTTTCCGCCGCTCTATATTGGTGTGGTGAAAGCGGCCGAAGGCACCAGCGACCTGCCGCGCTCGCTCACCCGCTACATCGATTACCAGCAGCGCATCGACGCCGTGCGCGCGAAAATCGTCAGCGCCGCGATCTACCCGATGATCCTGCTCGGGGTCGGCGGCGGCGTCAGCGGCTTCCTGATTACCTACGTCGTGCCGCGCTTCGCCGAGGTGTATCAAGGCGCCGGCCGCAACCTGCCATTCATGTCGCGCTTGCTGTTAAGCTGGGGACAGTTCGCCGCCGAGCATACCGCCTGGCTGCTGGCCGGCATCGGCGCGCTGGTCGCGCTGATCGTGCTCGGCACGCGCCAGCTGCTCGCGCGCGGCGGCATCGCCGGCCTGCTTTCGCGCCTGCCCGGTTTTGGAGAACGTGTGCGCATCTACGAATTGTCGCGGCTGTACCTGACCCTGGGCATGCTCACCGAGGGCGGCATTCCCATCGTCCAGGCCATCGAGACGGTGCAGGGCATGGTCTCGCCGAATGTGCGCACCGGCCTCCAGCAAGCCCGGCTGGCGGTCGAATCGGGCTTGCCGCTGTCGAGCGCCTTCGCCGCCAACCACCTCACCACCCCGATCTCGCTGCGCATGCTGCGGGTCGGCGAACGCACCGGCGACATGGGCCCCATGCTGACCCAGTCGGCCGCCTTTTACGATGGCGAAATCAGCCGCTGGATCGACCGCTTCACGCGCACCTTCGAGCCGCTCCTGATGGCCGCCATCGGCCTCATCGTCGGCGCCATCGTGGTGCTGCTCTATATGCCGATCTTCGATCTGGCCGGAGACATGTCATGACCGCGCCACTGCCATCCCACCTGAAAGCGGTGCCCGCCGCCGCGGTGCCGCTCGACGCCGCCCTGCTGGCGCGCGCGCGCGCCAGCAGCGGCGCCGCCAACCGCGCGCTGGTCGACGAGATCGAAGCGCTGACCGGCGCCGACCCGCGCCAGATCGTCCAGTCGCTCGCCGCGCCGTTCGGCATGGCGGTCGCCGAGACGGCCGACATGCTGGCCTTCACCCCGGCCTTCGACCTGCTGCCGCTGTCGCAGGCGCTGGCGCGCCACTGCGTGCTGCTGCGCGAGCCCGGCGGCCAGGTGATCGGCGTGATCGCCGACCCGTTCGACGTCGACCTGCAAACCTGGCTTGGCACCCGCG